>NZ_JAMAWB010000140.1:0-255 GCF_023713585.1 Paenibacillus sp. MER TA 81-3
GGGAACGCCATGGATAAGCATAATGAACTGGAAAAAGTAAAAGAAGCCATGAAACAAGCCAAAGAGCGTCGAATGTATGAACGCTATCAAGCCATCTATTTGCACTTGAAAGGCACATCCATGACGGCAATCGCTGAAATTCTGAATCGTAATCGAATGACGGTGAGCAGTTACATTCATACGTACGAAAACGGCGGATTGGTCGCCTTGCGGCTCAAGCATTCATCTGGTGCTCCTCCTCGGTTAACCAAGGAA
>NZ_JAMAWB010000141.1:0-255 GCF_023713585.1 Paenibacillus sp. MER TA 81-3
ATCCACCGCGGTGCGTCCGTTATCGTGGCAATAGTTGACGTGCAGCTCTTCGTAGACAAAGCCAAAGTCCACCAACTCGTCCATTCTGCGCAGTAGATTATCTTTGGGAACTACCAGATTGTAGAGTACCATATATGGGCTCAAAATAAAGCTTTGTTGCTTCGGGAGCACAGAGATCACCAGCCTTTGATGAGATACTTTGATTATACCGAAAAAAAGAGACAGACTCTTCAAAAAAATGAAGAATTGTCTCTT
>NZ_JAMAWB010000142.1:0-255 GCF_023713585.1 Paenibacillus sp. MER TA 81-3
TAGTGCTGAGCTTAAGCTCCAAGCGGTGAAGGATTACATAGAGGGAGGATTGTCCCAATATCAGATCATCGATAAATACAAGATTGCAAGTAGAACGCAGCTTTTCAACTGGATTAAGGAGTATAATAGTCATAGCAGCTTAAAAGCTTATTCAGGAGGAGCGAAAGCGATGACGAAGGGGCGTTCGACGACTTGGCAGGAACGGATCGATATTGTGCAATACTGTCTTGCTCATCAGCATGACTACCATAAGAC
>NZ_JAMAWB010000143.1:0-255 GCF_023713585.1 Paenibacillus sp. MER TA 81-3
TATTGGTTTAGTTCCTTAATTCGCTCTTCCATCTTCATCGATTTTCTTCGAGAGGTAATCGCTCGAATCTTAGACCCTGCTTTCTGTAAGGATTGCTTTGCAATTCTCACCTTAGGCTCTTTGTTCAAACTAAAGCTAAAGCCAAGAAACTTCCGTTTCCATGGGCGGTCTACCGCGCTTTTGGCTTGGTTTACCTTTAGTTTCAGTCTCGTCTCGATGAACTTAGTAACGGATGCCTTGACTCGTTCGCCTGCT
>NZ_JAMAWB010000144.1:0-255 GCF_023713585.1 Paenibacillus sp. MER TA 81-3
GGTCAGGATGCGTTAAAGGATGGACGGGGAAGAAAGAAAGCGCCGGAGGAATTAACAGAGGCCGATCGCCAAAAACTCGAGATGAAAAAGATGGAATATGAAAACGAGCGGCTTCGAGCGGAGAATGTATTTCTAAAAAAGTTACAGGAATTCCAAAGGAGGCGAAGCTAAGCCAATACCGTCAAGAGAATGTCTATCTTGCTATTCAAGCGCTCCAGGAAGAAGCGTTGTTCAGCGTTCAGCTTCTGTGTGAAA
>NZ_JAMAWB010000145.1:0-255 GCF_023713585.1 Paenibacillus sp. MER TA 81-3
TAACGAGAGTTCTTCCGCGCGCCTTAGAATTCTCTTCTCGCCTACCTGTGTCGGTTTGCGGTACGGGCACCTTCATCCTGGCTAGAGGCTTTTCTTGGCAGCATGAAATCAAGACCTTCGGTACTATCATTTTCCCTCCCCATCACAGCCCAGCCTTATGGTCAGCGGATTTGCCTACTGACCGGCCTCACTGCTTGGACGAGCATCCATCAGCTCGCGTCCCTATCCTTCTGCGTCCCCCCATTGCTCATAACG
>NZ_JAMAWB010000146.1:0-255 GCF_023713585.1 Paenibacillus sp. MER TA 81-3
GAGATTTCCCAATTAGTAAGACCCCTTGAAGACGACGAGGTAGATAGGTTCGGGGTGGAAGCACAGCAATGTGTGGAGCTGACGAATACTAATCGGTCGAGGGCTTATCCTAAGCAATATGATTCGAGGCAGTTGAAACTTTCGCGTTCAGTTTTCAAGGTGCAAACCCTTGAATACCTGTTTGGTGGCGATAGCGGAGGGGTTCCACGCGTACCCATCCCGAACACGACCGTTAAGCCCTCCAGCGCCGATGGT
>NZ_JAMAWB010000147.1:0-255 GCF_023713585.1 Paenibacillus sp. MER TA 81-3
TTGGACTTGGAGAAATTCTTTGACCGCGTTAATCATGACCGCTTAATGATGAAGATTTCAGAGAAAGTGAAGGACAAGAAAGTTCTCTTGCTTATTCGTAAATACCTTCAATCGGGCGTGATGGAAAACGGGTTAGTTAAACCGACACTTGAAGGAGCGCCGCAGGGTGGTCCTTTGAGTCCGCTATTATCTAACATCGTACTGGACGAATTGGACAAAGAATTAGAGAAACGTGGACATCGATTCGTCCGCTAT
>NZ_JAMAWB010000148.1:0-255 GCF_023713585.1 Paenibacillus sp. MER TA 81-3
TAAGGGCCCTCAGAGCAGTTCAGAAGAACTGCCCATGAGCAATGCGCTCTGCTTGGCAACGTCCTACTCTCCCGGGACCCTGCGGTCCAAGTACCATCGGCGCTGGAGGGCTTAACGGTCGTGTTCGAGATGGGTACGCGTGGAACCCCTCCGCTATCGCCACCAAACAGAAGAAAAGAAAGAGATTCCTCTTTCAAAACTGAAAACGAGTGAAAACGTTTGTGGGTGGAAGCGATGCTTCCTGTATGTCTCCGT
>NZ_JAMAWB010000149.1:0-255 GCF_023713585.1 Paenibacillus sp. MER TA 81-3
GGGGGGGGGGGGGGGGGGGGGGGGGGGGGGGGGGGGGGGGGGGGGGGGGGGGGGGGGGGGGGGGGGGGGGGGGGGGGGGGGGGGGGGGGGGGGGGGGGGGGGGGGGGGGGGGGGGGGGGGGGGGGGGGGGGGGGGGGGGGGGGGGGGGGGGGGGGGGGGGGGGGGGGGGGGGGGGGGGGGGGGGGGGGGGGGGGGGGGGGGGGGGGGGGGGGGGGGGGGGGGGGGGGGGGGGGGGGGGGGGGGGGGGGGGGGGGG
>NZ_JAMAWB010000014.1:0-168261 GCF_023713585.1 Paenibacillus sp. MER TA 81-3
GTTACACGCCGTTGAAGGAAAGTGATAGCTACACCTTTAAAGCAGAAGGCAATGTGTACACGTTCTACTACAAAGGAACAGCACAAAAGCTGAGCGTGAACTATCTGGAGCAAGGCACGGATAAAGTTCTGGCGGAAGCCACGACCGTAGACGGATTCACAGGTGAAACAGTGGAGCTGACAGCCGCGGAAGTAGCGGGTTACACGCCAGTGAAGTCCATCGATAGCTACACCTTTAAAGCAGAAGGTAATGTGTACACCTTCTACTACAAGGGAAGCGCGCAGAAGCTGACGGTGAATTATCTGGAGCAAGGCACGGATAAAGTCCTGGCGGAAGCCACGACCGTAGACGGAGTAACAGGTGAAACAGTGGAGCTGACAGCCGCGGAAGTAGCGGGTTACACGCCAGTGAAGTCCAGCGATAACTACACCTTTAAAGCAGAAGGTAATGTGTACACCTTCTACTACAAGGGAAGCGCGCAGAAGCTGACGGTGAACTATCTGGAGCAAGGCACGGATAAAGTTCTGGCGGAAGCCACGACCGTAGACGGAGTAACAGGTAAAACGGTGGAGCTGACAGCCGCGGAAGTAGCGGGTTACACGCCAGTGAAGTCCAGCGATAGCTACACCTTTAAAGCAGAAGACAATGTATACACGTTCTACTACAAAAAGGATGCTCCAACGGATGAACAACGTACCGTGACAGTGAATTATGTGGAGCGTGCGACAAATGCGGTGTTGCAAGAGTCCACGTCACATACCGGAAAAGTTGGAGAAAGCATCAAGTTAACAGCAACAGATATTACGGTATCTGATGCCGTATACGCTCCTGAAAGCTATAGCGTCGATTACACTATCACAAATACAGACGTACAGGAGTACACTTTCTTCTACAACAAAGTAAATCAAGGTGAAGATTATACGGTAACTGTTCATTATGTGGAGCAGGATACAAATGCAGTCTTGCAAGAACCGACCCTCCATACAGGCAAGGTTGGAGATATTCTCTGGCTGACTGCCGATCAGATTACAGTGTCTGATGCGGTGTATTCGCCATTGAACTTTAATCATGAATATGTAATTATCGCTAATCCGGATCAAGAGTACACCTTCTTCTATACGAAGGGTGGCGCTGATGATGTGCAACTGCTCACCATCATGCACTTGGATAAGGAAACAAACCAGCCTGTAAAGGACTCGACAAGCGTTAAGGGCAGAACTGGAGAACACATCAATGTAAGACCGACACCGATTACCGTTACTGGGGCGGTATATACGCCTGAACAGTCCATTTACCCTTATACCTTTACGAGTGAACCGAATCAGTTACTGGAGATTCACTACACCAAGGATGCATCTAATGTAGACCAACACGTCACCGTGAAATACTTGGAGCAAGGCACAGGCAAGCAACTGGCCGAACCGACGACGAAGAGCGGCAAAGCTGGCGAGAAGGTAGCTTTTTCGGCTGTATCGGTATCCGGGTACACACCTGTCAAGGCAAGTGACACGTATACCTTTACGACTAGCGAAGGGCAGGAGTATGTTTTCTACTACACGAAAAATACGACCAATCCTGATCCGGGGAATCCTGGAACGGGTAGCCCAGGCGGCTCGACGACAACAGTAACGACCAACCCGACTAACCCGGTCAACCCGTTGCCTCCGGTACCGCCATTGCCGCCAGTTCCACCGAAGCTGGAAATGGATAATCACTACAATTACATTAACGGCTATCCGGACGGAACGATTAAGCCGGAGAACCTTATCAGCCGCGAGGAAGTTGCTGTTATCTTCTACCGACTGATGGAGAATGAGACCCGCAGCAACTACATGAAAGGCAGCAATTCCTACGGAGATGTCGACAGCAAGCGCTGGTCGAACAAACATATCTCCACGATGGAAAATGCGAGCATTATCACGGGTTATCCAGACGGAACCTTTAAGCCGGAACGTTCGATTACGAGAGCGGAATTTGCCGCGATCGCATCACGCTTCGACAAGCTGGATGAGCAGAAAAACGATATGTTTACCGACATTAGCGGACATTGGGCAGGAAAATATATCGTATCAGCTGCTAACAAAGGCTGGATTAAAGGCTATCCAGACGGAACGTTCAAGCCGAACCAGTACATTTCCCGTGCGGAAGCCATGTCCTTCATCAACAGCGTTCTGAACCGGAAGGTGAAGGCAGACGGCATTCACAAGGATGCGAAGCAGTGGCCGGACAACACGCCGACCAAGTGGTACTACACGGATGTGCTGGAAGCTACGAATCATCATGAGTATCAGAGAAATGCGGATGAAACCGAAGTCTGGGATCAAGTGAATCCGGATCGGGTGTACCCTTAAGACCTGTAGGATATCACCGCTAAGCAATAAGAAAGCTCCTTTCTGGCGTGACCAGAGAGGAGCTTTTCTCATTTATCGATATTAGCTGGTAAACAGCTTGTCCAAAAATTCATACGTGAGCGGCATGCTGTTTTTCAGATCATTGCGTGTGTTCTCGCTATATACATACAAGCTGGCGGTTTCCGCAAAGTATTCTGTCGGTTGAACTGAGACATAGCCGTCTCCGCTATAATTCACGCTAGCTTCTGCATTAAATATGTTTTTGAACTCTTCTGTGCTGCTAACTTCGTTAAATACGAACCGGTCTATCGCATGCATCGTTTCGTGAATTTCCAGATTGAACGAGTTATGGCCTTTGCCTTTGTTGCTGTAACCAATTCTGGCAACGACGACTCTCTCGCTTACTCCTGGAACATCATCCCACGTTAATCCTGTGCCTTCCCACCCTCTTGGCGTCACGCCTTTTAAATAATTCAATTCAGGCTCATTCGTAATGATGTCGTTCGTTAATTTAATTTTTACGCCTTTGTTGAACAGCGCGCTCAAGATGTTGGCCGGGATCTTCTCTAGCCGTTGCTTCATAGCGGTTGCCTCATTGACGTTATAGTCGCCGCTTGGCAGAACGACCAATCTATCAATTGTGCTATCTTCTGCATGAACCGTGTATGTAGGTAAAGCAAATATTAGAGTAATAAATGCAAGGAATACTAGTAAACGCTTGTCCCACTTCATTACAATCTCTCCTAATCGAAGGCCGCGTCTTGAAAACAGAAAACCCTTCTTATCGAGATAAGAAGGGCATAATCCATGCAACAAGACGTTACACTTCATTATTGGTAACTGGCTGGCTTTGCGAATATCGCTGAAGCCCCTGTAGCTTTGCGTCCCCACCTTTCAGTGGGTTTGCCCTTGTCAATACGGAGTTGACATATGCAGTTGTAAAATTGTAAATGAAAAAGCCCTTCTTACCGAAATAAGAAGGGCTTCATAACGTCGCAAAGAAACGTTAAGCTTCTATATCGGTAACTGGCTGGCTTAGCGAAAAACTTCGCCGTAGCCCCTGTAGCTTTGCGTCGCCATCTTTCGATGGGTTTGCCTTTATCAATAAAGATAAATATATGTAATTGGAAAATGAATCTAGTTATCTACCTATCTTTAGATTAAAGCTGATAGATTCGAAAGTCAAGAGAATAAAATGCCGCTGCAGTCGGCCTCAGTCGCTTGGAACAGTTATCGTTTCCCTCGTGATTGCACCGCCAAGGACACGCACGTTATACACAACATCCGTCATATCTTTCATGGAAACCGCAATTTCAATGTCATACCCTTGGGGGTCTAAGCTTTCTACCCTCATATTCCCTTTGTCGATCTCGATCGTGTTCAAATGGAGTTGACCAACGGTTACGAGTTTGGCTCCCATGTCAGCGCTTCTCATATAGAGCGTGCCGTTTTGCTTGCTGACCCAGAACATTGTTCCGTCTGGATGGACGGCATGAAGATATTTCGATTGATTATTGATGTTGACCGTCTTCGTATACGTATCCCATGTAACCGGAGTTCTGAAGGCAGAGGCGAAAAATTGCAGAGGAACATAGGTCGAATTGCCTCTAATAACCGGATCAGCATCCATTCTGACCGATTTCCCGTCGACGAGAGCCTGTATACTGTATGGGTCCACCCTTACAACATGGTTGATTCCAATTACAGTAATTATCTGATGTGTGGCATCCCAGTCCGTTCTGAAATCCAGCAGTTGAGACAGATCGCGCAGCGGTACGAAAATTCTGCCCGATTTGAGGAAGGGTGGATTGCTTAATTTCATTTCCACACCGTCCTGCAAGATTTTGATGTCGGGACCGGTATTATCCTTCTGCTCCTTCTGCACTTGTGCTTCCACGTGTTTGAAGGAAAAGGTAACGAATATGACTATGAACAGTGCTACGGCACCGACGAGCGACAGCAGCAGGATGATGATATCCCGCCGTCTACATTTGGCATCAGGTACCATTGGATAAATCCCCCTTATCTATTTCTATATATATAGACGCCCCAACTATAGAAATAGTTCCAAATCAATTCCAGTGCGAGATATTGTCATGAATAAAAGATGTCTTTGCCTTGGAGTCAGGCGCTTTCACGTTCCCTCCTTATCAAAGTGTGTCCCTTTCCCCCCTTGCCTCACTCTCCCATAAGGTCAGGAAGGATAACAATGGCGATAAGCACATGCCGATTCGTATAGGACATAACATAAAGCGCCAATCATGATGGCAGTTAGCTTGAGTTGTCATCGGACTGCCGCTTCCTGAAGGTTGGGGAGAATGAAGCAAAGGGGTGGATGAAGCGGATCACCGTCAATCTGAGCGCGCCATTGCACGAACGGATCATTTCGTTAATGTGCAGAGTCAAGCCCTCACATTCTTGAAAAGCGAGAACTGTCTCGTTATAATAAAAACATTGAAATAAACGAGACAGTTCTCGTTTTTTTGTCTATTCAATAATGGGAGGTCGTTCTAACATGTCACCTAAAGTATCTGCGCATTACAAAGAACAACGCCGCCGTGAAATTCTGGAGGCAGCCGGAAGGGTATTCAGCCGGAAAGGATTCGAGCCGACAACGATGAAAGACATTGTGGAGGAATCTGGGAAAAGCTTTGGCGGTGTGTATATGTACTATTCGAATACGGAGGACATGTTGCAAGACCTGATATTAGGCAAAGATGAACAAGTGTTAGAGGCGTTCCCGGATGAGGCCATGACGGCTTGGGATCGAATAATATGGATGCTGGATACTCAGGAAAAGATGCTGGAACAGGCGGGTGATCCTCTTTTTGCGGTTGGTTATGAGTATTTCATTACCGCTTGGAGGAACGAGGAACGATCGGCGCAGCTGCAGGAGCGGTTCTCCGAGGCCATGGAATGGAGCGCAGGTGTCATTCGCGAAGGTGTCCGTACGGGAGAGTTTACACCGTTGCATCAGGTGGAGGATATTGCCGAAATGATGCTGTCTGCTCTGGAAGGGATAAGGTTCAACAGCGTTCATCTAGGGACAGAGAACATTCATGTGTCTAAGCAACTGCAAGTTCTGCGGGATATGTTGAAGTTCGTGCTTCAGGTTCAAGGAGACAACGATTGATGAGCATAGCGAGAAAAAGGATGGGATCGCGAATGTTATGGTTCATACTCATTATTGTTGCCGTCCTCCTGTCCGTCGTTCTTATCGCCTTGGGTTACAGATTAGTGATGCAGCAGCAGATTGTACAGAATGGCGAGGCACTTACGAAAAACGGAGGCATTAGCGTCGTTGAAGAGCTGCAAATCGGCGGAATCAAACAATATATTCTCATGGAAGGTGAAGACAGAACGAAGCCAGTCTGCTTATTTTTGCATGGGGGACCAGGGTCTCCTTTCCCCTTTGGCGTGAGCTCCCGTTCTCTATACCCTGAAATCACCGGCAGTTGTGTCGCCGTATATTATGATCAGAGGGGAGCAGGGAAGAGTTATTCGAAGGACATCGATATCGCAACGATGAATATAGAGCAGTTTATTACCGATGCCAATGAGGTCGTCGATTATGTCAGGACCAAATTTCATCAAAATCGAATATATATTATCGGGAATTCATTCGGCACCATAATCGGAACAGAATTAGCCTATCGCTTTCCGGAAAAGTTCCATGCTTATATCGCTCTCGGACAAATCACCAATATAATAGAAGGTCAAAAGTTGGCCTACCAGTGGCTTTTGAACCAGGCAGAAGAAGATCAGGATCAGAAGGCGATACAGCAGCTGCATAAGCTGGGCGCAGCTCCTTATTTCGGTAAACGCGAGGAACAATTTGGAAAATTGCTGAATCAATCTACCGGGTACAACTATAAGGATGAACATACCGATCAAGCGAGTATTTTCGGGTTGATTACGGGCGCATTTATATCTCCCGATTACACCATTACGGACATATATAAGACGTTGGTATCTGGAGGTAAGTTTAGCATTTTCGAGAGTACGGAACTGCAGGAGGAGATTATCAGCACCAATTTGTTTGTGACGATACCTGAGATCAAGGTGCCGGTTTATTTCATTCAAGGAAAACACGATATGGCGGCCAATTTTGAAATGGCTAAGAAATATTATGAACACATAAAAACGCCCAAAGGCAAGCGATTTATCGTGCTGGAGAACTCGGCCCATTACCCGAACAGGCAAGACTTCGACCGTTTCTTACTTCATGTCGCTCAAATTGTCGACACAACAGGGAACAATTGAACGGAATATGCTGTAATTTGCCGCTTTTTGCGATAAAATGGTGAAAGATTTCAAAAATGATTTTTCAATTTTCAAACAAAAGGGAGTATGGTTGTGACAGTCGGACAATATTTAAAGCTGGTTGAAATTAAGACCAAAGCGGCAAGCATGATACCGTTTTGCATAGGCACCCTCTATGCGGTGTTTCGGTTCCAAGAATTTCGGTTGACTCATTTTCTGCTCATGTTGATTTCGTTGTTGTCCTTTGATATGGCCACGACGGCGATCAACAATTATATCGATTATAAAAAGGCGGTCAAGACCCATGGCTACGGATATGAAGTTCATAATGCCATCGTCCAGCACAAATTAAAAGAGAGCACGGTCGTCGGTGTCATTGTCACGTTGCTCCTTGCGGCGATGACGTCGGGGTTTGTGCTGTTTTTGCAGACCGACATCATAATTTTGCTGCTGGGCGGCCTGTCATTCATGGTTGGATTTTTATATTCCTTAGGCCCGATCGCGATTTCACGAATGCCGCTTGGTGAGCTGTTCTCGGGGTTGTTCATGGGCTTTGTCATTATATTTATCTCGACCTATATCCACATTGACAATCAACAGCTAGTTACACTATTTATTGAAAATGGATATCTCGACATACATATCAACATCATTGAAGTATTATTAATATTCTTCATCTCTATCCCGGCCATATTGGGCATTGCGAATATTATGTTGGCCAACAATATATGCGACATTGAAGAAGACATTGAGAACAAGCGATATACGCTTCCCGTCTATATTGGCAAACCGAACGCGTTAATCTTGTTCCGTTGTTTGTACTATGCATCCTATTTAGACCTCATCGCCCTGTTGCTGTTGCAAGTGAATCCGATCATTCCGCTGCTCGTATTGCTCACCTTTATTCCAGTTCGCAAGAACATCAAGCTGTTCACAGAGAAGCAGACGAAAGCAGAGACGTTCGGCTTGGCGGTGCAAAATTTCATGCTGACGAACATCGCCCGCATTGCTGCCATAGGGATAGCTGCAATGATGTAACCGAGGAGCGTTAGTACAAAGTAAATGGGTATATAAACGTTTCCGAAGGGAAGTGGTGGAATAATGTCTCAAGGTAAAAAGCTTTTACTCGCCTGCATGTACGCGATTGTTATCATTGGAGCAGCACTAATCTTAAAGTATTGGGTTCTACCGCCGTCAGATCCAGCCCCACCCTCTTCCAGGGAAGCTGCCGCGACCGCGAATGAGTCGAAGGTGGCAGATGCGTCTTCTAAGGATTCGAAAGACAGCTTCGACAACTTGGTCAAGCGGTATGGAGATATCCCGCTAATCGATGCGCATAATCATAGCGCAAGCAATCGTTCTTATGATTGGAAAATCGACCACATGTGGGATAAGTATAGGGTGGATCGAGTCGTTCTGTTCGGCAATGTGTCCGAACCGAGTGCCATTCAGACTGACCAGAATGCTTGAGAAGCGTATCAGCAATATCCGGAGCGGTTCGTTCCCTTCTTCTCAGGGATTGATCTCCACGACCCTGCAAGTCTGGATATGGTGAAGGAGAAGCTGGAGCAGGGCTACTTCGGTCTGGGCGAATTGGCAGCCGCTTCGACTTACTCTCCGGTTCTCGCCAATGTGGCGTGGAAGACAGAGCATCCGATGGATGGCATCTTCGGCATGCCAACGAGCGGATCGGCATTCGGGCGGTCGCAACAGTCGTTATTGCCGGCCGCTGTTTCCTGTGTTATCGCCCTCAGGGATTATGATGAAGGACACAGTCCGCTTGCTGCGATGCGGTGCAGGTTCGTTCGGCATTACTTTCCCGTAGGCGGCAAGAATGTCTAGCTTGAAGGCTTCGAATTCTTCATCGCTCATGTATAGATCGGCTTCGCGGAACGTGAGGCCGTCTTTGGCCAAGTCAATCTGGTCTTGCTCCAGATAGCGGCCGTACTGGTCAATCAAGCCGGTGGCAAATTGAATGAACCAATTCATTTGCTCTTCTTTGGTGCTGCCATCAAACTCTTCGGTCGTAAAATTCGCTTTACTGTCCCCAAGCGCATATATTTTCTCTACGGCTCCACGTACTTGTCTCGAATCGACGACTTCAAGGATGTTGCCTGCAACGAGTTTATTTAAGTTACGGTATAACGTAGCCTGAGGAACATTCGGCAGCCGTTCGGCTATCTCGTGTACGGTCAGCTTGCGATTTCCCAACAGGGTTTGCACGATGCGCATGCGGACTGGGTGCAGAATTAATTGGGCTTTCTTATTCATGGGCTCCCCCTCATCTTACTATTATCATTTTCAAAAATAATAATAAAGCACTTCTTGGCGACAAGCAACAAGTTAGCGGTCTGAAGTCTGACGGTAGGTTCAATAGCTAGTTAAGGGCAACTTAAGCAAAGGGCTATGTTCCTTGTTAGCTGATGGCCCTTTTCTCCTCTTTCGTCAGTCCTTTATAGACCAACTCATAGGAGTGATCGATAAGCGTTTTGATTTCGGAATCACCCAGGCTGCCTTGGAGCTGTACGGTGTTCCAGTGGCGCTTGTTCATATGGTACCCTGGAGTAATCTCGGCAAATTGTTCCCGCAGAGCCTCGGCGCGGAAAGGCTCGCATTTCAAGTTGACGCTGGACGAACCGTCCGTCCTGCGGAATAACGCGAACATTTTGCCGCCCACGCGGACGACGGGAATGTCGCTGCCGAACGGGAAGGTAAGAAGAGAACCTTGTTTGCTAAGACAGTATTCAATCCATTTCTCCATGTAGAGTCATCCTTTATTCATCATGTAGTGAAGCTGTTCTCAGCATATCGGATGTCCGCCGAGAGTGCAATATGGTATGAGCATGGAACATACACGAAGGCGCAGCCTGAACAATCCTGCTGTTCGGCTGCGCCTGCTCTTTTTCCTTGATGTAACCTGTTATTACGATTCCAGCTCATGCGAGTGGGGAATGGAGGCGATAGCCCCTTTCCGCTGCACGACCAACGCTGAGAAGGAATTGGCGAAGGACACGACTTCCCGAAGATGCTGCGGATCGTGCCAGCGGGATAGATCGAGTCTGCTGGACAACGCGCCGATGAACGAATCGCCTGCCGCAGTCGTGTCGACGGCCGAGACGAGCTGCGCCGGTACGTGCTCGGCACCATCTGCATGGCAGATGAGCGCGCCTTGCTCGCCGAGCGTCACGATGACGTAACGGATGCCGTGGCCGAGCAATTGGCTGGCCGCTGTGCGAATGGCGTCATCGCCGTTCAGATCGGCGCCTGTAATGACCTGCATCTCCGTTTCGTTCGGCACGAGAATGTCGGTTGCCTGCAGCAGCGCATCCGGAATCTCTTTCGCCGGTGCCGGATTCAGAATGGTCACCTTGCCTTGCTGCTTGGCATAGGCAAATGCCTTCGTCACCGCCGGGATCGGAATTTCGAACTGGGCGATGACGATGTCGGCTTGATCGATCGCCGCATACGCCTGTTCGATATCTTCATCCTGGATGCTCATATTGGCGCCCGCCGTTACGATGATGGCATTTTTCCCATCCTCTTGAATCAGAATGGTGGCTTCTCCCGTTGGGACGTCCGGATCGACTTGAATATGGGAGGTGTCTATGTTCTCTTCCCGCAGCACCTTAAGCAGCTGCTCGCCTCCCTTATCTTCACCGACCTTGCCGATGAAGGATACGCGGGCGCCCAGACGTGCGGCAGACACCGCCTGGTTGCACCCTTTTCCTCCAGCGCTTGATGATGTGCCGATGCCGTGAACGGTCTCTCCGACCATGGGTAATCTGGTTAACAAATGACTCGTATCTCTATTTAAACTCCCCAGTACGCATATATGGTTCATATGAAATCTCTCCTTCCTACCCAAGACACGTCCTTATGGCAGTGCCTCTGCCTCTTGTTGCCTTATGCGAAAAAGATGAACGATAAGATTAAGCAAGAGACGATCCCGACCAGAATCGGCACGGATGTGCGTTTGACGATTTGTATCGGGTTAACCTTAATAATCGAAGCAACGACGATGATGACCGCCGCCACCGGCGATATGGAACGAACCAAGTTCGAAGTCAATTGCATCGGCAGTGCGACCATGATGCTGCTGACGCCGATTTTTTCCGTAATTTCCGGAATGATATTGATGAACGAGTAGAATACAGCCAAGCCGCTACCGCTAATGAATCCGATCAAGCCCGCAACGCCCGCGAAGATGAACATGAGGATGACGCCAGCGCTCTCTACGTGCTGCACGGATTCGATGAGCATATCGATGAGGCCAATCGTCTTCAAACCTTCAACCAGCATGCTTGCTGCCACGATAAGCGAGACGACCTGTGCCAGTCCGGCACCCATGCCGGTGAAGAAGATCGAGAGCTGCTTCGACGTTTCCTTGAAGGAGCCTTTGCGGATAATCTCGATTATAATGGCAAGCGCCATACAAATAAACGTAATTTCGATAAGACCGAGCTTGACGCTCGTAATAAACAAGCCGAATACCAATACGAGAATGAGCGGCAGAATCGGCAGCAATCCGTAATAAGCCGGCGGCAGATCCTTGTTCACATTCAATTTCTCGTCATTAATGTCCTGCTGGAGCGTACCTTGCTGGCGCTTATCCATATATTTTTGCCAGAAGTAGTGCGCCACCGCCATAATCAGGAGCACCGGAATCGAAATTTTGGCATGGTACGAGAAGACATATTCGACCAAGTTCAAGCCAAGCTTCTCCGCTGCTACGACGTTGTCCGCCCCGAGCGGAGTCGGCATAATCGTAGCCGTCGTCGCAATGACAGCGCCGGCCGTCAGCGAGGACATGCCCGTATTTTTCAATACGGGATACAGCGTCGCCATCAACAAGATCGCCAAGCTGGAAGCGCTCGGCACGACCAGCGACAGCAAGTTGCCAAGCAGGAAGATGATAGGCACGAGAATGTACTGCGACTTAATCTTCCCGAGCGGCTTCGTCATCATATGCACGGCGACATCATTGGCACCGATATGTGTCATATAACTGGAGAAGCCGAACAGAACCATGATGGTTAAACCGACACTGCCCAACTGCTTGACGAAGATGAGCCCGATCTGCTTGAACGGATCTAACAGGGCGAGACCGGTGGAATCTTCCGGCTTCAGCACAGGGTGACCAAGCAGCGCGGCAGCAATCATAAGCCCGATGCCGGCTGCGAGGAGCACGAATTTGGCGTCATAGTTTTTGGCGATTAAATAACCTGTTGCGACAAGGAGAACTAAGCTAATAATAATCTCCAACACGTGGAACACGCTCCTTTTCTAAGTTGAGGTTAAATCGCGTTGTGAAGCACTTCCAGCGCCCATTCACGGAAAGCCGGAACGTCAATGTCCAAGCATACCGTCACGTTGCTTGGCTTGGCCAAGCGGCCGCTAATATCAACTACTGTCGTGCCAGCCGTATAGAGGCCCACCGTCTCGATATCGACGAAGCAGTCTTGCGATTCGAACAGCGCGGGATTGACCAAGTAGGCAATGGCGCACAGATCATGCATTTTCAGTCCGCGTGCCTTGAGGCTGCCGCCCCGGTAATGCTGGAACAAAGAGTACAGCATGCTGCCCGTCTTGTTCATGTCTCTTATCGTTTCCACATTTTCCGTCGTTAATGTGGCTTGGCTCGTTACATCGAGGCCGACCATCACCATCGGCAGTCCTGCATTGAAGACGATCTTAGCTGCCTCCGGATCGGCGAAAATGTTATATTCCGCATTCGGCGTATGGTTGCCGCGCGATGCGGATCCGCCCATCAGCACGATGCGCTCGATGTTCGATGCGCAATTCGGGTACAAGGTAAGCAGCAGAGCCACGTTCGTGAGCGGTCCAATCGGCACGATCGTAATCGGCTCGGGGCTGTTCAGGATGACGTCGCGCATGGCCTCTACGGCATGCTGAGCCAACGGGGCCTGAACAGGTGCGTCGAACTCGTAGCCATCCATGCCGGATTCTCCGTGAATGTGGCTCGAATCCTCTGCTGGCCGTACGAGCGGCTTGGAGGCGCCTTGAGCTACGGGAACATCTTTGCCGAAAAATTGAAGCAGCTTCAATGCATTGTTCGTCGTCTTGTCTAAGCCCACGTTGCCTGCTACCGTCGTCATCAGCTTGACGTCGATGCGATCGTGGAAGAGAGCTGCGGCGATGGCGACAGCGTCGTCAATGCCAGGGTCGGTATCCAAGATGATAGGGGTCTTTTTCAAGTTTTCCATGTAAATGCACTCCTTTTAGTGTAGTGAATGGATTGTTGGGCACAGCTCTATGAATAACGAATATTAGCGAGAGTTTTATATGTGTAACCGGTTACACATCGAACAAAGAAATTCTTCATCCCAGACGTTTGTATATGAATCAGAACGGCTGCTTGTATATGAACCTATGCGACCGAGCGAGTGCTGATTCACTCTGCAGAAACGGTGCGGTACATCCCGTAAATATAAGGGCGGCCGAGCCGTTTCTGCTTGGAACGGGTATGAAGAGGATTTGACAACATGATGCATGTGACCGGAGGGAAAGGTGCTGATGGCATGTAGTATTTCCCAACGGTTGTATTTCTATTACGGCTGATTTGCACTTCTGCGGGTCGTTCCCCGCTGGACGAGTTCCACATCGAGCTTATAGTGCATGACGTCCAATGTCTTCTTTTCAATAAGCTTGATGAGCATGCGTGCGGCAAGCAAGCCCATCTCATAGATTGGCTGTGCGACGGTCGTCAACTCAGGATAGACCATCCCGCCAAGTGTTATGCCGTCATAACCGACGATTTGCATCGCATCGGGAACAGCGACACCGCGCTCCTGTACGGCACGGAGGGCACCCATGGCCATAATGTCATTGCCAGCGAATATGCCGTCAATGTCTGGATGGCGATCCAGCAGCTCGTGGATAGCATCAGCTGCATGATGCAAGTTGAAGTCTCCATTGACAATCAAGTCCGGCTGGAACCAATCCGCTTGTCCCACCTCATCGAGGTAGCCTTGGCATCGCTCGTCGGCAATCGATAATTCGAGCGGTCCGCGAATGTGAGCGATAGTCCGGCAGCCTTGGTTCAGAAGGAACTGTACGGCCATGCGCGCGCCCTCGCGGTTGTCAGATGCTACCGTCGGGATAGTGCTGGAGATCGTCCGGTCAAGCATGACGACGGGGACATCCAATTGCTGTATTTCTTCAGGCGACAAGGTGTTGGTGGCTAAAATAAACCCGTCGATATATTTCTGCTTCAAAGCATGAATGTATTGTTTCTCATTGGCTGGGGTGTCATCGGAATTGCACAGAATCGTCGCATATCCGTACAACTGGGTGACCTTCTCCACAGCGCGGGCCAGTTCGTTGAAAAACGGGTTCGTAATGTCAGGCACGATAAGCGCCAGCATCTTCGCCGATTTCTTCGTCAAGCTTCGCGCCACATCGTTCGGGATATAATTGAGCTCCCGAATGGCATTCAACACCTTCTTCTCAGTGTCTTCGTGGACATAACCATTCTGATTCAAGACCCGGGAGACGGTGGCCACCGATACGCCCGCCAGTCTGGACACGTCCTTGATTGTGGCCATACGGTTCAATTCCTTCCATGTGTAACCGGTTACACATTGTGTTTATAGATATAATAATGCCCATGTATACGACTTGTCAATCAACTAACATTTGTCAATCGTGTGAAATGGCTGCGGCAGCCAAGCTAAGCGAGGCTTATTAAATGCAAAATGACACAACAACGGGTTTCAATTCCGGTGTTGTGTCAATAATCCCTGCACGATCTCAACTACCAGATCGGGCTCGTCATGCATAATCATATGGCCGCTGTTCTGAGCTATAATTAGTTCGCTGTCGGTGGATATGTCCAGCAAGCCCTTTTGCTGCTCCTGCCATATATCTTCCAGCTGGCGGCTGCTTTCTGCGGACATGCCGAATGCGGTGGCGTCGTTCGGAATGGCGTGAGTGACGATTCTGACGGGAAGGGATCCGAGCTGTTGATCGCGGATAGCCTCTTCCACCTCGGTCATGTGCCTGTCTTCTTCTTCCGCCGTCTCCAAGTAAGCTGACGCTGCATCCACATTGACATAGAGCGGCCTCTCCTCAGCCGGCAATTGAGCTAATAGGGAATTCTGGAACAGTCGCATAGCCCCTGACGCTTTTAATAACTTCACCAAGGCCGTAGGCGGCAATCCCGCCTTATCCGGATCCAGTCCTTCCCGCTCAAAGATAGCATCCGTTGCCTGCGAGAATTGTTCCGGTCGCGCATCCAGCAGCACCAATCCGGCGACTTCATCCCTATACTGCTGCGCGAACAGTCGGGAATACATGCCACCCTGGGAATGGCCGACAAGAATATACGGTCCGCGAATGCCTTCCTGCTGCAACGCGGTATGCAGCTCTTGCACGATACGGTTGCCGGTCCGTTCCGTATCCGCCTGCTCACTCCAGCTATAGCCGGCCCGGTCGTATGTGACGACCGTCGCGTCCTTCGCCAACCGCTCAGGGATATCTCTCCAGATGTGGCTGGACTCCCGGCTGCCAGCCTCGAAGACAATCGTCGGCGAGCCAATCCCGATCTTCTTCACATGCAGGCGAAATCCACCGACATCGACCAGCTTGCCCGGCGGGGGATAGTTCTGCTTGGCCTGCAAGGATGCGACCCATTCATACACAAAGCCGAGACCGATGATGCACACGAGAACAGCCAGGGCTGTCACCAGCATTTTAGCCCAGTTCTTCCGACTGGTTCGCTTTGCCTTGCCGGTTGTTGTGTTCATACGATGCCCCTTTCTGTTCGTCAAGCGGCTTGGATGAGCCGTTGTAATTGAATGCTTATTTTTACCATTATTAATTTCAATAATGATATTATAATACATTATGATAATAGTCAACGATTACTCATAACGGATGGGCGCGATTACATCATCAGATAAGAAAAGCCATGGAGCATCACGCTCCCTGGCTTGCCGATATGACGCTAGTGTCGCGCCGTCACTTGGTGCTCCGGTATTCATCCTCCAGGATGCTCATGATGATGGAATCATGGTACTTGTGGTCGTAGTAGAGCGCATCGCGCTGCACGCCCTCACGTTTGAACCCTGCCTTTTCATACACATGGATGGCACGTTCGTTAAAGGCAAATACGTTCAGCTCGATCCGATGCAGCTGCAATGTACCGAATGCGTATTCGAGCAGCAGGCCAATCGCTTCGCTGCCGTACCCTTTCCCCTGATGGGCCGAGCCGCCAATGGCGATGCGTATATAAGCGCTGCGGTTAATGCCGTCGATATCCTGCAGCTCGATGTCCCCGATGACCTCATTCGTCTCACAGAGCGCAATTAGCAACAGCATGCCGGATGAGTCCTGTGTTTTGCCCTCGATGTAACGGACAACTTGTTCCTTCGAAAAATGCTTCTGCGTGCCGGTCAGTCTTCTGACTTCCGGATCGAACAGCTTGTAATAATAGGACTCCGCATCCTCCAAGCCGATAGGCCGTAAATAGACGCCTGCGCCTTCCAAAAATCGTACGGGTGTTCCTGCTTGTTCCATAGTGTTCATCTTGCAACCCTCCTGTTTGTTCTATTCCAACTATAGTCAAATCTTGTATACTCGAAAATAGACAGATTTGTAAAAAACAAAAGGACAGAGGAGGGGACTTACATGCTGCTCATCCCCAAGCTTGATGAGAACAGCCATATTCCCCAATATGTGCAACTGCTCGAATATATTAAGGATGAAATTGTATCTGGCCGGCTGGCCGAACATACCTGGCTTCCTTCGATTCGCGCCTTGGCTGATTTCCTTGCGCTGAGCACGACGCCGGTTGAGCTGGCGTACAGTCAGCTTGTTGCGGAAGGGTTCATTGCCAGTGTGCCAAGGAAGGGCTACTACGTGCAGCATCTGCCAGAGCCGTATTTGCGGCTGGGAAGCGGGGCAGGGGACCGCCCGATTCAGCCACATGAAGCCTCGAATAGGGCGGCTCCAGCCCGTGATACGAAGGTATATAAATATGACTTTCACATGTCGAACATAGACGGTTCCCACTTCCCGTTTCGGGTGTGGCGCAGCTTGTTCCATGATGCTCTTCGCTCGGGCATGGAGGAATTACTCTGGTACGGGGATCCACAGGGGGAGCCCGGCCTACGGCAGGAAATTGCGACGTATCTGCACCAGTTCAGAGGGGTGCGCTGCAGTCCAGAGCAAGTCGTGATCGGTTCCGATCCGCACTTCCTGCTCTCTTTTCTCAGCCGGATATTGATAGAGCATACGGACCATATAGCTGTAGAAAACCCCGGATATTTGCTATGTCCGTCCACCTTTCGCCAGCACGGGTATCGAGTGACGCCCGTGTCATTGGAGGAAGACGGAATCAACCTCGGTGAATTATACGACAGCTCCGCCCGCATCGTCTGCGTGTCTCCGTCGCATCAATTTCCGCGGGGGATGATTATGCCGATCGCGAAGCGATTGCAGCTGTTGGAGTGGGCCCGGAAGACGAACGGATTCATCATTGAGGATGACTATGACGGTGAACTGCGCTATTACGGCCGCCCGATTCCCTCTTTGCAAGGATTGAATCCAGACGCGGACGTCATTTATTTGGGCGGATTTGCCCAAGTGCTGTCCCCGGCGATCGGCGTTCACTATATGGTGCTGCCGAAGTCGCTGCTCGGCGATTATCAGCGGATGGAGCATCGGACGCTCTTCGAGCAGTCGGCATCGCGGTGGAACCAGCATGCGCTGCAGTTATTTATGGAACGGGGCCACCTAGAGAAGCATGTGCGTAAAATGCGCAACCTGTATCGGCAAAAGCATGATCGGCTCATCGCCTCCATCCACAGCTATTTCGGGGAGCGGGCTTCCATTATTGGGGAAGATGCCGGGTTCCACATTCTGATGAGAGTCGATAGTTCCCGCACGGAGCAAGAGTTGATCCGGTTGGCGAGTGCTGCCAGCATTCGTCTTGCCTCTGCTTCGTTTACATGGCTGCATCCTCCTGTGAACGACGACTTGGAATTTTTCATCGGGTTCGGCGGTATTCCATTGGAGCGGATAGAGGAGGGAATTCGACGGTTAAGCGAGGTCTGGCTCGGCACATTGCAGTGAACCTAAATGAGGGATGCGACCAATATACCGTGTAAGACCTGAATGGAGGCTGGCCACATGAAGGAATCCGATTTGAAGCCTTGGCTTATCCGGATGAGCCAAGGGGATGACGAAGCGTTCCAATACGTCTACCAGTCGACCCGCGATCATGCGTACCGACTCATTTACTTTCTTGCCCCGTATAAGCAAGACGCGGGTGACATCATGAGTGAAGTGTACTTGGAACTGTTTCGCAGCTTATCCAAATATGATATTGAACAGCCATTCCACGCTTGGTTCAACGGCTTGATCGTAAGGCAGGTGCGCAGCTGGAAACGAAGCGCGTGGAGAAGGTTCCGCCTGCTAGAGCGGGTAACGACGGGGCTTGATGCGCCGCAGCATAACGACATAGAGGAGCATTTGCTTGCTCTAAGCGATCAATTAGAAGTGACACCGGCCGTGGAGAAGCTGTCCCAGAAGCTGAAGGAAGTCATCGTTCTCCGGTATTATCAGGATTGCCCCTTAGAGGACATCGCGGTCATTCTTCAGATTCCTGTGGGAACGGTGAAATCGAGACATCATCTCGCACTGAAAAGATTGCGCCATCTTTTCGAGGTGCGGAATGCTGGAAAGGAGTCGTCTACCTATGTCAATGGAAAAAAGACTGAAGCGTGAATATGAACTGGCAACCAATCTGGTCAGCTGCCCTTCTTCGCTTGATGAACGAATAGGAGCACTGTATCACATCCATATTCAGGCAGAGGGGAGAAAGGGTTACACGGTTCGCAAGTTCAACACGCGCAAAATGGCAACAGTCGCACTCGCTGTCGTTCTTCTGACCGGGTTCGCCTATTCGGCACAGAAGCTGCTGTTCAGCGCCGAGCTGGGAACGATGAACATAGAAATGCGGACTGATGCCAAATTTGTATTAACCCGGACGGCCGCCGAAGATATCCGCCGCGCGTTGGCGGATGTGCAACAGCAGTTGGCAGTCGGGCAAGCCGCAGTCGTATACGTGGCGTCATTGGAGAAAGAGGAGCACCCTCTATACAAGCGACATCCACTGCTCGGTGTAACTAAGCAGGAGCAAGTGCAGGACGCAGAGGGGTGGAATGAGACTGTTAAGAAGCTGCATGCTCCGCTTTCCTTGCCTCGTGTGTTGCCTGGCAGCTTCACCTTCTCTGAAGGGAAGGAAGGGAATCCTTACGAGTCCATGGTAGATGAGAAAGGGTACAGCCTTCTCGATGAGCTGCGCCAAGAGAGCAAGCAGAACGGGAACGGCGTAGCCTGGCGTGTCGTGCCGGGGCCGCAGCTGCCATTTCAAAGCTATACCACAACCTATAAAAATGCAGACAACGATCGAATCTACGTGACTGTTGAGGTTATGCCTGACATGAACGTCACGAGCAAAGGCCTTGCTTCGGAATCGGCGCAATACGAAGAACTGGACGTTCAAGGCGCGAAGGCGCACTATACGGTCAATGACCAGTTCCTGTTCAGCGAGTCCAATCGGTATCAGGAATTGTTCTGGATGAGCGGGCAGGCAGGACAGCAGTTCATCTTGCGAGTAGCGAGCGATTCGCCGCACGTCACGAAGGAGCAGTTGCTTCAAGTTGCGACAGGCTTGAAGTGACGATGTCTCGGTCTGATGGTAGACACTGACCTCTGAACGGGCTTCGCACGGCATGTTGGCCCCCCTGTGATGGGGGGCTGTTGTGCAACTGCAGATACCACACAACCTGTTGTGCGCTCGAAGCTACATATGTGACCGTAATGGGGTAATCATGTATGTAGATTCGGTGTCATCAACTGGCTGCACGACTATTGGTTTCCATTTTCCAGAACATGCAAGTCTCAATTTGGCGCTATCGACGGAACGAAGGATGTCCTTCATGTAATTTCCGTTGAAACAAATGGATAGGCGTTCCCCACTCATTTCCTCGGCATGCACTCCTTCTAATACATCCCCTATTTCTGCAGTATTGGAAATCAATTCGATGTCGTTATGCTCGTTGATGCTCAATTGGATCATATTGTCGTCACCGGCCAAGAGGGAGACCCGTTCCATCGCATGCAGCAATTCAACCGAGTCGACGATCAATTCCGTCGAATGGGTTTGCGGTATTGACCTATCCACGGATGGATATGATCCATCGATTAATGCGGATTGAAACATTAGGTTTTTTGTTCTAAATCCAATCTGACTTTTGCCAATCGTAATTTCAACCGTTTCCTGTTCCTCGTTCAGCATTTTCGATAATTCATGTACATTTTTCCCTGGAATGATGATTGCGGGCGGTATGACCATGTCTTGTGCCAAGCTCACGCGGGTGAGCCGGGAGGCAAGTCGTACGCTGTCAGTTGCCAGAAATCGGAGGTTGCCATCGCGATCAATTTGACAGGATACGCCTGTTAATACAGGTCTTTTCTCCGAGGGAGAGACAGCAAACACGACGTGGCGAATCATGCTTCTCAACGCGGTGCTAGAAATGTGAGCTTGAATGCCGTCATTGATTTCTGGCATTTGAGGAAAATGCTCCGCATCCATGCCGCACAAACGGTAAACCGCATTTCCACTTTGAATTGAAATGATAAGGAGCTCCTTCATTTCTAGTGTCACAACGCCTGCAGGGAATTTGCGAATGATTTCACTAAAATATTTTGCAGGGATGACAATGCTTCCTGTGCGCTGAACGTTTACATTTTCCGTGGCAGGAATCTCATATTGAACCATCATGCTCGAATTGCCGGAAACGAGCGTCAATCCATCCCGATTCGCTCGCAGTAGAATTCCAGACAGTATGGGAATAGGACAGTTGGCTGACACTGCTTTAATTACGTGCTGCAGCGCTTCGGCTAGAATAGGCTGCGGTACTTCAATCAACAAATGAATTCACCTATCCCTCCGACTCTGCATTGAAATAAGATTCAATGATGTCTCGAATGATTTCCGAACGGGAGCAGTTCCGCGAACTGCAATGCTGTTCGATTTCTCCCCATAGCTCTTTGGTTAAAGTCAAAGATATTTTCTTAGTTTCCCCGAATCCTTTGCGGCCTGCGCCTTCGCGGGGACCTCCTCTGGTGAACATGATGCTGACTTGTCCTTCATCGCTGGGTACACCAAGCTTTATTTTATTGTTCGGCACCGGTTTCCACCTCTTTTGAATAAGGTTACCTTAATCAAACTGCTTTGTGCTTTTAGTTTAGCATAGTTAGTTGAGATATAGCAATATATGGTCTTTTGCAAAAGATAGGGGACTAGCCACGTCTCCGGTCGGGACATGCGCGCAGCGGGTTTGACTCGTCGTTCCTCCGGCGGTACGATGATAACGCAGGCGCTGAACAAGGGCGCTTCGCATCCAAGAACGACACTTTTACAGATCCGGGGTGGAACTATTTGTAGCACGCCATTGATAACACTAGACCGTAAAGACATCCGCAGAGCAGCCGACGTACTTGCCGAAGGCTTTGTGGAAGATCCGTTGTACCAGCATATCTTGCCCGACCGCTCGACAAGGCTCGATGTGCTCCGAATCTTTTTCTGCAATTATGTCACGATGCTGTATCCGTACTCCGACGTTTACTCGACTTCCGGCAACATGGAGGCGGTCGCGCTCGTATTCCGATCAGATCGGACTGGATTATCCATCGTATCGCGATTCAAGGACGTATCTGCAATGCTGCTTGCTATCGTTAAGTCCATTCCGATATGCCGCTACATCGGCATCAGGCAATTTGCAAGAGGGATAGCCATCTTGCACAGCATGAGCTCGGCATGGTTGTCCATGCTAGGCAATCAGGAGTACATTCACCTCGACATGCTCGTGGTGCAATCCAAATATCGGGGGCAAGGCTTCGTCTCTCGCATCATGAAGCCTCTAATAGAGGAATGCAACAGACGCAGCATCGCATGCACGCTGGAAACGCAAAATCCGGACAACATCCTGGTATATGAGCATTATGGCTTTAGCATCGTTGATGTCATTCCGCTTCCGAACAGCGATTTGGAGCAATATTGCATGGTTTATTCAAATACCGAGGATACATGAACAGGTTTCGTATACAAAAAGCCCTGATCCTCGGGATCATGGCTTTTTTGCATGAAGAAAAAGGCAGGTGTTTAACCATAGGCTGCGATGATTCAGATCGCAGGGACGGTGCTTCCATTCGCAAAGCAGACAGCATATCTATTTTCCCGCCGTTATTTGTTTGTGCTCTTCTTCTTGCCGGGCAAGCTGTGGCCGGGATTGCCTTTGCCGCTCTTTCTGTTCTTCTCATTCTTCTGTTGCGCATCGTGCAGTTTTTCTACAAATTCATGCGTATTATCCATTGAATATTCCTCCTTGGACATCGTGTCGATGTTACTATAACCAATTTACCGGCCAATCATGATTTCAGTTAGACGTGTCTTTCGTGGATCGGGCGTTCTCACGAGCGAGGGGCTGATTGATTGGAATACAGATTGATGATAGAATCGATACAAGTAAAAATAACATTAGGCAAATATTTACAACAACGTATTTAAATCGGGCGCAGATCCGGCCTTGTCTCTAATTGATAACAAGACTCCTCCTTATTGGAGAAGTCTTGTAATGTAGAAAGCATCGCTATTTTTTTCTGAAAAAAAACCAATAAATTGCTACTATGATGTAATAAATAACTAAAATCAAGGCTATATCAGTGAGTATCTCTGTGAAATCTAAGGAGGAAAATAAGAGCTTTATTGCAACAAAGGATAGGAAGAATATTATAGGGAAAATAATGAAACTAAATCTGCTCGGTAACTTGCTTTTATCCATAAGCTATCTCGCCGTCTGCTTTGTAACCCCAAATGGCACACTTGCCGCTATAGAAAATAAGAGTAGCTGTTAAACCCGCAACGTTCATAGTAATTGCATAGCGAACAAGTAATTTGGCAGCATCTTTCCATGCCTTTTTTACTAAATAAGCATACAACCCACCACTTAGTGCTGCCTCAACAACCGATATTCCCAAATAATCCTTCAAAGCATCCAACATACAGGATCCAAAGCTAAATGTAGACATTGAACCAGGGGCAGTACTGTTGATAAATTCAACTAATAGAGCAATACCCTCTACTTGATCTTTGCCGAATCGTTGCTCAATTTTCTCAGTGTCAAGAACAAATAGTCCATCTTTTAGCGTGGATGCTTCCTCAAAAATAAACGCTAATTCTTCTTCAAATTGAGAAGTAGCTTCGTTACTTTTGTCTCCAGCAAGAGCTTGAGCAGTGGCGAAAGGCGATAAAACAGTTACAACTAGCAGCAGCATTGCACTAAACAGCAAAATACCAGTTACGAACTTCATTTTGCTCACAGACAAACCCATAATGAAACCCTCCAATTTCTAAATTTGTTTTATTTTTCTATATTTATGGTAAGTTATCAATTGGATAAATGTCAATGGCTTTTTAAAATGTTGTTTTTTATTTGTGTTCATCGGTTTTAAGTTACTACAACCTCCTCCTCTAGGAACAATTCGCCCATACAGTATCATGGATTCAATATAGATGTATGTAACATGTTGGAAATAATTCCATAAATATGTAATGTAAACAAAGGCGTGAGTATGTAGGTGGTAATTTATTAATCTCCATGCATGGTCCAATTCGTAAGTGTGGGAAATCGAGATCGAAAAGGAATTCAGCAGGATAATGGAGAAGGAAGAAGGATGGATCCAAGAAAACGGTTTCCTGTGAAATCCATACGAAACGAGGTGCCTGCTTCCATGGAGTTATCCCACATTCATGCTTTGGCCCAATCGATAAAGGAAAATGTGCAACATGTCATCGTCGGTAAAGACGAGACCATCGATATGATATTCGTCGCTCTTATCACGGGAGGCCATGTGCTGTTGGAAGACGTTCCCGGTACTGGAAAGACGCTGCTCGCGAAATCAATCGCGAAATCGATTGACAGTACCTTTAAGCGCATTCAATTTACGCCCGACCTGCTGCCAACGGATTTGAGCGGAATGAATGTGTACAACCAGAAGGTCAGTGAGTTCCAATTCCGCCCAGGTCCTGTATTCACCAATCTGCTGCTTGCAGATGAAATAAATCGGGCTACACCGCGGACGCAATCGAGTCTTTTGGAGTGCATGGAGGAGCGGCAAGTTAGCATTGACGGGGACACGCTCGTGCTCGAGGAGCCGTTTATCGTGTTAGCAACACAGAACCCGCTAGACAATTACGGGACTTTTCCACTTCCGGAAGCACAGCTAGACCGCTTCATGCTGAAGCTGAAGATGGGTTATCCCTCTTTCGATGAGAGCAAAGCGATCCTGTCACGATTCCGCTTCGGCAACCCGCTGCAAAGCATCGAGCCCGTCGCTTCCAAGGAAGATATCGTGATTGCGCAAAAGCATTACACGAACGTGCACGTCGATGACTCGATTCTGGAGTATTTGCTCAAAATCGTGGAACAGACACGCAAGCACCATGAGATAGCGCTCGGTGCCAGCCCCCGGGCCGGCCAAGCGCTGCTGCGCGCGGTTCAGGCGTATGCCGTTACAGGCGGCCGCGATTATGTGTCACCAGATGACGTGAAGGCCATGGTCGTTCCCGTGCTGGCCCATCGGCTGCTCTTTCACAACACATCCCAGCTCCACACATCCTATGCGGAGTCGGTATTGCAGCACATCGTAAGCCAAGTTCCTGTGCCGACGGAACCGCAATTGACGGAGTAAGGGGGCATCATGATGCCGCTCCATTGGTTGATATTGTTCCTGGGCATCGCCTTGGCGCTGCTTGGGATAGTGTATAAGAAGTTGGCGTTGAAGAACGTATACTACACACGCACGTTCACGAAGCAGAAGCTGTTCGTCGGTGAGAGCGTAGAGATGATTGAGACTATCGGAAATGACAAGCTGTTGCCGCTGTCTTGGGTGCGCCTGGAATCTATGATCCACAGCTCGCTCCGGTTCGAGAGTCAGAGCAACCTTGATGTGGATGTCGGGGAAATCTCGCAGAACCATAAGAGCTTGTTCGCGCTGATGCCTTATACCCAAATCGTGCGAAGGCACCACATTACTTGCACGAGGCGGGGGGTGTACCAGCTGGACAGTGCGACGATGACTGTGGGCGATCCGTTCGGAATTATCGATAAGGTCAGAAGGATCCCGCTTTCTTTGGAAATCGTCGTATTTCCTCAATTGGTGCCGATCGAGCACATCCCTTTTTCCAATAAAAGCTGGATTGGGGACATTACCGTGCGCCGGTGGATACTGGAGGATCCGTTTTGGAAATCAGGCGTACGACCGTATTGTGCCGGCGATTCACTGAAGTCGGTGCATTGGAAGGCGACGGCCCGGACGAACCAGCTGCAAGTGCATAAGTTCGACTATACAGCGGACCGCAAGCTGATGATTATCGTTAATTTTGAAACGAGCGAACGGATGTGGTCCAAGGTTACGAGGCCGGAAGGCGTCGAGCAGGCGATCTCATACGCGGCTTCCATTGCGAACCTGACTGTGATGAAAGGCATCGAGACGGGGTTCAGCTGTAACGGAAGCTTGCACGACCATCCCAAGGGGCAAGCGGTAACGCTAACACCGGCTGCGGGCTCGCACCACCTGTCCGCCATGTTCGATCTAATGTCGAAGCTGGAGCTGGAGCTGACCTTGTCGTTCGAATCACTAATGAAGCAGTGGGAGGATGCGGCGAATACTGATTTCGTCATCATAACGCCGATTCGGCCGAGCGATGGCAACGCGGTTCTATCCCGAATTCGATTGAGGGGCAACGGTGTCGAGCTGGTCGTCCTGCCCGAGCCGAGCCGGCGAGTGACTGAAGCGAAAGAGGTGAATCCGAATGCCGGATAAATCCAAATGGATATCAGACGGATGCCGCGGCCTGTTGGAATACGTGTTGGCGTTTCCGATCGTATTTCTGCTTACTGTATATTTGCTTCCCGAACAGGCAGGCGCCTCGTTCTGGTATGGCATATTGCCTCTGTTTGCATTGCTCGGCGTCATGGCGAAAAAGATCTTCCGCTGGAAGCGGGATAACCTATGGCTCATGTTGGTACTGGTTATCGGGGGCGTGCTGTATGCTGCGTTCGGACCGATAGATATCCCCCGCATCGTGTCTCTTGTAATGTGCTTCGTTCTCTTTGGCCGGGGTGTAAAGATTGTGTCCGAATTAGACTTATGGATGGATACCGTGCATTGGAACGGAATTGCGTTGGCTGTCTATTTCATTGTTTATATCGTATCTATATATCGTCCAGAAATGATGCCGTTTCAAGATCATCTGGTAGGGGCTGGCATAATCGCCATCGTCGTCACGCTGTTTCAAATGAACTGGAGCCAATTGCGCAAGGCCAACCTTAGTGCCGGATCTGGTGATGCCGGAGGTGTTCGCAGCTCGGTTCCGGCCCAGGTGAGCCATATTAATGCGTGGTATGCCGGTTCGTTTTTTGCCTTTATTATGATGGCAGTCGCGCACACGTTCGGTTCGGCGATGGATACGCTTATGAACTGGACCCGATCGCTGCTCGGGTGGCTGTTCCGCAGCAGTCCGCCGACGGATGCCGTGCCCGACATACCGCCGTCAATGCCGGAGCCGCCGCCTCTGTTGGGATTGGGGGAGGCCAAGGAGCCGAGCGCGTTCGCGCAGCTGCTGGAGCGGATCGCCATCGTCGCCGGCTGGTGCGCTCTCGCGGTCGTCATCATTGCTGGCTTCATTTACTTGTTCCGATTTGCCGTGAAGAAATGGTTCCCGAAGCTATGGCAATGGTTGCTTCAGTTCTTCAGCCAAAAGGGTGAGACACCGTCAGAAGTTGGGTATATCGATGAGCAAACGAGCATGTTTCAGTGGGAGAAGCTGCGCCGCAATGTGATGCAGCCTTGGAACCAGGCCATGCGGAGATGGGGGAGGCCGCATGCTAAATATTCGGAACTGAAGACCAATCGCGAACGCGTGCGTTATCTGTATCGGGATCAGCTGCAGCGCTCTGAGGCGAAGGGATACGAGCACCGCTCCTATCTGACGCCGAAGGAGACAGTTCAGGAGATCGGACGGCAGGACCGTGCAGCGAATACTAGCGTCTTGACCGAGTTGGGTGAAGCGTACAATGAAGCGCGGTACGGAGAGAAGGAAATTCCCGATGACAAGGTGGAGCGGTTGTATGCCCACTCGAAGCAGGAGCGGAAATAATGTGTAGGATAATCGCGTCATGCAACGAAAACAAGCTACTCGTCCAGTTGGCTAGGTGGAACTAGCCGGAGGAATAGCTTGTTTTTTGAGTTATAGTATGGTGCTCTTGATTCCGCTGGATTCTATCCAATGCTTCTTAGAGTCAAGGCAGTAGACGGGGCGATCCATTGGAAAATGTGCAGTGGAATTATCCGAAATGGCTGAGGATCACATATAGGGTGTTTTTGATTGGATGTTTTCCAACGAAAAGGATAGTTTCTGCATGCAACGGGACATTCTGGTGTATGTTTTCCAATGGATGTTCTCATCGAAGCCTCCATTGGGCTCGGAGCATCCCGATTCATCCATATTCGCGTTACCAAACATCTAAACAGGAAGAACCGGGCCAGACGAGAGCGTCAGAGTGAGGGCAGTTAGGCCAGAATGACAACCGAAGTGGTTAGAATGAGTCATCTAGGCGTGACGATAGAGTTAAGCTGGTTGGCACAAGTGTTAGAGTGAAGCTGGCTGGGCGTGAGCATCAGACCGAAGTCGTCTGTGTATAGGCACAGACGAGGTTGTCTAGGTTGACCGCAAAATATAAGCCGGTTAGGCATGAGCGCCAGACCCAATTGGTCCAGACATGTATGCTAGATTATATTCGTCCATGCATAAGCTCCAGACCAAAGTTGGACGGCGATTGACGATTAGGCACACATATAACCAGTCACACATACGATTAGACTAATAGAGTAATAGACTAATTGTTATCGAGTGGTCGAATAGCTGCTTAAATAGATGGTTAGACGATTAGTCCCTTATACGATTCTGCGTCGCCGGAACCATTGCCCAGCCGCTTTGCGCTGCATCGCCGGCTGATTCAGCACGTTCAGAATAGCCTGCAACGCGCTGACAGGCGTATGCTGCTGCTCGGCTTGTGCGCGCTCGCGCATTCGCTCCAACTGCTCCGGGTGAGCTTCGAAGGAAGCGAGCTTCGACAGCAGGTCGTCCGCGCTCTTGGCTCGGCGGGCTAGCCCGTTCCGAAGCAAGTAGCGGATGTTATCCTGCTCTTGTCCGGGCAGCGGCTTATAGACGAGCAGCGGCAGCTTCTGCACGACTGCTTCAGTTGTCGTTACGCCGCCTGACTTCGTAATCATCAGGTCGGACATTGCCATGTACTCGTGTACGGCCTCGACATAGCCTTCGATGTGCACGCGCAAGGGCGTCAGCTCCGCCCATCGTTCCAACTGCTGCTGCAGCCGCTCGTTGCGCCCGCAGATGACGATGAATTGCATGCTGCTCGCCCAAGGAGCCTTCTCCAACTCCCGCAGCAGCGATGCGTCGAGCAGGCCGCATCCGCCGCCCATCATCAGCACCGTCATTGCGGAACCGTCTAGCCCGTGGCGTTCACGCAGCTCTTGTTTGTCATAGGTATTGTAGAAGGCTGGACGTACGGGAATTCCCGTCACCTCGATACGTGCCGCGGAGATGCCTTGCGCGACAAGCACGTTCTGTGCTTCCTGTGACCCGACCATATACAGATCGGTGTACGGGTGGATCCAGAAGCTGTGATCCGTATGGTCCGTAATGACGGTAACGGCTGGGCAATCGACGAGGCCGCGTTCCTTCAGCTTCGAGACGGCCGCGCTTGCAGCCGGGAACGTGCTGACGATGACGTCTGGTCTCATACGCTGCACCAGCTTGGACAAGGGGCGCAGACTGGTCAGCCGAACGCTTTTCAACAACTGGGCGAGTCCGCGATCTTTGCGTGTCATCTCGAACAGATAGCCGTACATATTCGGGAACAGCTTAAGCCACTGAATGAAGCAATAGGAGCCGACCCCGTGCAAATGGGGTGCCACCTGTTCCATGTAGTCAACGACGTGCACATCGACATCTTCCTGGAACCACGCTGCGGCCGATTCCCGGATCGCATTGGCCGTTTGCACATGGCCGTGCCCAATGGCACCTGTCAATACAAGCACCTGTGCTTTCCGCTGTGTCTTCGTCTTATTTCCTCGTTCTATCATCGTTTCTAGCCACTCCTTTACCCCTGAGAACTCTATATTAAGCACCACGATGCATTATGTCGTACTTGTTTATCTCTTATCTTCATCCTAATGCAATAAGGGTTGCATGAAAATGGTCTGCGGTTCGGTTCGTATCCTAGACCTTCGACGGGTCTAGTGTATTCCAATTTACGGTAATTCATATATGAAAGGCATGAAGAAACCAGATAGGGATAGGCTCCGAACGAAGTGAGATGGCCAGAATTCAATGTCATTTTTCTTCTTTTTATATTTCAATTATTACTATTTTGTGACGAATGGCACAAAGTTCGCATTTTGCTCAATCTCTCCCCCAAAAGATGTGACATAAATCACATTACCAGAGGCCTTAATCTGACAAAATATCACATGAATCGTGTAATCAACATCATTGATCCCGTGTTCGACTCCGGTATAGGGGTAAGCCAATGTCGATATTTGCCTAATAGCGCCTCATACAATTAGAAGCCGCTTAGGGTTGAACGGGACCTAATAGACTTAATGATTTGTAATTATGAAGAGAAAGGTGGAAGGGGAAACTGATGGATACGGTTATATTGTCACGCATCCAATTCGCATCGACGACGATTTTTCACTACTTCTTCGTGCCAGTGTCGATTGGATTAGCGCTGCTAATCGCAATCATGGAGACGATGTATGTCGTCAAAGGAAAAGAAGAATATAAGAAAATGGCTAAGTTCTGGGGGAAGCTGTTCCTCATTAACTTTGCCGTCGGTGTAGTAACAGGGATTATACAGGAATTCCAATTCGGGATGAACTGGTCAGATTACTCCCGATTCGTAGGTGACGTCTTCGGTGCGCCGCTCGCTATTGAGGCGTTGTTGGCATTCTTCATGGAATCGACCTTCATCGGCTTGTGGATTTTCGGTTGGGAGCGGTTATCGAAGAAGCTGCACTTGCTCTGCATTTGGCTAGTCGCGTTTGGAACGACGATGTCTGCATTCTGGATTTTGGCGGCAAACTCGTTCATGCAAAGACCGGTTGGCTTTACGATTAATAACGGGCGCGCGGAAATGAATGATTTCTTCGCCCTCATCACGAACGGCCAGCTGTTGGTGGAATTTCCACATACGATATTTGCTGCTTTTGCGACGGGCGCGTTCCTTATCACTGGTATTAGCGCTTATAAGCTGCTGAAGAAGCAAGATACGGAATTTTTCAAAAAGTCGTTCCATCTCGGCGTTATCGTAGCACTCATTTCGTCCATCCTGGTTGCCGTCTTCGGCCACCAGCAAGCGCAGTATCTGGTTCACACGCAGCCGATGAAGATGGCGGCCGCAGAGGGCTTGTGGGGAGAAAGCGGGGATCCGGCGCCTTGGACCGTGTTTGCGGCGATTGATCCGGAGAAGAAAGAGAATAGTATGGAGTTCAAGGTTCCATATTTGCTCAGCTTCCTGTCCTATAGCAAGTTCTCTGGTGAAGTAAAGGGCATGAACGAAATTCAAGCGGAATATGAGCAGACCTATGGTCCTGGCAACTACATTCCGCCGGTTCGCACGACGTTCTGGAGCTTCCGCATCATGGTTGCCGCGGGAACGCTCATGATTCTGCTCGCCATGTATGGCTTGTACTTGTCTTATCGCAAGAAGCTGGATAACAAGAACACTTGGTTTATGCGCTTTATGTTGTTTGCCATTTTGCTTCCATTTATCGCCAATACGACAGGCTGGATTATGACTGAGTTTGGCCGTCAGCCTTGGACCGTATTCGGATTGATGCGGACGGAGGACAGCATTTCTCCGAGCGTGAGCGGGGGAGAGGTTCTATTCTCCTTAATCACATTCTCAACTATTTACACGATACTTGGTATAGTAATGGTATATTTGTTCGTTCGTGTCATCAAAAAGGGTCCGAATGAAACCGTAAAGGCAGCACATTCAAATGACCCATTTGATCGGGAGGGACACCATGATTTCTCTTAATGAACTTTGGTTTTTACTTGTCGCTGTTTTGTTCGTTGGCTTCTTTTTCTTGGAAGGATTTGATTTTGGGGTAGGGATGTCCACGAAATTTCTGGCCCGCACGGATGGAGAACGCCGCGTGCTCATCAACTCCATCGGACCGTTCTGGGATGCGAATGAAGTGTGGCTGCTGACGGCAGGCGGAGCGATGTTCGCTGCCTTCCCGAACTGGTATGCCACCATGTTCAGCGGATATTATTTGCCGCTCGTCGTTGTTCTGCTTGCCTTAATCGGGCGCGGTGTCGCGTTCGAGTTCCGGGGCAAGGTGGAGACCGAACGTTGGAAAAAGACGTGGGATCTTGCCATCTTCCTTGGCAGCCTGCTGCCACCGTTCCTGCTGGGTGTAGCCTTTTCAGGGCTCATTAAAGGGGTTCCTATCGACCAGAACATGGAGATGAACGCCGGCTTGTTCGACATGGTGAATGTGTATACGCTCGTTGGCGGAGTCACCGTTACAATGCTTTGTCTCGTGCATGGGTTGTTCTTCACGACGCTGCGCACGATCGGCGATTTGCAGGCACGGGCGCGCAAGCTGGCTCATAAGCTGTTGATCCCGCTTGCGATACTGCTGGTTGCGTTCGGAACGATGACTTACTTTATGACTGATGTGTTCGAAGCGCACGGAGGCATCCTGTTCGCGGTAGCGGTGCTCGGTGTGGTGGCTTTTGTTCTGGCAGGCGCCTTTACTTCGAAGAAAAAGGACGGCTGGGCCTTCGGCATGACGGGGACGGTCATTGTATTATCGATTGCATCGCTGTTCATTGGGTTGTTCCCGCGCGTCATGGTCAGCTCCATTGACAAAGCGTTCGACCTGACGATTCATAATGCAGCCTCAGGCCCATATTCGCTCAAGGTGATGACGATAGTAACGTTAACCCTGCTGCCGTTCGTGCTAGGCTATCAAATATGGAGCTATTTCGTATTTCACAAACGCGTACATGAGAAGGAGCATTTGGAATACTAATGGGTAACAACTTACTCGGATACAAAGGGATCAAGCCGGTTTTGTTCTTATTGACCGCCCTTGCCCTCGTGCAAAGTATTTCCATAATATTTCTGGCGAAGTGGTTGGCGGAAGTCATTTCCGCCCTCTTTGCCGGGGAGCCGCTGCAGGAGCAGGCCGGAACGACAATGTTGTTCCTGCTTGCTTTTGTTGTCCGTCAAGCTACCGCTCTCCTTCAACAGAAGGTGGCGTACCGCTTTGCCGAAATGACAGGAGCGGATGTGCGGCAACGGCTGATGGAGAAACTGTTTCAGCTCGGTCCGAGATTTGCCAAGTCAGAAGGAACCGGAAATTTGGTAACGCTTGTGTTGGAAGGCGTAGCGCAGTTCCGCACGTATCTGGAGCTGTTTCTGCCGCGTATGATCGGCACGGCGATTACACCGATTATGGTGGTCGCTTATATTTTCATGCAGGACTTGGTCGCGGGGATTATCCTCGTCGTGACGATGCCCATTCTAATCGGGTTCCTCATCCTGGTCGGATTGGCCGCGCGTAAGCAAATGGATCGGCAATGGGAGTCGTACCGGATATTATCGAACCACTTCGTCGATGCGCTTCGCGGACTGGAAACGCTCAAGTTCCTTGGGCGCAGCCGCGCGCACAGCGGCACGATCGGACGGGTGAGTGACCAGTACCAGACGGCGACGATGCGGACGCTTCGCGTTGCCTTCTTGTCCTCCTTCTCGCTCGACTTCTTCACGATGCTGTCTGTAGCATCGGTGGCGGTCAGCTTGGGGCTGCGCCTTGTGGAAGGGAACATGACGCTGGTAACGGGGTTGACGATCCTTATATTGGCGCCGGAATATTTTCTGCCCGTTCGCATGGTGGGGGCCGATTATCATGCCACCTTGAACGGAAAAGAGGCTGGGAAGGCAATTGATTCCATTCTCGCTCATGATGCGGCGTCGGCTATGTCATCCGATCTGCCGTCATCCTTCACGTGGACAGAGGAAAGCACGCTGACGCTATCTGGAATTCACGTACGGCATGAAGAAGAGGGGCCATCCTCCTTAGAAGACGTCTCGATCAAGGTTACAGGAATGCGAAAAATCGGCATTATCGGAGAGAGCGGAGCCGGAAAATCGACGCTCATCGATGTGCTGGCGGGCTTCCTGCATCCTTCGGCAGGGCAGTTCGAGTTGAACGGCAAGAGCATTCATGCGTTGACCGATGAAGCGTGGCGCAAGGAAACGACTTACATTCCGCAGCATCCCTACCTCTTTAGCAGCTCTCTGGCGGACAATGTCCGGTTCTATGCCCCAGAGGCGTCGAGTGAAGAGGTGGAACGTGCTTTATCTGCGGCTGGACTTTCCGGGCTGACAGCCAGCTTGCCTCAGGGCTGCGATGAGATGATCGGCAACGGCGGACGAGCCTTAAGCGGTGGTCAAGAGCAGCGTGTCGCGCTTGCGCGCGCGTTCCTGTGCGATCGTCCGATCGTGCTGCTGGATGAGCCGACTGCACATTTGGATATTGAAACGGAGTATGAATTAAAAGAGACGATGCTTTCCTTGTTCGAGCACAAGCTAGTCTTTCTGGCAACCCATCGTCTGCACTGGATGCCGGATATGGATTGGATTATCGTGTTCGATCATGGCCGCGTGGCCGAGACCGGCACGCATGAACAGTTGCTCGCGCAGCGAGGCGTGTACTACGAAATGATGGCATCACAGGGGGAGGGAGTATATTGAAACGGGAAGCATGGTTTCGCCCCTATTTACGAACCTATTTTTGGCGCTTCGCAACCATCATTGCCCTCGGCATGTTAACCGCGTTATGCGCCGGTTCACTTATGTTCACATCCGGTTATCTCATTTCGAAGTCTGCGCTTCGCCCGGAAAATATATTAATGGTGTACGTTCCAATCGTCTTGGTTCGAACGTTCGGGATCGGGAGAGCGGCGGTACACTATATCGAGCGTCTAGTGGGGCATGATGCGGTACTGCGCATTTTATCAAGCATGAGGGTTCGCCTCTACCGCATGTTGGAGCCGCAAGCCTTGTTCATCCGTTCCCGATTCCGCACAGGGGATATTCTTGGCGTGCTGGCGGATGATATTGAATATTTGCAAAATGTGTACCTGCGTACCGTCTTTCCGAGCATCATCGCTGTCGTGATGTATGTGGTGTGCATTGCGGCTTTGGGCTGGTTCGACGTGCCATTTGCCCTTCTGATGGCGCTGTATCTGCTCATTATTGTATTCGTCTTGCCTTGGATCTCCCTGCTGGTCACAAGAACGAAGCAGAAGCAGGTTAAGCAGGAACGCAACCGGCTCTATCAGAAGCTGACCGATGCAGTGCTCGGCATGAGCGACTGGGTCATCAGCGGACGGTCGCTACAATTCGTTGCCTCGTATGAGACGGACGAAGCCGCTGTCGCCCGGGTGGACGGGACGCTGCGCGGGTGGGCAAGATGGAGAACCTTCATCGGTCAATGCGTGGTAGGCCTGGCAGTCGTCTCTATGGCCTATTGGGCGGGACAGCAGGCTGCGGACGGTCATATTTCTATCACGTTAATCGCTGCCTTCACACTCGTTGTGTTCCCGTTGATGGATGCATTCCTGCCCGTATCCGAGGCTGTCGAGAAGATTCCACAATACCAGGATTCACTTGAGCGGCTTGGCAAAATTCAAGATTCGTCCAGCCTAGCTGCCGGATCCGCTGAACAGGCGGTGCCGGCTGAAGTGCTGCGGACGGCGGAGACCAATGCCCACATAACGATGGATGAGGTGCGCTACCGTTATGATGCTGCGGATGCATGGACCATCGATGGCATCTCAATGGATATCCCGCAAGGGAAGAAGATTGCGCTTATCGGCCGTAGCGGGGCAGGCAAATCAACCTTGCTGAAGTTGATTCAAGGGGCGGTTGCACCGGGCCAGGGCAGCGTCGCCATTAACGGTGTCCCCGCGTCCGCTTACGGCGAGGCCATCCCGCGCGTCATCTCCGTGCTGAACCAGAGCCCACACTTGTTCGACACTACGGTGGCGAATAATATCCGGCTCGGCCAACGGGATGCATCGGATGAGGATATCCGCCGCGTAGCGAAGCAAGTCCGCTTGGATGCATTAATCGATTCGCTTCCTGCGGGATATGATACGCCGATGCTGGAGACTGGGCAGCGCTTCTCCGGAGGCGAACGGCAGCGGATCGCCTTGGCGCGTATTTTGCTGCAGGATACGCCTGTCGTTATTCTGGACGAACCGACCGTAGGACTCGATCCGCGGACGGAACGGGAGCTGCTGGCCACCATGTTTGAGGCGATCCAAGGGAAGTCGCTCGTATGGATTACGCATCATTTGGTCGGGGTGGAGCAGATGGATGAAGTGATTTTTATCGAGAACGGAAAAATTGAAATGAGAGGCTCGCATGCTGATTTAATGGAGCGTGTTCCACGTTACCGGAAGCTGTACCATCTCGATCGTCCGGGCGGGGGTTCCGTGTAGACTAGCAGAGCGTCGCAATGAACGAATACAGGAGGAGCGCCACGACGATATTAACGCCGCGGCGCTTCTTTTTATTGCGCGCAACATACTGTTTATAAAGTATTTTCCATCCCAGCACATTGGATTCTGATTGTATCCTTAATGGCTCCTGCGTCTAAACCATGATTCAAGGCTTGTGTTGATGCTGGAATAATCAATGCTTGATTATCATTCTCGTTGTAACTATAATAGTTACATTGGGGTTTAGGATGAAATAGACATATCACTTGTGCGTATTTGCATGCTAGCTCGTGTTTCAGGGGAATATAATTCAGATTTTTACTTACGAGAGGAATGATGGATGATGGCTAATCAAATGGAAAGCCGCACTTTAGTCGAAGCCATTCAAGGCAGACGCTCGATTCGCGCTGTAACGAATAGCCCGAAGGTGGAGAAGGAGCGCATTGATGAGATTGTTACATTGGCTCTTCATGCGCCATCTGCATTCAATATGCAGAGTGGTCGGCTGGTCGTGCTCATGGATGAGAGTCATGAACAATTGTGGGATCTCGTGAAAGAAACGTTGCGGGCTATCGTGCCTGCCGATAGTTTTGCAGCTACGGAAGCGCGCTTGCAAGGGTTTAAGGATGGATTAGGGACCGTGTTGTTCTTCGAGGATCAAGCGACGGTAGATACTATGAAAGAGAAAGCCCCTCTCTATAAGGAGCACTTCAACAATTGGTCACAGCAAGGCAGCGGCATGCTGCAATATGCAGTATGGCTAGCGCTCTCTGCGGAAGGCTTCGGCGTCTCGCTGCAGCATTACAATCCGCTCATTGATAATCAGGTGAAAGAGAAATGGAGCATTCCGCAGCAGTGGACCTTGATTGGGCAAATGCCGTTCGGATGGCCTGCGGAGCAGCCGGGGGAACGTTCCTTCTTGCCTCATGATGAAGTAGTGAAGTTCTACTAAAAATGCATGTTCAAAATTGGTCACTGGGGCTTATTGAACAACCTCTAACAGTCACAATATAACGCTCTGCAGCCAGATTTATGTAATGAACAGGGTGACTTCAATGGCTGAAGCCACCCTTTTTATATGATGAAAAGATTTAATATTATAATGAAAATCAACAGCTAGACTGTATGAAAGAAAGGTGGAAAGCCGGAAATGAACATACGCACGAATCGTCTGGATACTCCCGGGCCTTCTTCCACGCGTTCCACGCGCAAGCAACGGTTGTCCATGGCTATGATTCTCGGGTCGATGACGGCTATCGGCCCGCTCTCCATTGATATGTACTTGCCGTCGTTGCCAATGCTCGCGAATGATTTGAATACGAGCACATCGCTGGTCCAGCTCAGTCTGACAGCATGCTTGCTCGGGTTAGCAGTGGGACAGCTGTTTCTCGGTCCGCTCAGTGACGCACGCGGTCGTCGAATTCCGCTCATTATTTCACTAATCGTTTATGCGATCGCGTCGTTCCTTTGTGCTGTCGTGCCTTCTATCTGGGGACTTATCGTTCTGCGCTTTGTTCAAGGAATGGCTGGATCCGGCGGGATCGTCATCGCACGCGCGATGGTGCGTGATATGTATTCCGGGACGGAGCTGACGAAGTTCTTTTCCTTGCTGATGCTCATTAACGGGCTTGCGCCCATTCTTGCGCCGATCGCAGGCGGACAGCTGCTTAAGGTGACTTCATGGCACGGTGTGTTCGTCGTGCTCGGACTGCTAAGCATTGTGATGATTATATCAGCTGCGCTTGGTCTTCCAGAAACGCTGACTCACGAGCGCCGTTCAAAGGGAGGAATGAAGTCAACTTTATCGACGTTCCGCGGCCTGATCGGTGACCGCGTGTTTATGGGTTATGCTTGCACGCAGGGCCTCGTAACGGCCGCAATGTTCGGCTATATATCAGGCTCCCCGTTCGTCTTGCAGGATATTTATGGCGCATCGCCGCAAGCGTTCAGCATGTTCTTTGCGATAAATGGCTTCGGCCTCATTCTCGCTACCCAAGTGACGGGTCGGCTGGCTGCAAGATTTCACGAGTCCAGACTGTTCCTGACCGGAATTTTGCTAGCTGCCTCTAGCGGTGTGGCCTTGCTAGTGGTCATTTTACTGCAGGCTCCGCTAATTGCAGTCTTAATCTGCCTGTTCGTCATGTTATCGAGCACAGGGATGGTCAATACCGCGGGGTTCTCGCTGGCTATGCAAAATCAAGGAAAGACGGCAGGCAGCGCTTCGGCTATGCTCGGCCTGCTGCCGTTCATCGCAGGTTCTGCTGCGGCCCCTCTGGTCGGCATCGCGGGCAGTCAGACTGCCGTTCCGATGGGAGTGGTCATCGCTTGCTGCGGCATGGGTGCCGTCACGTGCTATTTCTTCATGATACGCCGCAGCCAAGCTCCTTCTGCATCAGTCGCAACGAGAGACACAGCCGGGTGAACGAAGCAGCGATAGCGCGATACAACGAACAAGAGCCTTCCGTCAGGAAGGCTCTTGAGCTTGTCCAGAAACCCAAAACAAAAAGAGCCTTCGCGCATCAATCAAGGGCTCTCCAATCAGAGTATTATCTGGGGACAATACAGTCCTCACACCCGTATTTGTTTCGTTCTCAGCCTTGCTAGGGTTACCCGGACAGCCTAGGTCTCCAGACTGTCTCTCTTCTTATAGAAATCAGCGAGTTGGCTCTGCTCGAAGGCATACCCGGTCCGGATAAGTTGATCCTCCCGGTACAAGCCAGCCACCAACTGCAAGCCGACGGGGAGCCCCTCGCTAGTAATGCCGCACGGGATGGACATCGCCGGCACCTCCGCCAAGCTGAAAATACCCGTATATCGAGTCATCGTATCGAATATCGTCTCAGTTACTGAGCCGAATTGCACTTCCTCCACGCCAATCTTCCGCGGCGGAATCGGCAGGGTAGGTGTGGCCAGCACGTCGATGCGTTCAAATACCCGTTGAAATTCCCGGATATAGCCTTCTTTCTTCTTCAGAGCCGCAATATACTGTACCGCCGTAATGTTCGCGGAGGATTCCAGTATCTCCCTTACGTCGGCACCGTACTGAGAGAGGCAGCACTCCATTCTGCTCTGGTGCACATACCCGCCTTCGGCCGTCGCAATGGTCAGTACGGCCTCCTGATTGCCTTCCAGAAAGGGGAGGTCGACATCGATGAGTATTGCGCCAAGGCTTGAAAGTGCTGTAACGGCTTGCAAATACAACTTGTATGTCTCTGGATCGATGCGCTCATTGAAATAATTCGCAGGCACACCGATGCGCATTCCACGTATGTCTTCCACGAGGAACGAGGTATAGGCACGGTTCGTCAAAGCCTCCATCATGACCGCGAGATCGTTCATATTGGCTGTAATCGGTCCGACCGTATCGAGCGTCCATGAGATAGGGAATACTCCTTCCGTAGATATCGTTCCATAGGTCGGCTTGAGACCGATGACGCCGCAGGAGGCTGCCGGTATCCGCACCGAGCCCCCCGTATCCGAGCCGAGCGAAGCCACGCACATATTGGCTGCTACCGCCGCTCCTGATCCGCCGCTTGATCCGCCGGGCGTATACTGGGGATTCCATGGGTTGCGGACGGGGCCGTAATGCGGATTGTTAGACGTAATGCCGAACGCATACTCATGCATGTTCGTCTTTCCCAAAGTAATGGCATCTTCTGTAGCCATCTGCTGCACGACGGCGGCATTCTTGTCCGGAATGAAGTTCCGGTCGATGAAGGAACCACTTGAGGTAAGGATGCCTTTCGTTGCGAAATTATCTTTATAGGACAAGGGAACTCCGAACAGCTGTCCCGTCTGCTCGCCAGCCATCAGCTTCATTTCGAGCATTTGGGCTTGCCGAAGAGCGAGCTCCTTCGTAATGGTAATATACGCGTTGAGCTTCGGATTTTTCGCTTTAATCGTCTTCAAGTATTGTATCGTAATCTCTACCGGGGTGAACCGCTTCGCCTCATACCCGGACACAAGCTCCATCATTGTTCTTCTTTTCAACCCCACTCTCTCCCTATCAGAACATATAAGCCGTCGCAGGGCTCATATCTTCGTGCTATTCATATTAAGTGTAATGAACACCATTTATAAATATGACAGCAGAAACAATCGGCGTGGGGTTGTACAACTGGACAAAGGTCTGTTTTCACCAGTAAGGAATCAATCGATGTGTATTCGCTCGCAAATGGTCTGAGCTGTCTGCACGTGTCACTGTTGATACGCCATCAGGAAATAGACAGAGCCGTCCCTCTCCAGTGTGCTTACCGGAAAGAGACGGCTTTTGTTGTTCATAACTCACATTTCATATGTGGATAAAAGGGGATAACTGTGTCTGAAAAAGTTGTCCACATGTGGATAGCGTTGCAACAAGTATTTAACTAACTTTGCTGCCCTAGCGGCCTAACCTTTACTTCGGATGCAGCTATCTATCCAGCCGCGATCGGCTGTGGGCGTTGCATGTTCTTCATCGCATTGCTGGAAGCAGCAGAGGTCGAAGCTGCGGTGCTCCGGCCCAATTCGTACGGCAGGCACAGAGGAACGCCTGTGCGCGGGTCAGGAATGATGTCCGCTTCAATCCCGAATACTTCCCGCAGTACATCATGGGTCATAACCTCTGCCGGTGATCCGCTGCAGACGACTTGACCGCGTTTGATGGCGACCATATGCTGGGCGTAGCGGGTAGCGTGATTGAGGTCGTGGACGACCATGACAATGGTGCGTTGCTGCTCCGAGTTGAGCTTCTGCAGCAATTTCAGTACTTCCAGCTGGTGAGCCATATCGAGAAATGTCGTTGGTTCATCCAGGAACAAGATGTTGGTTCCTTGTGCAAGCGCCATCGCAATCCAGGCGCGCTGCCGTTGTCCGCCGGACAGTTGATCGACGGGGCGGTCACAGAACTCGGCCATGCCTGTCATTTCAATGGCCCATTGCACAATCTCTTTATCTTCTTTTGTTAAAGAGCCGAAGCCCTTCTGATGCGGGAACCGTCCGTAGGTAATGAGCTCTGACACGGTTAATCCATCAGGAGCCACCGGATTCTGCGGCAAAATGGCCAACTGCTTGGCGACGTCTTTCGTCGATTGTTGATGAATCGATTTTCCGTCTAGAAAGACATTTCCGCCCTTTGGCTTCATAATACGCGCCATGGCCTTCAGAATGGTTGATTTGCCTGAGCCGTTAGCTCCGACCAGCGCTGTAATCTTCCCTGAAGGAATGCCAATATTCAGGTTTTTGACAATCGACAGCTCTCCATATGCGATATCGAGTTGCTCCGTGTATAAACGTTCCACGCGGGATTCCCCCTCTATATTCATAATGCTCTATTAAATAGCGGTTACAGTAAGCCGCAATCACAATAACGGTATACAAGATAATAACAAATAGTTGATAAGGATTATCATTATCATTATAAAGGTGCGAATCATCCATTTCAACCCATACAAGTATCATTTTCTTTAAAAGTGTTGGTGAAACGCATATATATAGCAAGGAACTGGAAGTGCCTGTAATGAAATACATATGATTATATAAATTGGATGAAACTATAAATTGTAATTGAATTCCCTTTATGATTAAATGTTTGTAGTTTTGTGCAAAAAACGAACATCAGGAGTTGGGGACATCATGGGGAATGCTGTAACGCAACAGCGGCAAGCGTCGGAGCCGACAGAAAGCAAGGGGCAGCGCTATAAGGCGCTTATCGGCTCTGTCCTAGGTTACGCCGCAGAAGGATTGGACATGCTGCTCCTGTCCTTCGTGCTTGTATTTATTATTCGCGATTTTTCACTAAGCCCGGTGCAAGCCGGCAATTTGACATTGGCGACGACTATCGGAATGATGGTCGGTTCATATCTGTTCGGTTTTTTGGCCGATTTATTCGGCCGGATTCGCGTGATGACGGTGACTATTTTGCTGTTTTCCGTCGCCACGGCGCTCATTTATTTTGCGGATAGTTACTGGCAGCTTCTCGGCCTGCGCTTTCTGGTCGGCATGGGTGTCGGAGGTGAGTTCGGAGTGGGGATGGCTATCGTTACCGAAACCTGGTCGAAAAAAATGCGTGCAAAAGCAACATCTTGTGTCGCCCTCGGGTGGCAGTTGGGGGTGCTTGGCGCTTCCATCATCCCAGCGCTCGTCGTGCCGCAGTTCGGCTGGAGAGCCGTATTCCTGTTCGGTCTCATACCAGCACTGCTGGCTGTGTTCGTACGAAAGAGCATTTCTGAACCGAAGCTGTGGGAACGGAAGCAGGAGATGAAGCGGAAACTGCAGCAGAAGGAAGCGGCAGGTACGATAACTGCTGAGGAACAACAGCAGCTGAATCAGGTCCGGAAATTCCCGTTGAAAAAATTGTTTGCCAACAAGAAGATTACGATGACGACCCTCGGTCTTATCATTATGTCCTTCATTCAGAATTTCGGATATTACGGGATATTTACATGGATGCCAACGATTTTATCGCAGAAATACGGTTATTCTCTGGCAAAAGCAAGTGGGTGGATGCTCATTTCTACGGTAGGGATGCTGGTTGGTATCGCCATCTTCGGCATTTTGGCGGACAAGATCGGCCGCCGCAAAACATTTACCATCTATTATATAGGCGGTACGGTATCATGCCTTATTTATTTCTTTGTCCTTCAGAGTGAATCCGCCTTGCTATGGGGAAGTGCGCTGCTCGGATTTTTCGCTAACGGAATGATGGGCGGCTTCGGCGCGATTCTGGCGGAGAATTACCCGTCGGAGGCTCGTTCCACGGCAGAGAACTTCATTTTCGGTACAGGGCGCGGCTTGGCGGGCTTTGGACCGACCATTATCGGCGCGTTGGCGGTCGGCGGCAATATTATGGGCGCGATGTCGCTTGTATTCATCATCTATCCGATTGGACTGCTCACCATGCTGCTGTTCGTGCCAGAGACGAAAGACAAAGTGTTGGATTAAAAGATTAAAATATACAGACGCCCGGACTGCTGTGAGAGCAATCCGGGCGTTTGTATTAGAACTCCAGACCGAGCACCGCTGGAATGCCTTCCTCATAATAATGCTTCACTGGCTGCATTTCCGTAACCAGATCGGCGATATCATTAATTTCTGGCAAGGACGAACGTCCGGTGATGACGACATGCAGCTTCTCTGGACGCTGCTGAATCACATCGATGATCTCAGCCAACGGCAGCACATCATCGATCGGAAAGCTGGTAATCGCCAGCGCATTGTTCAATTCGTCTAAGATGATCATATCGTAGCTTCCTGACGTGATTTCCCGTTTCGCCTCCGCCCAAGCTTTCGCGAAAGCTTCCCGGTGTTCCTCCGGGGTCTTGGTCCAAGTAAATCCGATGCCGAGCTGTCTGACCTCCACTCCGAGCTTCTCGAGGGCAATCTGCTCTCCATATGTGCGCTGCGGACTTTTAATGAATTGAAGAATGAGCACTTTAAAGCCTCGGCCAACGGCCCGGACGCACAGGCCGATTGCGGCTGTCGTCTTCCCTTTCCCATCACCCGTATAGACGAGCGTCAATCCTTTTGAACGGTTTGCCATTATGATTTCCTCCTCGTACAGCCGGATCATCATCGTTCCGGGCGGTATGTCGCTGTGTGCCTATGTTTCTCGAACACGTATTTATACTATCACCGGAACGCAGCCGATGTCGACCGCGGCACTCCGTCACGACCGGGTAAGAGGGATGGCGTAATTAACAATTAATAACCTATTGAATATATACCTCTGAGCCTAATACATCGACGCTTAAACCTAACGCGGTATGAAACAGCTCTGCATCGACCCAGACGCTTCCGTCTTGCTTCAGCACTGTATGGGAATACGGCTTGCCGTCTACGGCAACCGTGCCATCTGCAAGGGATACGATAGCTTCTGCTTCATTTAGTTGAATGGCGAATTGCTGCTTCGCATCGTCCCACTTCACTTGACCACCCATAAATTCCGTTACGCTGCGTACTGGCACTAACCATTCGCCGTTGCTGTTCCATACGGCCTGTTGGTTCCGCAGCTTGACTTGCTTCACATAGATCGACGGCAGCGAAGTGAATTGAACTTGTTGGTCGATAGCTTTGACGACTTCAACGGCGAATTCCGCCCCGTATTGACCTGCTGTTGTCAAATCTTCAATCGTATCTCCCGACACTTCTGAGTTCGAGATCGTTCGGAGCGATAAGTATGGAACGTGGAACGCCTGCGCCACTTGAGCTACCGCTGCTGCTTCCATCTCTTCTGCGCTCGTGCCGAGCTTATCATGGAACCACTGAATCCGGTCGACTTCCCGGTTCCACACATCGGCGCTGCCGATAAAACCTTCTGTCACTTTGCCATGCTTGTACGAAGGAGCGGCGCTTAGAACGGCCTTGACGAGCTCGGGATCACTAGAGAAGGTCTCATAGGACGTTTCTTGGTCATGCTCGCGTATCGAGGTCTCCTGAAAAATCCACGTTTCCGGCTTAATTCCTTGACCGTCGGCAAAGCGTTCGGTTCGATAGTTTCCGATATTCATCACTTTCGTGCCTACGACGGTATCGAAGACGTGCAGGTTCGGATCGTGTCCGCCCGCCGTGCCTTGATTAACAATCGCTTTCGGATGATATTTCTCGATAAGCAGCGTTGTCGATGCGGCGGCATTGACCATGCCGACTTCGGTTCTCGATACGACGACAGGAACACTGTCGATGAAGCCAATATAATAGGTATAAGAGCCGTAGGTTTCCGTTCGATAGCTTCCCATTTGCTTGAGCAGCGCCGATACTTCTACATCCATAGCGCCTTGAACGGCGATTGGCCGGTCATCGCTGCTGGCCGCTGCCGCTCCGTAACTTGGCAATCCGATACAGATCATCATCAACATGGATAATAGCATTACTACTTTTTTCATAAGCACACCCCTTGAGCGGATTCTAGTAAGTCGTTGTGATTTACACGATTAACATAATAATTAATATTCGTGTTTTTGTCTATATATTTCTTTTTTAGAGCAATAATAAATCAATATTTTCAAAATTATAACTAAAACACGATTGATACGGGTATTTTTAATATGAATATTCGTAATCTGGAAAATGGAACTATTCGAATCAGTTATGATGGGGGCGGAAGTAAGACAGAAGAGAAATGGAAAGAATGCAATCGAAACTGACAAAGTAAACAAATGGTGCAACGACATGACGCCGCTCGCAGCGCCCACATCGCGTACCTGCGGAGCCTGTTCATTTCGAGCAGTATCAAGCCATTCCCCATCGCCACATGAACCGGGGGCCCTATGATCAACATAGGCCGATTCCGCAAGACGTCCTTCAATCTCTCTATGGATTGAACCGGGAGTTGTCCTTGAACCTGATTCCTCATTTCGGAGATAAGCTGCGTGATATGATAGGCGAGCCCGGCTGGGACAGTGTTATACAATTCCGGATGGGTTACCCGAAGATGGAGGCGCTGCCGAGTCTAAGACGACCTGTCAATGAAGTGCTCATTTCTCGTATGTAAGAACAAGTAGAACGGATGACGCGAATTCAATTTCAGCCGTTCTACTTGTTGGTTTAGGTAACCGACAGAACCTCGATATATACGCCGCCTTCCTGCAGCTTTGCCCGCACTACATATTCTCCGCGCTCTACTGCGCCGAACAGATACAGGCCATCTTCTTGGGTCATTTGCACTTGAACGATTTCCTCGCCTTCCCCTTGTTTCCGGTATAAGAAGACGGGGATACTGGATGCAGGCGAATTATTGATTTGAATAACTCCGCTGACAGCCCCGGTTTCGACCATCGCTGCCGTTCGAAGACCCATATTGACTTGGATCCGATCATTCGGATGAAGCTCGACAGAGAACGTGTCAGAATCGAGGTGTTCTGTTGCCTTCGCAATGATGTCATAATGGCCGGGCGGTATATGGTAGAACAAGTATTCTCCGTTCTCATTGGTTATCGTTTCGGCATAAGCTGTCTCATCGGGATGTGATAGTACAATCGTACAATAAGACAATGGGACCCCTGTTTCTTGAGCGACTATTTTCCCATATATAATTCCATAAAAGGCCAAAGGATTGAATGCAAGTTTAAAGTTATCTGTGAGAGGCACTCTTTTTCGAATCGAGAAACTTCTGACTTCAGAGAGTAAATAGTTTTCCGCAACGGCCGCAACCTTGTACGTTCCGGGGGGAATGACGTTTACGAATGAATAATTTCCCTCTGCATCGGTCAGTGTGTGATAGAGCGGTTCCAGATCCGAACTGAATACTTTAATAGTGGCTCCTTCGATAGGCTCCCCGCCAGCTGCTTTGACTACTTTTCCGGACAGGAGGGTGTTTAAGCTGGGCGGCACTTTCGTCAGCAGGAGACTTATATCCTCTGTTTCTCTTGACTCTAATGAAAAAGGCGCACTTGCCGTCAGTGTGTAAAGGTCTCGTATTGTCATAGGAATCACTCCGACACCGCGTGAACGGTTGCCTTTACTTTATATTGCCCTTGCGGAAGATTTCCGAACATATATAATCCGGCCGCATTCGTTCTCGTAATTAACGTTAGCGTTTCGATAGAACCAGTCAGTTCATATAAAGCGACAATCGCATCGGCAATCGGTGCACCGCTTACCTTATCCTTTATCATCCCGCTGACGGTTCCAGTATTTACGTTCTCATCGACGTTCAGGTGGATGTTTACAGAGGCGTACTCCTGTGCAGCTAGATGGATCTGATCGCTCTGGTTTGGCAAAAAGTCGGATTTCGTTGCTACGATATAATATTGTCCAATTGGTAAATCAGCAAATAAATACTGCCCTTCGGCATTGGTCACGACAAGCCCTTCACTGAGCGATTCGCAGCCTTGCACCTGGAACAGCTCGACCGTTGCATTATTGATAGGCAGGTTGGTTGAAGTATCTGCAACAATCCCGTACAGTGCATTCTGATTGACATTCGGGTCCGGATGCACCGTTATGTTCGTACGATCCGTTTGATTGCCGACGGCGCTGAGCCCCTCCACTTCCTCCTCCTGCCCAGCATTGAATTTAGGCAGGCTCTGCTGTAGGACATGTTCATCCTCAATAGCCATTCATCATTCCCCCATTAATAGAATTACCGCATGAAGAGACAATCTGAATTATTCTATGTACCGGAATAGGAAAGAGACTCGGGGATTGTCCGTGTAATCGTAAAAAGGCGCTTGCCGCCTGATCAAGCATTCATTGCTATGCCTCATCTAGCGGAAGCAAGGGTTCGATGGTATTTTCGACGGAAGGTGCATTTTGTCCCTAACAAGCGGCATCTGCTCTGCATTAAATGTAGAGAATTCACCAGAGGGGGAGCGCCGTGTTCTGGAATAGAGGAGGGGATGGAACGCATGAAATACATCCTTGGTATCTTTTACGTTAATCGGCTGGACTTACTGTACCAGGCAGTGTACAGCATTCGCCATTGTTGGCCACATACGGTGGTCATCGACAATTCAGAAGGTCGGGACTTGCGCCGGGATCATACTTTATCTTCTACTGTATCGGTGTATGAACCTCCTGTTCCCCTTTCACATAGCCAATCGCAAAATATGTTGCAGAAATGGGGAGCGGAACGCCATTGCGACGCCGTTCTCTATATGCATAACGATGCGGAAGCGCATGAAGGGACGCCGGAAGCCTTGTTAGCCGCCTTGGCAGCTTGGCAGCGGGAAGGAAGAAGATGGGGCATTGCGTTTACAAATTTGGATACGCTCGCGGCGTATCATATGGAGGCCGTTAGAGCAGCCGGCCCATGGGATATGTATTTGCCGATGTACTTCTCCGACCAAGACTGGTACCGGAGAGTGGGATTGGCAGGATATGAAACCATGTATACCGGCCTTGGCGTCACACACCATAACGACGGGGCGTCGACGGTAAAATCAGATCCGCTTCTCACTCATATTCATCAAGTTACGTTCCCTTTGTATTTTCGTTACTACGAAATGAAGTGGGGAGGCGTCTTGGGACAGGAGACCTATCTTCTACCCTTCGGTCACTATCCTCTCAATCCGGTGCAAGACTATCTCGGCATGTTTGCCGAAAGGACTGAACCGCAATGAGAGCTCATTTATCATTCTGCCCTTGCAGGCATGTCATGGGAGAGGTAGCAAAATGAAAAACTGTATTGTATTTGGGAACTGCCATGGATTTCCTATTCGCAGATATTTGGCGTCCTCCAGAACATTTCAGCAATCGTACCAGTTGGTTGATGTTCCTCCAATCCAAGCATGCAATCAGGCAATCGGTGTAGGCGATCACTTGTTGAATCAGTGCGATGTGTTCATCTATCAGAGAACGAGCAGTACATTCGGCCCCTACTTGTCCACCGAGTACCTTTTAAGCAGGCTTCCCGAACGATGCAAGCGCATCAGCATTGGCAATGCTTACTTCATGCCTTATTATCCTCAGTTCACCCCGGACAACAAAGAACCGTTGTTCGGATACGGAGATCAGAATGTGATTCAATTACTGCAGGGCGGAGTGAGCAAAGAACGAATCGTTACTCTATTGTCAGACGAACAATTCTACTCTTCTCAGGATTTAAAGCAGATGTATGCGAACTTCATGGCGGATCTGCGAACCAGAGAAGTCGGCATCGACATCCCGCTTGCCGATTTCATCGAGCGCAATTACCGGGAAAGCCATTTGTTCTGCACGGTATGTCACCCCAGATACCACATCATCCGATACTTGGCGATGAACATTTTGGAGCGGCTGGGCATCTCAGGCCAAGAGGTCGCTCACGTTCTTCATGATGTTGATTTTATTGATTTGATACACCCGATATACCCAAGTGTCATCAAGCACCTCGATTTGCGCTTTGTGAGGCTGGGAGACCGAAAATATACACTTGGCAGCGAGATGCTGACATTTCCAGAATATATATCGCGCTATGTTGATTATCATAGCCATCCTCAACAGAATGGGAGTATGTCTTGTTCGATTTCATGAAGGAAAAAGACAACCTCAGCCGGCGCATCTCCGGACCAAGGTTGTCTTTCATTAGAGAAGGCTTCAGGACTCAAGAGCATACGTGTCAGGATCGGTAATAAAGGGACTCAACTCTCCGATGGAATAGATGTGCAGCTCATGCATGGCCCGGGTACAGGCGGTGTAGAACAGCTTGCGTTCATCCTCTTCTCCGTACTGTGCATGGGAACCGTTGTAAATGATGACTGCATCGAACTCGACACCCTTGGCGAGATAGGAAGGAATGACGAGCGTCCCGGATGCGAAGGAGGTCGTTTCTTTCCCGATCAGGCGCAGCGGCGTAAACTCTTGCAGCGTCTCATACGCTTGGCGGCTCTCCTCGGCTGTCTTGCAAATGACCGCAATCGTGCGATGTCCGCCCTCCTGCAGCGCGTGGATACGCTGTGCAATCCTGTCGATTAGCTCCGACATATCGGCGACTTTTGTTACTGATGGTATGCTGCCATCACGGTTGAATGGCTCTATCGCTTCTCCCGTATCGAGCAACCGGCGTGTAAATTCGACGATCGGCCTCGTAGAGCGATAGCTCCGCGTCAGCACGAACATCTCGGTCTCATCGGCCCCGAACAACTTAGCGAGCGGTGCGAGACCGGATCCGGCGGTGCTATGGGCATATATCGCCTGATTCAAGTCGCCAAGCGCAGTCATCTTGCTGCGCGGGAACATCCGCTTCAGGAAGGCGAACTGGAACGGGGAGTAGTCCTGCGCTTCATCGATGAATACGTGCCGGACGGATGTATTGGTCCGGAAGCCTTCAATCCGCTCTTGCAAGTATAAATAAGGCGTTGCATCTTCATGCGTCAGCTCCGAACGTTCCAGCTTACTGGCTGTCTGCATACAGATGGATGTCCACTGCTGCGGCAGCGCGCCGTTGGGAGCGAATGAGATGGCGAATTCCGGATCCGCAAACAGCTGCTTGTAAATAGCGGGAATGTCAATGAACTTCAGCCGCTTCACCTGCTTCAGCAACGGATGGAATTGCTCCTTCACGATCATGGCGGCCAGCAGCTCCTGCTCGCGGCTGAAATCGTCGAACGATTCCTCGGTATAGCGCTTGTTCCGCTGCAGCTTCTGGAAAGCACGCAAGTAATCTTCTTTATCAAGCAGCTCCATTTCCTCTTCTACCCACGGTTTGCTGCGTTCACGACGAGCCAGATTCTTCAACTCCCCAAGCAGCCACTCGGCCAGCAGTCCGATTCGGTTCGGAATCGGCAAGGAGCCATCGATGGCGTAGAAGCGCGCCTTAATGCATTCCCCAGTAATCAGCACTTCATCGCGGAACTTTATATCTGTGAACTGCATGCTTTCCTGCTGCAGATACGTGAGATACTGGTCAACAACCTCCATAAAGTTACTGGAAGCTTTATAGCGAATTCCTTCAATACGTGCTCCATATTCGGCATCATTCCTCGCAGTAAGCACATATTCGATCTGCGCGGACGGATCTTCGAGTTGATAGGTCTGGCCAAGCCGATGCTCCAAATATTCCTGGAATGTCGTCTGCTGCATGTTTTCTTCTCCGAGTTCGGGCAGTACGGTGGAGACGTAGCTGTTGAACATCGGGTTGGGAGAGAATAGCACGATATGCTCTGCCCGCAGCGTGTCCCGGTAGCGATAGAGCAAGTAGGCGACCCGCTGCAAGGCGGCGGACGTCTTGCCGCTGCCTGCCGCTCCCTGAACGACGAGCAGTCTGCTGCGTTCATTGCGAATGATTCGGTTCTGCTCCTTCTGAATGGTGGCGACGATGCTCTTCATTTGTGCATCTGCCTGTCTGCCGAGCGCTTCCTTCAACAGCTCGTCGCCGATAGTTACGCCTGTATCGAACAGGCTGCGGATATGGGCTTCCCGAATGATGAACTGGCGCTTCAGATCCATCGTGCCCGAAATGGTGCCCCCTGGCGTCTCGTAGTGAGCCGGTCCAGGCGGGTAATCGTAATACAGGCTCGACACCGGGGCGCGCCAATCGTAGATGAGAAATTGGTCGCCGCTCTCATTGAGGAAGGAGCCGATGCCGAGGTAGACGCATTCTGCATTCTTGTCTCCATCCTCCGTGAAGTCGATGCGCCCGAAATAGGGCGTGTCCTGAAGCCGCTGCAGCGTGGTTAACTGGTTGCGGGCATGACGATGAATGCGTTCCCGCTCAGACAGTACTTCCGCCTGCTGCTTCATGCTCGCATAGGTCTCCACCGCATCATCCGGTTCGTCTAGATTCACGGTCACATCGTCCCAGAAAGTTTTACGGAAGTCCACAATATCCTTGTTGATGTCGCCGACCTGCTGCTCAAGGACAGCCATTCGCTTGTGAATCTTGCCGACAATCCAATCGACCCGCTGTTGTTCTTCACGCCAAGTTTGCTTCGTCGTACTCATGGTACCGCTCCTTTGCTTACGATTTTAGAGAAAGGTTTGACAAGCGAGCCCTTTTGTGATAATATAATATTGGGATAAAATAATATATTTCGTGAACTTCGCTGCCACTCTTTATTGTAGCATGCAATGCCACGATCGTTCAATAGCATACGGTGAAAATACAAACGGAGGCGCCCAGGGCGTCTCCGCTTTTTATTTATTTTTGTTTCACTTGGTCCATCAGGCTGGAGGTTACACGGATTTGAGCAGACAGCGGTAGTGGGCTTTCATATAATCGGTAATTTTGTCGGCGATCAAACGGTGACCCAGCTCGTTCGGATGAATACCGTCGGAACAAATGAATTTGCGGAAATCGTATGCCTGTAGAAAGGCTCCCCTTACATCAATCCACTTCGTGTTCATTTCCTCCGCCACTTGAATGATGGCGGCGTTATAGCGCTCATGCCACCAATAGATGCGGCTGACGCTGCCCAGCCAAGAAAGAATGTTGGCCGCGGAAGATTCGTTATTGTTGCTTATCCAGCGGAAATATTTATCCGCATCAAGCGGTGGGAGAGACATGAGCACAGGAACAATGCCGTTGTCTTTCAAGGTGGCAATCATGCTTCGCAACGTGTTCGTGTACCGATCCAAGTTCGTGCGAGGCTCGTGTTGTTCGGACGGATGCTGCGCGATTTGACCCCAATCGAAGTCACAATCGTTTCCTCCGAATTCCAGCAGTACGATGTCTGGCCGCTTGTTCAGCACATCATGCTGCAGCTTCTCCGCCCCTTTTGTAATCAGACAGCCGAACCTTCCGGCATTGTGCAGCATTCCTTTGAGACGATGCTGAACGATTTGGGCAAAGCTGTTGCCAGACATCGAGTACTTTCCCTTCTCATCATCATACACAATCCCTTTGGCAATCGAGTCTCCATATAAGACAACGTTGTAGTGCTCCTTAAATTGCATGCTTCCATCTCCCCTCCAATTAAATGAATCATCTATTAATATGAACATATCGGTATGTAGTATTCAAAACCATGTAAAGCAATAACTGTATTATATCATGAAATATAGATGTGTAAATATCAAATATTATACACGCGCAATGTTGTTTGAATATATTAGTTCGTAGTATGATGATGGGAAACAGAGACGGAGATCACGTAAACGGGATCAAATAAGAGGAGATAATGATGAACGAACCTATTCAAGACTTATTACGGGAACTCGTGAATACACCGGAGATTGAAGTATCCGACATTCCGAAGCTTGATTTATATATGGACCAGGTCATTACGTTATTCGAGAACACGTTGGAGCAGACGAAACGGAACGCTGATGACAAGCTGTTGACCAAGACGATGATTAACAATTATACGAAGGATAAGATTTTGCAGCCGGCTCGAAACAAAAAGTATTCGCCCGAGCACATCATTCAGATGGTTCTTATTTATCATTTGAAGCAATCGCTCTCTATCGGAGATATTAAGACCCTCTTCCAAAGCACGCTTCATCAAGACGGTGTCGACTTGTGGCAGGTGTACCGTGATTTCTTGGAACATAAAGGAGAGCAGTCCAGACAAATTGAAATGCAGATGAACGAACAGATTGCGGCGCTGGAGCGTGTAGATAATGAGCAGGAACGAATGCTGCTGACGGTTCTTGCCCTGACTCATCATGCTAACATCTATAAACGTCTGGCCGAGAAATTGATTGATCAACTCAAATAACAGTTGTGAACCGGTAGCAATATGCTATCGGTTCTTTTTTTGTACAATTCGGGGTGGAAGATGTCTTCTATCTTCCTGAAGAAGGTATGTCCGTTCGATTCTTTGCCTCACTCTCCCCGCTATTCAGAACAGCAGCAAGCCGCTCTCTTGGTTGTTTCACGTTGTTTACAACTCTTCCATACAGTTGGAAAAGATAATACCGAGGATAAGGAAGATTTTGTTCACCATGATTTGAAGCGGCCGATTATGACGGTAGTTAGCCTAACGGGGTCCAGAGTCGTTATCAGATTTGCTGCCTCCTGATGGAAGGGGAGAATGAAGCAAAAGGGCGGATGGATCGAAGCACCTTCTGTCTGAACGAAGGGCACCTAGTTTATCTATGACGCCGCAAGGAAATAATGTATCCAAAAATGCTTTTTAAATAAGGGAGAAGCAATGGAAATCAACTTCGATGAGGCAGCGCTTGCCCCGGATCAGGCGCTTGAGGCCACAACACATCCGCTACAGACCAGCCTGCAAGCAAATTTGCAGCATATTCAAGAGACAGTCGGGAATAGCACCGACATCATTATAAGGGAAGTGCCCATCGGCAAGACCGGTGAACAAAAAATTGCGGTTATTTATACAGATGGCTTGGCGGACAGTAAAGTTGTTATCGACTTCATTATGGAGACGTTAATGCTGGACGTAAAGCAGCTGGATATGAGCGAAACGGCAATTTCGGCACCGAATATCGTTCAAATTTTGAAAGATTATGTGATCACGGTAGGTGAAATCAAAGAAGTCGCAGATTTTGAGTCGTTGTTCAATTCGATATTGTCGGGAGACACCTTTATTTTGCTGGACGGTTATGCGACGGGGCTCGCTGTCGGCACTCAAGGATGGAAAGACCGCGGAGTGAGTGAACCGTCGAGTGAATCCGTTGTACGCGGACCGCGCGAAGCCTTCTCGGAAACGCTGCGTACGAACACTGCCTTGCTGCGGCGCAAAATCAAGAGTCCGAATCTCTGGTTGGAAACGAAGCAAATCGGGCAGGTAACGAAGACGAACGTCGCCGTCATGTACATCAAGGGTATCGTCAATGACAAGGTTGTCAAGGAGGTTCATGCGCGTCTGGACCGAATCGATACGGACGGCATTCTGGAGAGCGGATATATCGAAGAATTCATTCAAGATGAGACGTACACACCATTCCCCACCATTTACAACTCGGAACGTCCGGACGTGATTGCCGCGGAACTGCTGGAGGGAAAGATAGCCATTCTGGTAGACGGCACTCCATTCGTTCTTGTCGTTCCAGCCTTGTTCGTCAGCTTCCTCCATTCAGCGGAGGATTATTATTTTCGCGCTGATATCAGCAGCCTTGTCCGTATTTTGCGCTACATCGGCATCTTTATCGCTTTGCTCGGTCCGTCCTTGTACGTCGCGATCACGACGTTCCACCAGGAAATGCTGCCGACGCAGCTGTTGATTAGTCTGGCGGCGCAGCGGGAAGGTGTTCCGTTTCCCGCCTTTATCGAGGCGGTCATGATGGAGGTAACCTTCGAGATCTTGCGGGAAGCCGGTCTTCGCATGCCGCGGATGATTGGACCGGCGGTCTCTATCGTCGGTACGCTCGTTATCGGACAAGCGGCTGTAGAGGCGGGAATTATTTCGGCAGCGATGGTCATCGTCGTCTCGACGACGGCCATATGCAGCTTTGTGTTCCCTTCTTACAGCATGTCTAACTCGATTCGAATGCTGCGATTTCCGCTCATGATGCTGGCCGCTTCCTTTGGGCTGTTCGGCATCATCATCGGGCTTATCGCGATTGTGCTTCATTTGAGCAGCTTGCGTTCGTTTGGTGTTCCCTATATGAGTCCATTTGCGCCGTTAATTCCGACGGATCAGAAGGATGCGATATTCCGGCTGCCGCAGTGGGCCCTGTTCTCCCGTCCACGTCTTATCAGCAAGAAGAACTTGATTCGCAAGCAGATTCCCGAAAATCAGAAGCCCAAATCAAGAGAATGAAGCACTTCAGAGTCATCGGCAGAAAAGGAGTTGGGGCCGTGAAGCGCAAGGCAGCCTTGTTAATGTGTGTTCTGTTGATATTCATCGCCGGATGCTGGAGCCGCCGTGAATTGAACGATCTTGCGATTGCGGTGGGATTCGGCATCGATCGGTCGGGGGAGCAATATGAGGTGTCGGTCCAGGTGGTGGATCCGGGCGAAGTGGCCACTAAGAGGCCGGGCAGTCAGCGTTCTCCGGTCACCTTGTATCATGCAAAAGGAAAGACGGTGTTCGAGGCCATTCGGAGAATGACGACGGTCACTCCGAGAAAGGTTTATTTTTCACAGCTTCGGATGTTCATTATCGGGGACGAACTAGCTAGAGAAGGAATCAGGGAAGGGTTGGATTTCTTGTCGCGGGATCACGAGCTGCGCACTGACTTCTACATTGCCGTAGCCAGAGATTTGACTGCGAAAAAAATATTGTCGTTCTACACCCCATTAGAGAAAATACCGGCCAGCAAGATGCATAATTCACTCGACGTGTCGGATAAATCTTGGGGACCGACCGCAGCCATGAAGCTGGATGAGCTGATTACGGATCTTGTAAGCGACGGGAAAGAGGCGGTATTGACGGGGATTACCATTCTAGGGGATCCGGAAGAGGGCACCGAGAGAAAGAATGTGCAAATGATCGATTCGCCTGCATTTTTAAAATATTCAGGAATTGGCGTATTTCAGGAGGATAAACTGGTTGGCTGGTTAAATGAAAGAGAAAGCAAGGGATACAGCAACATTACGGACACGTTGAAAAGCACGATTATTAATGCGCCTTGCCCCGATGGGGGAAGGGTGGGAATTGAAGTGATTCACTCCAAATCGAAAATGAAAGGAAAGGTCAGAAACGGCAAACCGGAAGCAGAGGTTGAGATCCGCACTGAGGCCAATATCGGTGAAGTTGAATGCAAGCTGGACCTGACGAAAGAAAAAACGATCAACAGACTGGAACAGGAATTCGAGAAGATCATTCAACAAAATGCGGAGCAAGCAATTAAAAAAGCGAAGTCTTTAGAAACGGATATATTCGGGTTCGGGGAAGCGATTCACCGAAACAATCCACGTTATTGGAACACGATCAAGAATGATTGGAGACGCCAGTTCGTCGATTTGCCCGTGCACATCAAGGTGGATGTGAAAATCAGACATATGGGGACGGTCGGAAGCCCGTTTTTCAATCAGCTGAAGGAGTAACTGGATATGTGGTCAAGCTTGGCAATAATAGCGATTGCTGCGGCGATCATGAAGATGGAGGCCCCCTCCTTGAAGAGGAAACGGCTGGCTAAAGAGCTGCGGGTATTTTACCTGCTTCTTTTGACGGGAACGATCTTGAGCATCGCCATGCTGATGCATGTGGAACTTCCGAACCCGATGCGCTTGGTGCACGCAGTCTATAAGCCTTTGAGCGATTGGTATACCAGTGTGCTAAAATAGCGGCCTGCAGCGCTTGGGGAAGGGAGGAGGGAGAATCTATGCTGGACAAAGGAAAAATCAGCACGCGTCAATTGACAATCATCGTCGCCTTATTTATGGTGGGAAGCTCCATCTTAATCATTCCGTCTTATCTTGCGGCATATGCGAGCCAGGATGCTTGGATTTCGGCACTTTTCTCGATAGCAACGGGATTGGCGGTATTGCCCTTATATATTGCACTGGGCAATAAGTATCCCTGCAAGACGCTGGCTCAATTTATGGAAGACATCCTCGGCACGTGGCTCGGAAAGGCGGTGTCTCTTTTCTTTTTGGCTGCCTTTCCATTTACCATGGCTGCGTTTTCCTTGAGAAATATCGGAGATTTCATGACGACGCAAATAATGCCCGATACCCCGATTCAAGCCATTCACATCTTATTCCTGATCGTGGTCATCATCGGAGTGAGACTGGGATTGGAACCGATTATGCGGGCAGCGGAAATTATCTTTCCCTGGTTCATTCTGCTATTTGCAGGCCTTGTCATCTTCATTTTTCCGCAAATTAAGTGGGAGAACATTTTGCCGGTGCTTGAAGGCGGCATTAAGCCGGTCATCGGAGCGGGAATCCCGTTCACCGCCTTCCCGTTTATGGAGACTGTCGTATTTTTGATGCTTTTTCCGCATGCCAATCGCCCAGATAGGGTGGGACGCGCCTTGTTCTGGGGAATTGTGATTGGGGGCGCGGTATTGTTCATCATTACAATGATGTCAGTGCTGGTTATGGGCCCAGAGACGACAGCCCGCTTAATATACCCGAGCTATATGCTTGCAAAAAAGATAAGCATCGGCAATTTCTTGGAACGTATTGAAGGGCTGATGGCCATCATTTGGTTTTTCACGATTTATTTCAAACTGACGCTGTTGTTCTATATTTCGGTTATCGGTTTCGCCCAGAGCTTGAACCTGAAAGAGTACCGGTTTCTCACCATGCCATTGGGGATTATTCTCATCGTTTACTCGATCTTGATTTCCCCGAATACGTCCTTTTGGTTCGAGATGTACCCGACCTGGGCGCTGCATGCCATTACGTTAGGACTGGTGCTGCCGGCACTGCTGCTGGCTGTGGCCGCCATTCGAGGCAAAGGCGCGGCGAAGGCGGCTGCAGCTTCAGCTTCGGAGGAACAGACTCAGCCCGACACGTAATCAGGGGTGCGCGTGCTCTCTGCCGACACCGGAATATGCGCAAAGGTAGAGAAATCGAATAATCCCATATCCGTCAGCTTCAGCTCGGGTATAACGGGCAGACACAGGAAGGACAACGTGACAAACGGATTGAACTCGCTTGAAGCGCCGATCTGGGATAGTGCTTGATTTAGTTGTTCCATATGATGAAGCGCCTCGACATAATCGCCGGTGGACATTAATCCGGCCAAGGGCAGCTCGATGGCCGCGAGCACGATGCCCCCGCTCGCAACGGCCAATCCGCCCTCCATATGGCGCAGCGCCTGAACGGCGGTAAGCATATCCTGATCATTGCTTCCGGCCACGACAAGATTATGGGAATCATGGGCCACGGTAGAAGCGATTGCACCAGATTGGATGCCGAAGCCTTTGACGATGCCGAGCCCTATGCATCCGGTATGGTGATGCCGTTCTAACACGGCGATCTTCAGTTGGTCTCTATCCACGGATGGGTGGAAACATCCGTCCACCGTATCGACTTCCTCAATGAGATGCGTCGTAATGAGACTATTCGGGTTGATGCCGATAATGTGGCAGCGGCGATCTTCATGCAGCTGTATCTGCAATTCCCGTTCCGTTATCTCGGGCAGGTGGACCGTCTTCAGCAGCCGGGACGGAATCTCAGCGGCCTGCAACTGCGGCCCGGTGTATTGACCGTTCGCGCCGACCAGAATGCCTGCTTTATACACCTGGGCAATCGAGAGATGCTCCAGGTCGTCGAGCAGCAGCAAGTCGGCCTCATATCCGGGAGCGATCGCCCCTTTGGCATGGAGTCCGAAGCACTCTGCCGCATTAAGGGAAGCCATCTGTATAGCCTGTAACGGATTAAGCCCGCAGCGTATAGCCAGACGCGCGTTATGATCGACGCTGCCTTCCTGCAGCAGCTCGTCCAAATGCTTGTCATCGGTGCAGAACACACAGCGGCGGGCATTGCTCGCGGTGACCACAGGGATGAGCGCTTCGACATCCTTGGCGACGGAGCCTTCGCGAATCATAACGTACATGCCTCGCTGCAGCCGAACCTTGGCTTCCTCGGCCGTAACGCACTCGTGGTCGTTGCGAACCCCGACCGCACGGTACACATTGATGGCCTCTTCATCGAGTCCCGCGCCATGACCGTCAATCATCCCGCCATGTTGGTGCGAGGACAACAATTTATCAAGCATTCCGTCATCGCCGCGGCGCACGGAAGGATAGTCCATCACTTCGGCCAATCCCAATACGCGGGGATGGGAGTAGAACGGCTCTAAGCTGGCTGCGTCTAGCTTCGCGCCGGCATGCTCGAACGGAGTAGCCGGGACGCAAGATGGCAGCATGACATATACGTCAAGCGGCAGATTGTCAGAGGCTTCCAGCATATATTGAATTCCGTCCGTGCCCGCCACATTCGCGATCTCATGAGGATCGGCAATGACGGTCGTGACGCCGTGAGGGAGTACGACGCGAGCGAACTCTACCGGCGTAACCATAGCGGATTCAATATGAACATGAGTATCGATGAAGGATGGGGAGATGTAGCGCTGCTCCGCATCGATGACACGGGCGCCTTCATAACTGCCGCCGATGCCGACAATGACGCCGTCCACAATCGCGACATCCCCTCTGATAATTTCCAGGTTGAATACATCGATAATTCGTCCATTCGTAATGACAAGCTCGGCAGGTTCCGTTCTGCCAGCGGCGGAGATTCGTTTATTCCAATGCTGCTTGCTCCCATTCATTCTATTCTCATTCCTTTGTTCGTTATAGGATGATAACCCTTTGATTTACCATTTACCTGTTCCAGATCGATGCGAGTACAACAAAAAAACTCTAGTTCAGCAACTAGAGTTTGACGGCAAGGAACAAGAACACTCCTGTCGTTGCGGATACGAAATTCCGCGCACAAGCGCTCTCTTCCTCGTAGTCAAACTATTTACGGTAGTTTGGTAGAGACGGCTGGACCATATTTCCAATGTTATACGAAGAACGGTATATTCGGTTGAATTCTCTACATTGTATAAGCCTGCCATATTTACGTCAACTCAACAGGAAAAAATAGGCGGCGGAATGCGTTTGACATTGATTTTATACGGAAATATAATTAGGTTACTAAATAAATTGGATACCTAATTAATAGGTATACTAACTAATGTTCAAGGTGGTAATTGAGATGACGGATAACACAACTGCGCATAAATTGCTGCAGGCTTTTATGCAATTCAACAAGGCGGAGTGGAATCGTCGTACGATAGAAGGCCATAAGCCGAGTGAGATGACGGTGATGTTCTGTATTAAAAAGAAAATGAAGCCGAACACGCCCGGCATGATGGTGTCGGAAATCAGCAGTCTGCTGCATGTGACCTCGCCGACGATTACGCAGCTTATAAAAGGCCTGGAGACAAAGGGATTGGTAGAACGCACGATCGACCCTTCCGATCGCCGTGCGGTTCGCATCAAGCTGACCGACAAGGGGGGTAAGGTGACCGCGAAGGCAGAGGCGGTATTTAACTTGTCCTTTAATGGACTAATTTCGTATTTGGGAGAAGAGGAGAGCAATCTCCTCGCGGATTTGTTGTTCAAAGTATTTACGTATTACAAGGAAAATCCCGTATGTTTAGAGGATATCGAGTCGAGCGGAGATGATGAAGCATGATGAAATTGTTTCGATTTTTACGACCGTACCGCATTCCGATCGGATTTGTGCTTGCGCTTGTTTTTGTGCAGTCACTGTCCGATTTATACTTGCCGACACTGATGTCGGATATTGTGGATACGGGGATTGTGCAAGGGGATACGCCCTATATTTTGAGAATCGGGGGCTTTATGCTGCTCGTTGCAGCTGGGGGCATGATCTGCTCGATCGGAGCGAGCTATTTGTCATCCAAGGTAGCCGCGGGATTCGGCAGACTGCTTCGCGGCAAGGTGTTCGCCCATGTGGAGAACTTCTCGTTGCAGGAGTTTGACAAGATTGGGACCGCTTCGCTTATTACGCGGACGACCAATGACATTACGCAGCTGCAGCAAGTGTTGATTATGATACTGCGCATGATGGTCAGCGCACCGATGATGTGTATCGGCGGTATCATTATGGCCGTATCCAAGGATGCGAAGCTGACGCTTGTGCTGGCGGTTGCCATACCGCTGCTTGCTCTGGCTATCTTCGCGGTGGCAAGCAAAGGAATTCCACTGTTCAAGGCGATGCAGGTGAAGCTGGACAAATTGAATCTGGTGCTGCGCGAAGGTCTTACCGGCATCCGAGTTATCCGCTCCTTTAATCGCATCGATCACGAGAAGGAACGCTTTAATGAGGCCAACCAGGACTTGACCAACACGGCGGTGAAGGTCAACCGCATCATGGCTTCGCTCATGCCGCTCATGATGTTGGCGATGAACTTCTCCACCATTGCGATTATTTGGTTCGGCAGCATTCGCATCGACAATGGACATATGCAGGTCGGGAGCTTGATGGCGTTCATTCAATACGCTATGCAAATCATGTTCTCACTCATTATGGTTTCAATCATCTTTGTTATGATTCCGCGTGCTTCCGCTTCGGCCGCCCGGATTAACGAGGTGCTGAACATGCAGTCTGAAATCAAGGATGCTGCGCAGGTGAAGCAAGCGAATCGCGAGCGTGGATACATCGAGTTCAACGATGTAACCTTCAGCTATCCGGGCGCGGAACAACCGGCAATTTCCAATATCTCTTTCAGCGCAAGCCCAGGCGAGACGACGGCAATTATTGGCGGCACCGGCTCAGGTAAATCTACGCTGCTCAGCCTCATTCCGCGCTTCTATGATGTGGACAGCGGCAGCATTATGGTTAACGGCGTAGATGTACGCGAGATGGCGCAGCAAGACGTGCGCTCGAAGATAGGATTCGTTCCACAGAAGGCCGTGCTCTTCACAGGCACGATTAACGATAATATTTGCTACGGCAAGCAAGACGCGACAGACGAAGAAATACGCCATGCTGCGAATATTGCTCAAGCGACCGAATTTATCTCTGCCATGCAGGACGGCTTCGACTCTGAGATTGCGCAAGGCGGATCGAATGTATCAGGCGGGCAGAAGCAGCGCTTGTCCATTGCGCGGGCGCTAGTAAGGAGACCGGAAATATACGTGTTCGATGACAGCTTCTCCGCACTGGACTTCAAGACTGATGCGAAGCTGCGCGCAGCGTTGAAAGAAGAGACGACTGAATCCACTGTATTGCTCGTAGCACAGCGTGTAAGCACGGTCATGGACGCCGATCGGATCATCGTACTGGATGAGGGTCGCATTGCAGGGATCGGCACGCATAGGCAACTGATGGATTCCTGCAGCGTATACCGGGAAATCGTATCCTCACAGCTGTCAGAGGAGGAGATTGCATGAGTGAACAACAAAGAGGGCCGAAGCCTGGCGGACATAGAGGACCGATGGGTCCAGGTATGTCGATGCCGGCAGAGAAAGCGAAGGATTTCAAGGGCACATTGAAAAGACTGATGGGCTATTTAAAGCCTCGCAAATACCAATTGATTACCGTATTTATTATGGCGGTGCTTAGTACCGTATTCACCATTGTCAGCCCGAAAATTATGGGTAAGGCGACGACCAAGCTGTTCGAGGGCTTGATGACAGGCACGGGTATCGATTTTGAGTACATCTGGCAAATACTGCTCGTCTTAATCGGACTGTATCTGGTAAGTGCCATGTTCAGCTATATTCAACAGTATTTGATGGCTGGCGTAGCGCAGCGCATCGTGTACGACATGCGGAAGCAGGTCAATGCTAAGCTGTCGCGCTTGCCGCTGAAATATTTTGACTCGCGCACTCATGGTGAAATTTTGAGCCGGGTGACGAATGACGTCGATAATATAAGCAGCACGCTGCAGCAGAGCTTGACGCAGCTCATTACATCGGTAATTACGATTATCGGGGTTATTGTGATGATGCTGACGATTAGTCCGTTAATGACGCTGATCTGCATCCTGACGCTTCCGCTTAGCTTCGTGGTCACGATAATGATTGCTAAGCGTTCACAGAAGCATTTTAAAAGTCAGCAGACTTCGCTCGGACATTTGAACGGACATGTCGAAGAAATGTACACCGGACACAAAATCGTTAAAGCATTCGGCCGCGAAGACAAATCGCTAGATGAATTCAATAAAATTAACGATAAGCTGTATGATTCCAGTTGGCGCTCTCAATTCATTTCCGGTATGATAATGCCGCTCATGTCCTTCATTGGCAACATTGGCTATGTGTTAATTTGTGTTGTCGGCGGCGTTCTTGTCACGAAGAGAACGATTGAAATCGGGGATATCCAGGCATTTATTCAATACGCCAGACAGTTCACCCAGCCGATTGCCCAAGCGGCCAACATCGCCAATATGATTCAGTCGACCATCGCTTCTGCGGAACGGGTATTCGAAGTGCTCGACGAGGAAGAGGAGGTGCAGGAAGCGGCCAACGCGGCAACGATTGCTCAGCCGCAAGGCGATGTTCGCTTCGAGCATGTTCAGTTCGGCTATAAGGAAGATGCGATGTTGATTGAAGACATGAATATCGATGTGAAGCAGGGCCAGACTATCGCTATCGTCGGACCGACAGGCGCAGGGAAGACGACGCTCATCAACCTGCTCATGCGCTTCTATGAGATTAATGACGGGGCAATCACGATTGACGGTGTGAACATCACTGACCTGAAGCGCGGCAGCTTGCGCAGCATGTTCGGCATGGTGCTACAGGATACGTGGCTCTTTAACGGAACCATTCGTGATAACATCGCTTACGGCCGAGCAGGGGCTACAGAGCAGGATGTAGTCCGGGCTGCTAAGGCAGCGCATGCCGATCATTTTATCCGCACGCTTCCAGACGGCTACGGTACGGTTCTGAATGAAGAAGCGTCAAACATATCGCAAGGTCAGAAGCAGCTCTTGACGATTGCCCGCGCCATCTTGGCCGACCCGGCCATACTGATCCTGGATGAGGCGACAAGCAGCGTAGATACGCGTACCGAAATATATATCCAGAAGGCAATGAATGAGCTGATGAACGGCAGAACGAGCTTCGTCATTGCCCACCGCTTGTCCACGATTCGTGATGCCGATCTCATTCTCGTCATGGATCGAGGCAGTGTCATAGAGAAAGGCAACCACGAGCAGCTGCTGGAACAAGACGGGTTCTACGCCGATCTGTACAACAGTCAGTTCTCGGGCGGAGGGGTCCGGAAGGAAGTCGTTTAAACGCAAATTATTTGCTTGCAGGGCGTGCTTCAAGCCTATCCTTATCCTTATCCTGTGTGATGAGGAGGAGGGGCTTGGGCACGTCTTTTGTGTTGGTAAAATATCGGTTATGATAAATGTAGGACTTCAAGGGTGATTGCAAGATTCGATGTCGAATGTGCTTCTAGATTGACTTCGTGCTCAAAAGTGAGCTTTTTGAGCAACCTCTTAAAGAAAACGTGGAAGGGGATAGAGTAGTGGCACTGATCAATTGCAGTTTTTATTCCGAAGCGTTAGGGTTTAATACGTCCATGACCGTCATTCTGCCACAGAACACGACGACACAGTATGGGATAGAAAATGTCGCGGTGTCCAAGCAGCTTCATCCTACGCTGTTCCTGCTGCATGGACTGTCGGATGATGATTCGACTTGGCTGCGGCGCACCTCGATTGAGCGGTATGTCGCCGCACTGGGGATCGCTGTCGTCATGCCGCAAGTGCAGCGCAGCTTCTACACCGATATGGCTTATGGGTATAATTATTGGACATTTCTGACGGAAGAGCTGCCTGCGATTGCACGGGACTTCTTCCCGTTATCTCCAGCGCGCGAACATAATTTCGTCGCCGGGCTGTCCATGGGCGGTTACGGCGCATTCAAATGGGCGCTGTCCCATCCAGACCGTTTCATGGCAGCGGCGAGCTTATCCGGCGCGGTCAATATGGCGAACCCGTACTTCCGCGATAATATGATGCCGATGGATTATAAGCTGGTCTATGGCCAAGCGAAAATATCGGATACCCCGAATGACTTGTTTCACCTGCTCGCACAATGTGAGCGGTCAGAAGGCGCAAAGCCGATGCTGTATCAATGCTGCGGCACGGAGGATTTCTTGTATGAAGATAATGTATTATTCCGCGATGCGGTACGGCAGACGGCTCTTGATTACACATACGATGAAGGTCCAGGTACGCATGATTGGGCCTATTGGGACGCCCGGATTCAGGATGTGCTTCGCTGGCTGCCGCTGAACAACAAGGAACAGTCATAGAACAGGAGAACCATACGAATGTGGATGTCAGAAGCAATCAACTTTTTGGCGAAGTGGATTGTCGTTATCAATTTTTTGTTTGCGGCGGTCATCATCTTTCTGGAGCGGCGCAACGTCGGCGTAACATGGGCGTGGCTTATGCTGCTGCTATTCTTGCCGTACGTTGGATTTCTCGTTTACATTTTAATTGGACAAAATCTGGCGCGCCGGAAAGTATATAAAATAAAGCCGCGCACAGAGCGGCTCGTACGAGATGAAATTGCCGTTCAGGTGCGGCAGATGCAGCAAGGGGAGTTTTTTTATCGACAGCCTTCCAATCAGAAATATGAGCAATTAATTTACATGAATCTGGCGAACAACTACTCGCCTTTAACGCAGAACAATGAGGTCGACATTATAACGGATGGTCATGAAAAAATTGATGCGCTCATTGCGCGCATACATAGCGCTACGAAGCATGTTCATCTGCTCTATTACAAATTGGCAGGGGATGAGACGGGCAGAAGGGTCATCGATGCTTTGACAGCCCAAGCAGAGCAAGGGCTCGAGGTGAGGCTGTTGTACGACGACATCGGTTCGCCTGGTTTGAAGGAGGACGCGTTGCAAGGCTTGCGGGCAGCAGGGGGAGAGGTTTATCGATTTTTCCCGTCCCGGATTCCGTATTTAAATCTGCGAGTCAACTACCGCAACCACCGCAAAATTGCGGTCATCGACGGAGAGGTAGGCTTTGTCGGCGGGTTCAATATCGGGAATGAGTACTTGGGACTGGACCCGAAAATTGGGCATTGGCGCGACACGCACCTTGTGCTCAAGGGAGATGCCGTTCACCGGCTGCAGGCGCAGTTCATGCTTGATTGGTCGATTGCGGCGCAACAATATATTCCGTTTGCTCCAACCTACTTTCCGGATATCAATACGAACGGCAGCAAGGCTGTACAAATCGTGGCGAGCGGACCGGATTCAGACAAGCAGCAAATCCGCAACGGCATGATCAAGCTCTTTTTTGAGGCAAAGGAACGCATCTACTTGCAGACGCCGTATCTAGTGCCAGATGACAGTGTGCTGACAGCGCTTAAGGTCGCCGTCCAATCGGGGGTGGATGTGCGCATCATGATACCGAGAAAAGGAGACAGCCGGGTTGTGCAGTGGGCCTCCAATTCGTATCTGGGAGAGCTGCTCCGCGCGGGAGCGAAGTGCTACTGGTATGAGAAAGGATTTCTCCATGCCAAAACGGTCGTGGTGGACGGGCAAGCGGCTTCTGTCGGCACGGCCAATATGGACCACCGCAGCTTCGAGTTGAACTTCGAAGTGAATGCCTTCGTCTATGACGACGGGATCGGTGCGCGGTTGGAGCGTATATTCGAAGACGATATGCGGGATGCGCGCCTCTTGACGTGGCCCGAATACAAGCGGAGAGGCATCGGCAGCCGCTTCGTCGAATCGATCTCCCGCCTGCTCTCGCCGATATTGTAGAATGTAAGCTGGAGCCTGTTCACGTGCAGTCTTTTCACTAACAGCGAGCCATTCCCCTTACACAAGCGATGGATGGAGGTGGCTCGCTTGTTGAGCATAACCATACCTAAATATGGACATACTTGACATGTCCTGCGGTTTCACACTACAATTCGTAGTGGGGAGGTCGTGCTGTGATGAAGATTCAGAACTTCAAGTTTCACGAGAGCGGAATGAATCGTTTCTTCGGGCCGCTGGAAGCCAAGATTATGAACATCTTGTGGGATGGCAACGAAATGACGATCAAAGATGTTCAGAAGAAGCTGGAGCAAGAGAAGAATGTCAATTTCAATACCGTTATGACGGTGATGAACCGGTTGGTAGAGAAGGGGATTCTGCTCAAGCGGACGGAAGGAAGAACTTCGTTATTTCGCCCGGTGTTGTGCCGCGACTCATTCCTGGATACCCAATCCAAGGAGCTGACGCACGAGCTGATGGATGAATTCGGCCCTCTTGTGGTCAATCACATGCTCGATGCATTGGAGGATGTAGATGAAGGACTGTTGGATAAGCTCGAGCAGAAAATAAAACAGTGGAAAAAGGACACGTAATCCATGTGGAATAATCGATCAAAGCTGATTTTTGGGTCGTCCGTTCTGATTGCGGCAATTGTTCTATTTCAGATGGGGATGTACTCGATGCAAGTTCTCGCAGGCTGGGAACTGCATTTTAACCTCGTCGAGGTATGCTCGACGTTGATGCAGAATTACGGCTTGTCCACGTTTGCTTACGCTCTTGATGCTTTAGTCTTTTATACGTTGTTCTTAATGCTGTTCGCTGTAGTGAGACAGATCGTGCTTTCCAAGAATGCCTATAAAAGATTAAAGACCTATCGGCATGAATGGCACACCGCAGCCTTCAATTACTCCTATAACGGTGGTAAAGAACGCATCATCGTCATTGATCATCACGCGCCGATTGCGTTTACGATGGGCTTGTGGAAGCCGAGAATTATTATTTCCACCGGGCTGATGGAGCTGTTGGACAGCAATGAGCTCGAAGCGGTCATCTATCATGAGATGTATCACCAGAAGCATAGAGACCCGATTAAGACCTTTGCGGTATCACTGTTCGCATCAGTTATGTGGTACCTTCCGATCCTGAAATGGTCTAGACAAAAATATAAAATCGTCAGAGAAGTGCTGGCGGACCATTATGCGATCAGTCGGCTTGGGACACCGGCACACTTGGGAAGCGCCCTGTTCAAAATGCTAAAACGCGGCCAAGCGGCACCGATGCCGTTCTCCTATGTGTCATTTGCTGACACGTCGATCAACTACCGCATTCAACAGCTAGTCGAACCGGGGACGGATGATTCGTGGAAGCTGCCGTTTACGCCGGCGATGATCTCGCTGCAGGTGCTGCTTGTGTTGTGCGCTATGTTTATTGTTGCGTTGTCCTAATTTTTTTATCATATAGCACTACAGTATGTAGTTTGAAAAATGTACAATCATTCAAATGAGGAGGATTTCATTATGTTTGCAAACAAAGGAACAGGTTCTTTAATTATTCGTCTGGTGCTTGGTATTATTTTCTTCGTGCACGGATTGCAAAAATTCCAGGGTGGGATTGAAAATACGTCCGGATTCTTCGACAGCGTAGGTATTCCTGGATTTATGGCGTATGTCGTTGCCGCGATCGAGCTGGTAGGGGGCATCTGCTTGGTGCTTGGCCTCGGTACGCGCATCGTTTCCGGTGCATTTTTTATCATCATGCTGGGCGCGGTTGCGACGGTCAAATGGTCAATGGGCTTCGTCGGTGGTTACGAACTCGATTTGGCGTTAATGGCGATGTCTCTGCATTTGCTCGTAAGCGGCAGTTCCTTGCTTTCTCTCGACCGGATGATGTTCGGCCGTGCTGCAGACCAAAATAACGCCTAATTGGATATTGAAAGGTTGTTCAAATTGAACACGCACTATAAGCAATAAACTTCATCCCCTTCCCGTTCGTCCGCAAGCCGGTGTCTGTATCAACAGATGCCGGCTTGTTTTATGATCGGCAACCGATTTGTAGTTCAAAACGTAATCCATATATACTTATCTGTGTGCAGAGAAAATTACAGTCCCGGAGGTCGCGATGTTCAAGGATCGGAAAACGTTATATTATTTAGGTTTATTCACTATTGGCTTGGTGCTGTACAAGCTTGTTGACAATATCGATAACGTAATGGGCGTTGTCGTTTCTTTTTTAACCATGCTTACGCCGCTCTTCATTGCTTTTTTCATTGCGTATTTGCTGCGGCCGCTCGTGAACGTATTGGAGAGAACATTGCTGGCTAAGACCCGGTTGAAGCGAATGTACAGCATATTGCTCGTGTACACGTTATTTTTGGGAATTATCGTGCTGTGCATCACGGTGATTACGCCAAGGGTCATCACCAGCGTCAGCAATCTTCTTACCAACATGCCGAGCTATCTGGCGAGCACAGACGTATGGATACGATCGAATGTGCTGGAGCAAGAATGGTTTATCCGTTCGGGATTAGGCGAGAAGCTCGGATCGTACTTGAGTTCCGTCTCTAGTCAAATCAGCGACTTTCTCAAGTTGATTTTGAACAATTTGCTGTCCAGTCTGCTTTCACTCACTTCCACGCTGCTTAATTTAGTCATCGGCTTTATCATTTCGATTTATCTGTTGAAGGATAAGGAGAAGATTGGCGGGGGCTCTACCAAAATATTGTATGCGCTGCTGTCCAAGGGGCGGGCTGACTCGATTATTGCGATCGTCAAGCGGACGGACAACATCTTCTCGCAATATTTCGTCGGCGTTATCTTGGATGCGACGGTTATTGGCACCATTGTGTTTGCAGGCCTGCTCATCCTGCAATCGCCGTACGCGCTGCTATCCAGCCTGATTGTGGCGGCAACGAATGTCATTCCGTATTTCGGGCCGTTCATGGGTATGGTCGTTGTCGGCATCATTACGTTGTTCGTGTCCCCTGCCCAGACGTTGTGGATTGTCCTGTTCATTTTCCTGGTGCAGCAATTGGACGGGTACCTCATTGGACCCAAAATTTTAGGCAACAAGGTGGGGATTGGCCCGATCTGGATTATACTCGCAATTATTATCGGCGGCGGATGGTTCGGCATTATCGGCATGTTTATATCCGTACCGATTGTGGCCGTCATCAAAGCCGGCTTCGATTCTTTCATTAGCCGGAGAATTGCCGCGCGCTGACAGCGGACGGCTTCCCTCAACACTAGACGGAGTCTCTGCCAATATGGCGGACTCCGTCTTTTTGCAGATCATGATGCTTTCACCCAGTGCGGTTATGTACCCAACACCTTCTTTTCACGTGGTTCCCACTGGATTGTTATGATAGTAGATGCTGTCGCTCCGTCATGTCAATACGTACCTTTCAAAATCAGGTATACTATTGGCAATGGGACTATAGAGGAGGATTACTGTGCATACGAAAGCAAGCTTAATGAAGCAATTGGAGCAACTGGACATCGACAAGCATGGCACGCTGCTCGTTCACTCTTCGTTAAAGAGCATGGGCGAGGTGGAATACGGAGCTAATACGGTGCTCGATGCACTGTCCGAGTATATGAAGGATGGATTGCTGGTGCTTCCCACCCATACGTGGGCAAATATTAATGCGGATAACCCGAAGTTCCATGTGGATGCTTCTCCGTCCTGCATAGGCATACTTCCGGAGTTGTTCCGCAAACGTCAAGGCGTGGTTCGCTCTTGGCATCCGACGCATTCGGTAGCAGCATTAGGAGCAGATGCAATAGACTTTACAACTGGAGACGAACGTTGCGATACGCCTTGCGCAAGGGAATCGGTCTGGGGAAAGCTCTTGGACCGGGAGGCTGCCATCCTGCTCATTGGCGTCGATCTGCGGCGGAACACGTTCATGCACGGGGTGGAGGAATGGGCCGACATTCCCGGACGGGTGTCTGATGAGCCAGAATTGCTGTACACTGTACTGCCTGACGGTACGGAGATACCGGTCCCTTCACGGAGACATTACGGGAAGAATTGGTCGGAGCATTTCTGGAAGGTAGAAGATGTATTCGAGCAAAGAGACGTCATGTACAAGGGAACGTTTGGTGATGCCGAAGCGCGTGTGTGCAATGCGGTGCGGATGACAGACCTTTTGTTTGAAATGCTGCACGTATTCCCGGATTTGTTCTCGGATAATGAGCCTCTCAGCGCTGAATTTACGAACCGTTTTATGAGGAGCGAGTAGCTGTCATCCAGGGGCTGCTGCGCCCCTTTTTGGACTGTGCGCCGATGGTGTTCGTGCACAAAGTTTATTGTTCTTGTGCAATCGATGATATAATGGACGCATGAGTCTAAAGTCTTATTTTTACAATGATGAAAGCAGATGAAATGAAATGAGTGACAGACTGAGCTTTTCCAGATGCCTCAAGACGATGATGGACATTACTGGATTGACGGCACGGCGTTTGGCGCATGCGCTTCACTTCGAAGTGTCGTCGGTATATAAATGGATGACCGGGCAGCGCTTGCCGCAGCAGAACAACATGACGAGCCTGTGCCATTCCATCGCCGCTGAAATCGCCGGGCTCATCGTGCCCGATTCCCCGATGGAGGACCGAATCAGACCGCTGCTGCTGTGCTACGCTCCCGAACCGGAAGAAAGTCATTCTTCCATGCCTCGGAAGAAACAATACGAGCAATGGGTGGAGCACGCTTTGCAGCACGCGTATACGCTCTCCAAATTTTCCAAGCGCAATCACGCATCATGGCCGTTCCAAGCCAACGAAGCAGATGAAGCCAGTCCTTTCTTGGCAGAAGCGGATGGACATTCAATCCAACCTTTGCATGGGACATGTCATCTTCCCATTGGTGCCGAAATTTGCTGCAATTCGCAGAGCTACCATCAAGCGCTGCTTGATATGCTGAAAGAAGCGGGCAAGGCCGGAGATTCAGCGGACAAACAGTTAGTCAGCATAGTGCGGTGGGGGAGTGATTTGCTGAATGAACCTGAAGACATGCGGAAGGGCCTCATCCGTCAGCTCAAGCAGCTATCGCAGCAAGGATGGGAGCTTGGTGTCGGATATATCCACGATTTATATGATGAGATCTCATACGACTCGTTCAAAAGGCTGATAGCCGTGTATCTCGAATGCCCCGAAATCAACTACTTCATGCCGAATAGCAACTATAAGATGGTATCCATTGATAGAGTAACCGTCATATCCGGTGTTGGAGCATTACTAAGTTATAATCTGCAGGAACAGGGATTTGATCTGACGATTATCGTGCGCAACACAGAGGCAGTAAGCCAGATGCTGACCTATTATCGCAATGTTTTGAAGACATTCAGGCGGCTCATCCGCACGTATGATCAAGATCCAGCAATCACCACCGATGCGGAGCATTGGAACTATCTGGCGGGTGATATGTATCTGTTAACTCGCACCATTCCATCCATATTCATGCCTGACAAGCTGTTCGAACGTATGCTGGAGCATCTGAAGGTTCCTTCATTTACTAATAGCCGTGATGAACTGATTCATAATATGCGAGAAAAAAGAGCGCTCATGTTAACCCAAATGTCCAGTTATAAGTTTTACTGCAAGCTGGCCAAGAGCAGTTTCATACAATTTGTGCGAACCGGAAAGATGACGTTGTTCGGTGTCGATCTGTGTTTCTCGGTACAGGATCGTATCGAATGCGTCAAACATATTATACATATGCTAGGGTATCCCACCGTCAATTTGCTTGTGTACAATCTACAAGATATGGAGCATAAGCGGGTGAGCAGGCTCATCCTGTTTGAAGACAATCAGTTGAAAGTGCAGCTCCGTGTCAAGCCATCAGGGCACAAAGCGTTCTCTGGGGAAGAGAACGTTCATATTTCGATTGAAGATCCGTTTATTGTCGGCTTGTTCAAACAGCGATATTTGTTGAACTGGGATCATGCGGATTGGAAGTCCAAAGATAAAGCCCATTGGATTCGCTGGTTAGAGAAGCATCTGGCCTGGTTGGAGGACAACAAGACAACATTGGACAAATTGAATTGAATCCAGTAACCACCAAGTGGAACTATTGTCGATTACACACATCGGCAGTGGTTCTTTTTTGCTGTGGACAGGTTGAGGACAGACAGCCGGGCTTGCGGACTGGAAAACGCATGAACCTCGTCTGTGGACAGCGCTTAGACAAAACGGTCAGATCGCTATGCATCGGAACGGTCTTTTGTTACGGTGGAAGCAAATGGCTTAGGAAGGGAGACACTGCATGATAATGGAACTGTCGAGAAGCTTCTATACGAACATGAAGCGGAATCATCGCCAGCAGATCAAGTGGCAGCAGGCCCAGGCTTTATTTGAAGCGTTGAAATGCCGGGATGCCGATACGGCAATGCATTCCCTCGTTACGGGATATGTGTCGGTTCAACTATTGATTCACTTACGGTTCCAATGCGCATTTCTGCAGCATATGCGCATTGATGATGTGTATCTCGGCGGGCTTCTTCATGATATCGGTAAGCTGTCCATGGGGGATGATATATTAAAATCGGACAAGAAGCTGGACCAATCCCAGCGAGATGAGCTGGAAGGGCACGTGGCGGAGGGAGTGGGCATACTGAGAAAGCTCGGTATGGAGAAGGACATTGTGGACCTCTGCCTATATCATCACGAACGCGCAGATGGAAGCGGATATCCAGCCGGCCGGATGGAAGTGCCAGCGATTGGGCGGCTGGCTGCCGTCGCAGACGTGTATGCGGCAATGAAAGTGCCCAGGGCGTATCAGGATATGGAAAGGTCTGACGCAGATATAATAGGTTATTTCTATTCCAATTATGAGCAGTACGATTTGACCATCATCGATGCATTGGCTGAAGTCGTGAAGCAACTGGCACAGAACGGGGATAAATCGGGGAACATTGGAGAGGTGCATGATGAAAAAGGTGCTCGTCGTTGACGATTCGCTGTTTATGCGGCATGTATTAAAGAATATATTAGAGCGCAATGGTTATGATGTAATAGGCGAGGCGGCCGATGGCAACGAAGCGGTCTTGCAGTACGAGCGTCTCAAGCCCGAGATTGTAATGATGGACATTACGATGCCGGGCATGGACGGACTAGCTGCGCTGCGTCAGATCCGCATGAATGATGAACAGGCTAACGTCGTCATGGTGTCAGCGATGGGACAGAGTTATTTTATAAGGGAGTCCTTCTGCGCCGGAGCGAAGGGCTTCATCATCAAGCCATTTCAAGAAGAGCACCTCGTGGAAACGATAAGCAACTTGTAAGTTTTATCGACTTTCGATTTGACATAGATGGAATGGCGAACTATAATTATCTCGAGTTCAAGATAAGTGTCGAACTCGTTCTTTTTGACATATATCTCGAATTCGTAATTATCGACTTCGTGATAATTCATACTTCATAGACAATGGGTAACAATGATGAAAGGTGGTGTCCAAGATGGAACTTCGCGTTCTGACTCCAGCCGAGCAAGGCTCTGGGGAGTTCGATGGAGGCACGATTATCGAGCAGAAGCCCATTGGATTTTCCGGAGAAGGATCGGCCATACATCGACTGGGTCCGCTATTTTACTGGGCATGGGCGCATGCGGAAGTGGAAGGCTTTATTGGCTCGCATCCCCACCAGGCGTTTGAAATTCTCACTTATGTCATTCACGGGCAAGCCTATCACGGAGATTCGCTCGGAACGGAAAGCATAGTTGGTCCTGGCGGCGCCCAACTCATTCAGGCGGGTTCTGGTGTATATCATCAGGAACGACTTGTAGGCCCAGACGCTGAGCTATTCCAGATCTGGTTTGAACCGAATATTCGGGACGCGCTGCGCAGAGATCCGCAGTACGCCGCATATGAGGATCATAAGCTTCCCAAGCAAGAGCAAGAGGGAGTGACGGTGAAGACCGTCATCGGCGGGTCATCTCCCATTCATATCGTGGCTGATGCCGGGATGTGGGACGTATCGTTGGCGCCGGGCGCTTCATACGTGCACTCTCTACGCCCTAACCGAACACTGGCAGTTCTAGCCGTGAGAGGCAGCGGGAAGTGCTCCGCCGATGATGCTGGCGCACAATCATTCGAGGAGAAGGATTTCCTCGTTCTTCGTTCGGAAGAAGACGGTCAGGTCCATTTTGCCGCCCAAGGCGCCAACGGATTGCAGATAGTCCTCATTGAAGTTCCGACAGAAGTAGACTATCCGTTATATCCGAAGAAACCATAAATCAAAACGTTTAAAGGAGCGTGTCTTACATGTCCAATGTCAAATTAGCGATTATTTATTACAGTTCTACTGGAACGAACTATCAATTGGCACAAATGGCAGCAGAAGGTGCGAAGGCAGCGGGAGCAGAAGTGAAAATAGTGAAGGTGCAGGAGTTGGCTCCAGAATCTGTGATCGCTGGCAACCCGGCTTGGAAAGCCCATGTGGATGCCACACAGGACGTGCCAGTCGTGACGCATGATGACTTGACGTGGGCTGATGCGATCATATTCAGCATTCCGACCCGATTCGGCAATATGCCGGCTCAGATGAAGCAATTCCTCGATACGACAGGCGGCTTATGGTTCCAAGGGAAACTCGCTAATAAGGTTGTAAGTGCAATGACCTCCGCTCAGAATCCACATGGCGGCCAAGAGCAGACCATTCTGTCTCTCTATACTACGATGCACCATTGGGGAGCAATTGTAGCTACACCTGGGTATACGGATCCTAGCATCTTTGCCGCAGGCGGCAATCCATACGGAACCAGTGTTACGGTGGACCAGGATGGCAATATGGTAGAGAATGTGCGCGAAGCGGTCATGCACCAAGCGAAGCGTACTGTAACGGTTGCCGAGTGGGTGAAGAAAGGCTTGCAGGGCTAATATTATGTTCCATTGGAAAATATACAGTAGAATGTATCGATTGAGCGGCTAAACGACATGTGGACCGTATTTTATACAGTGGATCTGGCTGGGTTCAGCGAATTCTGCGGAATGAATGGCAAAGTACTGTATGAATTCCAATGGAATCTACCGTAATGAGATCCAAGAGCTGTTTTCATTGTACTAAATCCAATGGGTGAGACAAGAAACAAAGCTGGAACGCCAAACCTTCGGGGAACCTAATAATAAAACTGATCCAAATCAATTTTTAGAAGCAAGCATTGATACATCAAGGTCAGGGGATAATCCCCGGCCTTTTTTGCCGATTGGGGGCCTAAATGAAAAAAACGTGGTCTAAGCTGGTAACGACGTTTGCGAAACACCTTCATAGATAGGCAAGAGGAATAATGTAAGGATGGCGAACCATAATAAGGGAGATTCACATCTCACGTAAAGGTTGGTCATCCTTATGAATCTGTTCACTCCATCTATTCCATTTCAGCCGGCTCTCTCTGGAGTGGAGGATGCGCTCGCGCTCCTCTTTTACTTTATGCTCTACTCCTTTGGCGGATGGGTATTGGAACAAGTATACAGTTGGTTCACGACGGGAACCTTTTGGAAAGAAGGCTTCCTATGGGGACCATTCAAACCGATGTACGGTATTGCACCGGTCCTCTTGTTGCTCTACGCGGAGCGGGGAGCGCATTGGATCACCATGATCCTCTTATGCTTCATCATCCCCTCGGCCGTCGAATATATAAGCGGATTGATGCTGCAGAAAGTATTTTACCGTCAATGGTGGGACTACTCGGAGTATCCGCTTCAGCTGCACGGACATATATGTTTGCAGTTCTCACTTTATTGGCTCCTCCTGTCCTTTGCCGTCGTACACTGGGTTCAGCCTTGGGTAGCGGCGCTATATGGTCAATTGTCGGTCGTATGGAACATGCTGTGTCCTATGTTTATGCTCTATTTCTTGACCGATGTGGCATGGACCTTCTGGAGCCGCCGGAGACGGGGCAAATGGATGATGTCTAATCGGTAAAAGGTGATACATATCGGTCTGAAAAGTGTCTTTTTTGAACAGGCACTTTAACTCATTGGGATGAAACTGTACGGGGATGGCTCGGATTCAAAGGCGATCGCCTGGTCTCTCCAGCGGCCCCCCTCCACCCCTATTTGTTTCGTTGTCAACCTTAATGGGGCTTCACAATAGCCTAAACCAGCCTAAAAACAGGCTGGTTTATTTTATTCTATTTTTTACTAAAACGCACATGTGAGATATAAATGCGTCACCTTATTGGTAAAAGTTTTACTAAAAGATATTGATAACAAGTAAAACTAATGGTAAAGTTTCATTGTAAACGATTGCAATTAAGAGGCTGATCAAATATTTACACTTCTCTTCAACGTGCTCGGTTTCATTATATTTATGGGCTTTACGGTTATTCGCTGGCGACGTTATGAACGTAAACATATTTATCCACAACAGGGAAACAAAAGGAGGCTAACTAACATGAACAACGTAAAAACATGGGAAAATATTTCGATTCCTCATGTCAACCGGATGAAACCAAGGGCATTCTTTTATTCATATCCAGATAGACAGAAGGCGTTATATAATCAACCGGCCTATACCCATCATTTCAAAAGTCTAAATGGCACTTGGAAATTCAAATTCCTTGAAGCGCCCGAGTATTCGCCTGTAGATTTTGAACAGCCTTCGTTCGATTGCATGGGTTGGGATAAGATTACTGTTCCGAGCAATTGGCAGCTTGAGGGCTACGGAAACATGCACTATTCCGACTTGTGGTATAACTTCCCGATCCGTCCTCCATATGTACCGACGGACAACCCTACCGGTATTTATAAACGGAACTTTACCATCGGCGAGGACTGGCTCCGTCATCAGCAGGTGATCGTGCGGTTCCATGGCGTAGACTCGGCCTTTCACGTGTGGGTGAATGGCAAGGAGGCCGGCTATAGCAAGGGCGCTCGCCTGCAGGCGGAATTTGATATTAGCGGCTATGTTCATCACGGAGACAATGAAATTACCGTCCGCGTATACCAATGGTCGGACGGCACGTATCTGGAAGACCAGGATATGTGGTGGCTGAGTGGGATTTTCCGCGATGTCGATTTGTACACGCAGCCGTTGGCGGGCTTGGAAGACTATAGCGTCGTCACGGATTTGAACTCTGATTACACAGCAGCGGAGCTGCAGATCAACGCCGCAATCCGCGGGGCCAAGCCTGGCCTTACGCTGGCTTACGAGCTTCTGGATGCTTCCCGCCGACTTGTGCTATCAGGTGAGACAGAAGCGGGGGCAAGTGGAACTATTCGGGAGCATGTCCAAGCGCCGGAGCTGTGGAGCGCTGAACAGCCCTATTTGTATACCCTGCTATTAACGATTAAGGAAGGGGATACGGTTGTAGAAGTCGTGCCGCAGAAGGTCGGATTTCGCAAAATCGAGACAAAAGGGGATACGTTTACCGTTAACGGCGTCGCGATTAAGCTGAAAGGGGTCAACCGGCACGATTATCATCCGGTAACTGGCCGCGTGGTAGCGAAGGAAGATATCGTAAAAGATATTGTGCTTATGAAGCAGCATAACATTAACGCGATACGTACGGCGCATTACCCGAACTCTCCGTATCTTTATGAGTTGTGCGACGAGTACGGCATGTATGTCATTGACGAGACTGACCTCGAGTGCCACGGGTTCGAATTAACGGGCAATTACAACTGGCTCTCCGACGATCCGGCTTGGGAACTGTCCTATGTCGATCGAATCGAAAGGATGATCCACCGTGACAAGAACCATCCTTGCATTGTGATGTGGTCGTTAGGCAACGAATCCGGCTTCGGGCATAACTTCAAGGCGATGGCACAGCGTACGAAGGAACTGGATCCGACCCGCTTAGTGCATTATGAAGGGGACTATGAGACGGAAGTGACGGATGTATATTCGACGATGTACTCGTGGCTGGAGCACCCGACGAGGAAGACGATGCAGAACATTATCGAGACGTCCACGAAACCGCACATTTTGTGTGAATATGCCCATGCAATGGGGAACGGTCCAGGGAACTTGAAGGATTATCAGGATCTGATCTATGCCCATGACAAGCTGCAGGGCGGCTTCATATGGGAATGGTTCGACCACGGCATCCGGAGCGTCGATGAACACGGTCGCACGTATTACCGCTACGGCGGTGATTTCGGGGACGATCCGACGAACGGGAATTTCTGCATCGATGGACTCATCATGCCAGATCGCACGCCATCGCCGGGGCTGTTGGAGTATAAGAAGATCATCGAACCCGTGCATACCCATGCGGTCGATCTGCGCCAAGGCGTGATTACGGTCGAGAGCAAATATGACTTTGCCCCATTGGATCATCTGACACTCATCTATTCCATCGCGAAGGACGATGAAATTCTGCAGACCGGGCAAGCGGACCTGTCAAGGATTGAAGCCCGTTCCAGCCGTGACATTCAGCTTGACTATTCGCTCGACTTTGAACCGGAGCTTGGCACGGATTACTATTTGAATATATCGTACATTTTGAACCGTGAATATCGCTGGGCGCCGAAGGGACATGAGCTGGCGACGGCCCAATTCATGCTGCCGATTCAGACCGAACCATTCGTGATTGAACCGAGCGGTACCTTGCAGGTTGAAGAGCAGCACTGCGAGCTCATCGTGCGCGGGGACGACTTTGAAATTCGCTTTGATACAGTCAAAGGCCGGATGACATCATGGAAGCGCAACGGCACAGTCATCGTGGAGCAAGGGCCGCAGCTTCAATTTTGGCGGGCAACGATCGATAACGATATGGAAATTGTACAAGATTATAAAAAGAAAACCTTTATGCATCTGATGCATGAAACGGTGGAGGATGTGTCCTACGAGCATGCCGGGGACTATGTGTGGTTTACTGCAGCGACCATCAACGGCACGACGAACTCTGCGTGGCACTATCGTTCCCGTTATCATTACCGGATCTATCCGAACGGCGACATACTGTTCGAAGTGAGCGGCGAGCCTGAGGGCATGATTCAAAATGCGCCTGATATGATACCGCGCATCGGAGTGTCCATGCACCTGAATCAAGCATGCGAATTCGGAAAATGGTACGGCCGCGGGCCGGGAGAATCGTACGTCGATTCGAAGCAAGCGAATCTATTCGGCGTATATGAGCGGACAGTCGATGAGATGTTCACTGACTATGTGTATCCGCAGGAGAACGGAAATCATACCGACTGCCGTTGGGTACGGCTTGCGGACCGTTATGGAGCGGGACTGATGGCTGTCGGTTATCCGCAGCTGGACTTCAGCGCAGCGTACTACGAAGTTGAGGACTTGGATGCTGCCAAGCATACGATCGACTTGCAGAAGAGAGATTATATCGTGTTGAATCTCGATTATAAGCAGAATGGGCTCGGATCTAACTCTTGCGGCCAGAACCAACTGGATAAATACCGTTGCAAGTTCGAGCCGTTCCAGCTCAGCTTGAAGCTATCCGTGTATTCCAACAAGGAAGTATCCGATATTATGAAGGCTAAAGAAACGCTAAAAACGGTGGAATAAGCCCCATTCCCGCTATCCGACAGGGTGGCGGGTTTTCGTTGTTATGGGTCTATTTACTAAATCATATTTATTTTTACTAAAAAACAAAGTACAATCAAGGGGGTAGCTGTGCATGACAATGCGTGATAATGAAAGTATTGGTATATGGAGTTGATATATAGTGGCAACATTGAAAGATATTGCGGAACGGGCCAATGTGTCTATTTCTACCGTCTCCCGGGTTCTGAATTTCGATCAGACGTTATCGGTGTCGGATGAGACTAAGCGGCGCATCTTTGAAATAACGGAAGAACTGGAATACCGCAAATTCAAACGGGTCAAGAGCAGCGACGGCGCCGACAGCCGGAACTCGTCTTCATCGAAGACGGTTGTGAAAAAGAAGCAAATTGGCATTGTAATGACCTATACGAAGAGCGAAGAATTGAATGATCCCTATTATTTAGCGATGAGACTTGCGATAGAAGGGGCTGCACAGGAGTATGACGTTCAGCTGTGGGAGGGATTCAAGGACGATCCGGAACTGTCTGCCCCATCGATGTCCGGCTTGATCGTCATCGGTCCCATCAACGAGGAACAGATCCGTCAACTATGGGGCTTAACGCCCAATATCGTGTTCATCGATGCCGTTCCGTGGGATCACCGGTGCGATATTGTCATGGTGGATCTGTACGATGCGGTCAATCGGACGCTGACGTATTTACACGATCTCGGACATCGACGGATCGCTTATGTTGGCGGAAGAGACGAAGTGGACGGGCAGGTGCTGGCGGATCGGCGGGAAGAGGCCTACGAACGGTGGATGAAGGATGCGAACCTATTCGATGCCGCACTGGTGCAGATCGGTTCCTTCTCGGCAGAAGACGGGTACCGGCTCATGAACAGCCTTCTGGCTTCTGGCACGACATGCACCGCGGTGTTAGCCGCCAACGATTCGATGGCAATCGGCGCAATCCGCGCGATTCAAGAGCAGGGTCTGCGCGTGCCGGACGATATTAGCGTTATTGGATTTAATGATATAACCGTAGCCCAATTTATGATGCCGTCCTTGACTACCGTGAAGCTGCATAGCGAGTTTATGGGGGAGACGGCGCTGGATCTGCTGCTCGAACGCATCGAGAAGAACCGCACGATCGGCAAAAAGGTGCTAATTCCGACGGAGCTAATTATACGCGAAAGTTGCAGCGCCGTTATGGATGCGGAATAAGGCTTACTTCTCTAACCCCGACGTTAGTCTAGGTTATATTCCCGACGCAGGATTGTGTTGAAAAGCTCATTCAACCTATACAATGAAGAAACAAAGAAATATATAGGTTGGTGAGTATAGTGAGCGACAGGAATATTTATATTCTTCTTACAGATACAGGGACGTTGCTGTCCAAAATGATAAAAATGTATACAAAAGCTCCGCTTAATCATGTGTCGGTTGCGTTCGATGCAGATTTGAAAGAGATATACAGCTTCGGGCGCAGACATTCGGTCAATCCGTTTGTTGGCGGATTTGTGAAGGAGCAGGTTCATGGCAGCCTCATTCGCGCTGACAGGCGGCCTACATTGTGCGCTCTATATCGCTGCAGCGTAACGAGCGACAGATATGAGCAGATCCGCAGGCGCGTACAGCAAATGGAAGAGAGCCAGGAGCAATATAAATACAATTTGCTGGGCCTGTTCGGAATTCCATTTAACCTACATATTGAGCGGGAGAACGCATATTTCTGCTCCCAATTTGTCGCGGCGCTGTTTCAGGAGAGCGGAATGAAGCTGGTCAACAAATCCGCGGCGCTCGTTACGCCAGATGATTTCAGAAAGTCGGAGTCGCTCCAGTTGGTATTTAAAGGCGACTTGCGAAATAAAATAAATCATCAAGTTGGATCCGCACGCTCTCCGTTCCAGCACAGATGGTATCGTAGTGCGTAATCCCAATATTGCTGACGCCTAAGCCAATAATAAGATACAGAAGGGCCTCGCCTATATCGCTGCTCCATCTTTCTTTGCTGAAGTGGATGATGCTGTTATAAGGAAGGCCTTCTTTGTTCAATCACGAGGATAGCATAGTACGACCCAGGTGACCGCACTGGGGAGAATCTCCTGGAACGGCCACCGCTACTCCGCATCACGCACTGCTTGATCACTGCCCATAAGAGCACATATCCCTGTAAATACGAATCCGATACATGCAAACAGTGTCGTTCTCAGCAGCACGACATCCATATTCGTCCCCAAGGCGCGGCTGTATGCTGCGGCAGACCCCGCGTCCGCACGGCGCCGATCCCTGACTTCATCATTTTTCACCTTTTGAATGCAACTCATCTCATCTACGAATTTGTCGTTTCTTGTTTTAGAGTCAAGGAAAATATACCATGTGGCAGGCAGGAAGCTCTCACGCTGCAGGATGATCCCGCATCTGGATGCAGAAGCAAATTTGCGCGTTCATTGCAGCTTGAATTGCGGGGATAAACGTGGTAGCTTTATAAATGATAATTAATTGATAATGATTATCATAATCACCTATGAAAGTGATAAATGGGGGGAGCTTGTATGGAGTTTACGATAGATCTCGCAAAGTATAAGCAGCATTATCTTGAGTTCATAGATAACCGGAAGACGCTCATTATCAGCTCGACGGATGAGCGCGGGGAGCCATTTGTAAGCTACGCCCCTTTCGTCAAGAAGGACGGAAAACTATACATATACATTAGCCGAATCGCCGATCATTACCGCCTTATCGAGCACAGCACTTGCCTTCACGTCATGCTGCTGGCGGATGAATCGGAATCGCCGAACTTGTTCGGCTTGGAGCGCGTCCGCTTGAGATGCGTGCCGAGGTATATCGGCAACGAGGGATCTGATTCCATCTTTGAACTGTTCGAGGAACGTCACAGCGCAAAGCTGATGAATGTCCTGCGCGGTCTCGACTTTTCCCTATTCGAGCTGACGCCGGGACAAGGTCGCTATGTCGTCGGATTCGGCAAGGCGTTTGACGTGGACCTGGACGGCAATCTGTTCACGCAGGCGGTAGCTGATAAGAAGAAGTAGCGGCGGTTTGGCGCAATATGCTCAGCTAAGCATGATGGGACGCGGTCACGTACAGCGCGCCGAGCGTTATGAATCTACTGCCGGACGGATTGGCGGCACAAGCGAGAAGCGGTGATTTCGATGGCCCAATCATCAACTACGTGAATTCGAAGGACGCTATTGGAGCGGGCCCCTTCGAGGAGTATGAGCGTCATGTCGGAGCCACCTATTATTTGGGGGAGGACTTCGAGACGGCCAATGGCAAATATGATGGCATGCGCGGCTGCATTGCTCGCTTCATCGACTCCATTTCCAGCGATAATTATCGCTCGATGAAGCACTACAAGTTCAACGCAGACGGCTCGTATCGATTGCGGAGGAGACGACCGGAGAATTGCATCGCATGAAGGAATGGTATGTGGATCATGAATGCGCTGAACAAGCAGGGTTACTATCAGGAGTAAAAGCAAAAGGGAGGCTGTGTCCCGATATCCACGCGGTGACAGCCTCCTTGTTTAGCGCCTTAACGCCCATAGTACGAGCCGCTCATACCATTTCCAAGGAAACAAGCGGATAAGGCGCAATGGAGCGGCGCCCCGACCCATGAAATAGCGCAGCTTCGGTCTTGGGGTACGCGCAATCTTGATGATATGACGCGCAACCTCCTGCGGAGGCGGAGCCGTCTCGGCGCTGCGCTTCGAGAACTGAAGCACCGCTTGGAGCGGCTTGCTGTATGGTGAACCGTCGCGTGCTTGGATGGAAGAGAACCCTTTTCCCCATATGTCGGTCTTGTAAGCACCCGGTTCGATAAGCACGGCATACACGCCAAAAGGCAGCATCTCGAGCCGCAGCGCTTCTGTGAAGCCTTCGACGGCGAATTTGGAGGCGGCATAAGGGGCATACCCCGGAAAAGCGTACCGGCCGCAAATGCTGCTTACATTGACAATGGTTCCGCTGCCTTGTTCCCGCATCATGGGCAGCACCGCGCGCGTTACGGCGACCGTGCCGAAGAAATTGGTCTCCAGCTGGGCGCGCCAAGCGTCCATGTCCACTTCCTCAATGTACCCGCCTGCCGCATAGCCCGCATTGTTCACCAGCAGATCGACCTTGCCGTAGTGCTGCCGGATATGGGCGAAGGCGGCTTCAACGCTCTTCGCATCGGTAACATCAAGGGGCAGCACATGGATGCGTTCGGAGACGCCGCCTGCCAGCGCTTCTGCCAGCAGCTTCTCTTGCTTGGCCGTGTTGCGCATCGTTGCCACGACATCATATCCGGCGTGCGCCAGCGCGACACTCGTGTAGAGGCCGAAGCCGCTGGATGTACCGGTGACGACAGCGATTGGCCGCGAAGGGGAAGCTGCGGGCCGGTTCGATTCTGTATTTGGCGATGTCAACATGATTCCTCCTTCCTCTTCACTCTTTTTGTGCTCATAATTTGTTGCGTTCCATCAGTGGAACTCCGATACGATTGGCGACAAAGGAGACGAATGACCAGCAGCTTCGGCGGTACGTTGGCAGATGCCGGTTCATGACGGCGGAATATTCCCAGTGCCCAACAGCCCCCCGGTTGCGCTTGAATTGCGCCGCGCCTGAACTCTCGTTCCACTGCATGCCGAGTTGCTGCGCCTCGCGGAACAGGACGGCGGATAGCATGCGGTAAAGACCGGTCTCGAGCGGAAGGGCGGTATCGTAGCCGAAGATAGGCGTCGTCAGAATGCCGCCGCGGCAATAATAACCTAGGATGCCGTCAATTCGGCCCGCAGCTGTGCGCAGGGCAACGAAGCGCAGCGTTTTGTCCGCCAATGCGTGGGCGAAGAAGCGTTCATTGAACTGCGGGTTGTACGGCGAATATTTATCGATATAAAGCAAGTTATAGAGCTGAACCAAGCGTGGAATATCAGCTGGGTTCAGTTCGTCATGCTGAACCGTCTCATATCCGTGCTTCGCAAGCAGTCCTTCATCCCGCTTGATTAACCACCTTGCCTTGGCATTTTGGGTGCGGGAATGGCGTGTATCCAGGTGATAGATTTGGCGGCTTGGCACAAGCGAGCATCCGGCTTCCTCCATGCTTTGGCATAGCTCGGGATAATAGCAGCGGTTCAACGAACGGAACACGATCGCGTAATCCGGGAACCGAGCTTGCAGCATGGCGATAATAGCTATTACATGCTCTGCCGTCATGTGAGGATACAGGTTCGTGGACAGCAGCCAGTTGTTCACATGCACGACGCGATTGCACCGTGCGAGCTTCATGCCTTGCCCGATGCCGTGTAGCAGCCACGCAAGCGGCCGTTCCAGCAGCGGCTGCTTCAGCATGCCGAGCTCTTGCTTCGCATACGAGACATAATGCGTATATGGCGAGCACACGTATGCGTTGTCGTACTCTTGCTCATTGACGGTAATTGGAAGCACATATTGGCCTTCGATGACGAGCGCCATCATACGGGTCTGAATATTGTCTACATAGTGTTCTGGCCCCTGCTGTATCCACGGTTCTATCCACGCCTGAGCTGCTTTTCCCTCTTCATCTTTCGGCCACGGCAGCTCGCCAATATTGGTCGCGTCATATAGAACTACGGTGCTCATGGTCTGAACTTCCTCTCGATCCGGCGCAGCTTGTGCCCCGCAGGCGGCTGCTTCCAATCGGTAAATGTGATGTCAGGCGCTGCACAATGAACGATTTCACACAATTTGCTCAATTCTTGCGCAATGTGCCGTTCGCATTCCGCCCGGTGTTCCGCAGGCACTTGTAGCGCTACCGTAATGTGCTGCGGCGCATGCTGAACCGCGGCATAGTGCTCAATCTTGGAAGAGGCGGACATGATCGCACGGCGAATAAAGTCGGGAAAGACCATCGTGAGCGTCCCGTCCAGCAGGGAAGGCATGTAGAACATATCGTCGTGCCGCCCTTCGATGCACTCTAGTGCGGTAAATGGTGAGCCGCACGGGCAAGGCTCATTTCGCTCCGTTAAGACATCGTCCAGCCGATAGCGGATCATCGGCTGGGTCAGACGCCGGAAGTCGGTAATGACGGGTGTGAACTTGCGTGAATGCTTGTTCAGCCATTCCTTCTCTATGCAGACGAGGTCTTCATTCAAGTGGAGCGTCCCGTGCTCGCACGTGATGCCGAGAAATCCTTCCGTGCATTGATAGATTTGGTGTACAGGCTGCTTGAACGCTGCGCTTATAATTGCTTCATCCAACGGATCCAGCACCTCCGCTGCGGCAAAGAGCTTGCGCGGATGTATCGCGAGCTGGCCCTGTGCCAGCGCGTCCGCGAGCATGCGGAGCATGGACGGGGGCGCGACGAGCAGCGTAGGAGCGTATGCGTTCAGCCGCTTGACGTGCTCCCCGAACGGGGCGAGCAGGTCGAAAAAGGCGAACTGCAGCCGCCGCTTGCTCACGCTGCCGTACAAGTTGCTGTCGGCTCGCAGGAATAGCGCAATGCGCTCCCGTGCCAGTACGGATCCAGGCAAGGCCTTGGCGAGCATCGCACCGGCCCATGCCATGCGCTCTTGCGCGCTAACGAGGAAGAGGCCGCGATTGCCTGATGTGCCAGAGGACATGCCCACGGTAATGCCGTTCCATTCGGGCGTGAAATTGCGGCTTTCCTCTGCGGCCAGCGCCACGGTGAACGCTTCCTCCTTCCGAATGCCGACGGTATTGAGCGTATCGAAATGCTCCATCATCGTCGACTTATTCATAATCGGCATGTCGCGCCAGTGTTCAAGGGGAAGTTCACCCAAGCGCTCGCGGAAGAAGGGAGAATGCGGCACAATTCGCCGCAGCTGCTTCACCACATTGCGATGCTGCCATCGCTCCAGCGCTTCCCGGCTGCTCCAACGCCGCCCGTACTTCGTGCGGATGTATTCCCAGGCGGCGATCATCGCTCCTTTATCCACGTCGGGCATCCCCCTTAATTTCAGATCCTAATACATATCGCTGCTCGGCTTCCCGGCAGTGCGTCGGAATAATGCGCAGCTCCGGCCGTTGACGGTGCAGAACGTGCAGCCGGTGAAGGTTGTCCTTATATTGTCGCCAATCCGCTTTTATCCACTTGACGATCGGCTTCGGGAGCCGGTGCGATGCATAGGCAGCTGTCGACCACGCCGCGTCGGCGCAGAGGAAATATTCCTGCCCCGTGGCTCGCAGAAGCAGGCCAAGCTGACCCGGGGCATGCCCCGATACGTCGATGCCGATGACACTGCCGTCTCCGAACAGATCATATCCTTCCGTGAAGGGTGCATATCCCTCGTTCAAGCTTATTTTGCTGCATGTCTCTTCGATCGGACGGGATCGTTCTCCGAACCGGTCCGGCAATAGCTCAGGCAGAAAGCCTGCCTTCGTGGCTCTGAAAGGGGACATGTCCTGAAGGGGGCGATAGGCTGTGCGCAAATAATAGAACTCGGCATTCGGGAAGTCGCGCACACCGCCAATATGATCCGCATGAAAGTGCGACAAAATGATCTTCTGCACGCGTTCGGGTGGTACGCCGAGCGCACGCAGCTGATGGGCCGCAGTTTCTTCCTCGCAGATATAGACCGGCGTCGTCCACCGATACAGCTTCGCAGGAAAGGCCGACGTCGCCTGGAAGAAGCGCGCGGAATATCCTGTATCGAATAGGACGGTGCCGAGCCGCGGGTGTTCGATATAAGCGAACATGGCGGGAAAGCGAACGGAACCGAAGCTGCCGCCTTGGATCGTAAGCCATTCCCGATGTGTGCAGTAGCCGGCAGTCATCAAGTTCAATTGGACTTCCGTTCTAACTTCTAGGTTATCTCCCATGAAGCGCTGCACCTCCTTCCTGTGTCCATGCTTCGGCAAATTGCCTCATGCCTTCCTCAATGCTGATCCTTGGTTTATATCCCAGCTTCTCGCGAGCTGCCGTAATGTCGAGCGTCTGGCTGCGGCCGATAAGCCCGACCGTGTAGCGGGTCAGCCTCGGCTCCTTGCCTCCGGCAAGCCAACGGGCGTGAAGCTCCAGCAGGCCGGCCGCCGCCGAAGCAATCGGGTAGGCGAGCGGGATGGGGCGGAACGGCGCATCAAGCAGGGCGAACAGCTTCGCCAACATATCGCTCAGCAGCATCGGTTCGCCGTTCGTAATATTGTACTTCCCGCCGAGTGCGGCCGGAGAGGCTGTGGCGCTGAGCAGCAACGCGTCGACGACGTTATCGACGTAGGTGACGTCGAGCAGCGACCGGCCGCCGCGAATGAGCGGCATATAGCCGACCCGGTTCGCCTCGATCAGGCGCGGGAGGATGGCGCGGTCGCCCGGTCCGAAGATGGCACGCGGCCGCAGCGTGATGGCGTGCAGCTCCGCTTCTTCCACGGCCTGATCCACTTCGCGCTCGGCGAGCAGCTTCGTAGCGGCGTAGGCATTCGCCTGCTTCGGAGGTAGTGGCTCCGCCTCCGAAATATTCAGGCGGTCGCGCCAATTCCAGTAGATGCTCGGCGTCGACACATGCACGAGCCGGGCTCCGCCGCTTACGCAGCCTTGCACGACATGGCGCGTGCCGATGACATTGCTTGCATAGAAGTCCGCGTATGCGCCCCATGGGGCAGAAAGCGCCGCACAGTGGAACACGGTATCGTGACCGCGGCATGCCTCCTTGACCCGAGCAGCATCGCACAGGTCGAGCGGAATGAACTGGACACCCATGAGCTCTAGTTCATGGCCTGCGCGAGCATTGCGGCCAATGGCGCTGACCGCATATCCCTCTTCGAGTAACCTGAAGGCCAGACGCTGCCCGAGAAACCCGGTTCCTCCCGTCACTAACGCTCGTCGGCTCATCATTCACCATTCCATTCTATATCTGATGTTGTTGCTTCCATTAGCGAGATGGAGCGTCTGCGGCTCTCCCGCCAGAAGCCTTGCAGCATGACGACTTGCGCAACAAGCGGCTTCGGGTCCTTCCAGCGGAAGATGACGTCGCGCCCCTTCCACAGCTGCGTCAGCCAATAGATGCGCCGCGGATGCTTCCAGCCGTATGCCAGCATAGCGGCCGTCAACATGGCAGGACGGGCGGACGTTGGCTCGATGGGGCGGGATTCACCGCGATTCGCACCAAGATTCGCACCGTGATTCGCACCGTCATCTGTGCAATCACTCGTCCCGTTATCCGTACCGTGACCTGCACTATCATTCATTCCGAAGAATGCCTTGTCCAGCCGATCGGAAGCCGTAAAGCAATGGATGCCGCTTGTCGCGCGGGGATTGCATTCGATCGGGTAGATGTCCCGTTCCGGCGTGACGATAAAGTCAAACGCAATCTGCCCCGTATAACGAAGCGGGGCGACAAACCGGCGCACCCATGCCAGCAAATCCGTCTGCGGCTCATGCTTGAAGGCGATGCTGGCGCCCACGCCCGCCGTGAATTCGGAAGCGTAGCAAGCATGCGCACGTACAGCTCCGTCGCGTACGATGCTGTACGTGCAGTACAGCGCGCCGCGAATATATTGCTGCCCAACCCAAGGGTGGGCCGGGGATATATGCATGCCGGCCGGCAGGTCATGGTCAGCGCTTACGAATAACACGCGACTCGCGAAGCGCGAGTAAGCTGGCTTGAGCACGGCGGTGTCCGCCCCAAGCTTCCGCACATAGTCGCTTGCCTCTTCTCTTGATGCCAGCAGCCGCGTCGCCGGTGTCTTCAAGCCAACTTGCCGGACCAGCTCAATGAACTCTCCTTTATGGTGCAGCTGTCTGAGCATCTCCCATGGCGGCGCGAACAGCTCGCACCGGTCAGGCCATGTCCGTTGCCTCTGCGCCAGATAGAACACTTCCTCGCAGGTCGGAATTATGCAATCCACCTGCTCGTCTATCACGATGCGCTCTACTGCGGCATGGAACGGCTCTGGTTCGCGGCGGGGCGGCGGGTAGCGGTAATGGCGCGAGACATAGCGGGAGGCGGATCCGAGCGTCATGCGTAAGCTGTCCGCCATGATGATGCGGTGCCCGGCATCGCCCAATAGCCGCGCCAGCGCCAAGGAGACGGGGGCGCGGCTGCCGGTAATAAGGACGGTGCGGGCACTGTCCCGCGGAACGCCACTAGACACGCTGCTAGTAGTCAAGCACCAGCCCTCCCAGCGACAGTCCAGCAGAGGTGCCAAGCAGCAAAATGCGATCGCCGCGCTGCATCCGCCCTTGGCGAATCGCCTCATGCAATCCCATCGGAATGGAGGCGGCAATCGTATTGCCATGATCCGCCGTAATGTTCATGAGCTGTTCCGTCGCAATGCCCAGCTTGCGGCTAATTAGGCGCATCGCCATGGCGCTGCCTTGATGCGGGATAATGAGCTGAAATTGCGACATCGCCGTATTCCCCCGTCCGAGCAGCCGTTCAAGGAAGTCGGGCAATAGCTTGGAGGCCATTTTATAAATTGCATGTCCGTCCATATGGAACATATAGTCGTGCATCCGAGTATCGTCATAGTGCTTGGCGTGCAGTCCGGTCCCGCCGCCGCGTATCTCGGAATACGAGGCCCCAGCGCTATAGGTTTCCATTAAGGAGGCGATGATTCGCGATTGCTCGTGCTCTTCCGATATGCCGACGATGACCGCAGCGGCGCCGTCGCCGAATAGCACCGCACTTTCTTTATGCTCCCAGTTCAAGCCGACCGAGGCGACCTCCGTCGATATAATGAGAATACGCTGGTAGCGTCCCACGGCGATCAGATACGACATGACGTCGAACGCCGCCAAGAAGCTGAGACAGGTCGAATTAATGTCAAAGGACGGCACCCCGGACTTCCCTTGCCCCATTGCTTGTTGAATCAATGCGGCTGTACATGGAATCGGCTGCTGCATCGTTCCGCTCGCGCATACGATGCAGTCGATGTCAGCGAACGTGAGCCCCGCGTCCTGTAGAGCGGCTTGCGCAGCGAGTGCTCCCATCTCGGCAGCCGTTTCATCTTCAACGAAATATCGCACGCGCACTTCTGACTTTTTCAAGGACCAACCGGCGGGAACGCCGAGCTTCAGATCCATCTCCTCCGAGGTGATGCGCTGCTTCGGCAAATATGCCCCCGTGCCGATTATTTTCAAATTTCTCTCCATACCCATCGCTATCATTCCTCTTGTTGATTATCTATCATGACATGAAACTTACACTCATTACCCAAAAGCCTCCTCTATTGTAACGCGCATTGGCTTGGAAACTCTATCATTTTCACGCATACGTTCGTTCGGCTTTCTTTCAGTGTGAAAAAGACGGTACATCATCACAGAGCACCGGAAGTGGCTTTTTGAGCGGCTATCCTGTAACATGGGGAAAACGGTGGGAAGTGAGTGGTGAAGCACAAACAAAATAAAAAACGCTCTCCCTGATGGAAAGAGCGTATACACTGTTATTTGGATTGAATAAACCCTTCTTCATGCAAATATTCCACGGCTTCTTCGTAAGTTTCAAAGGCCATTTCCAAATTGGACATAGCATAGACGTTCCATAAATCATGCTCATGAATGAGCACCAGCGTCTCTTTGTCTTGATTGATCCAAATCTTCTCGCCCAAGCCTCTCAAGGCGGATCCTTCCGCATACGCTCCTGGTGCGAGCGAATCGATGGATGCCCGAATGAAGGCGCGAAGCTCTTCTTCCGTATAGTCCCGAATATTGACCATGCCCTTCGGGTCTGTGTCATATCCTTCCAGATTCCCGGCGTATACGAAGCCATTTCCGTTCGGATGCAGGTGATATACGACCGTTTTTTTATCCAATGCGCTTTCTTCATAATGGAAGTTCACTCGTCCAAGCGAGACGTCCTTGCGCTGCAGCTCGGAGAAGGACTCGATCACCGCTAATTTTTGTTCAAACGTCAGCATGTTTCCTCCTGAATATGGATCGGAATCCATTTTGCCTGTTCATTATACCATATGCATATTAACGTGTATAATATGGAGGATAACGCTGGAAACGGCGGCTAACATCGAAATTAAAATCAGTTTTTCGCTGGACAGGAGCTTTAGGTTACGTATGGTAAATAACGGACAGCATCGTCAACATATTCATGCCGGTCTGGAAGTGGACATTGTGTTAAAGCAGGACCAACGAACAGGGAAGACGACTCGCGGCAAGGTGAAGGATATATTAACGAACTCACCGTACCATCCGCACGGAATCAAGGTACGCCTGCAGGACGGTCAAGTCGGCAGGGTCAAGACCATTATTCACACAACGCAATCGGGCGGCAATTCGTCTGAGAGTTAAAGAAAAGGGGTGGCCTATCTGTCAGGCTTTATACAACTAGGGGTTCAGCAGGAACTTAATCAGACTTTGAAAAAGAACGGCATTGCCGTTCCGACGCCCGTTCAGCAACAGACAATTCCCGTCGCGCTGGCGGGCAAGGACGTCGTGGCGCAGGCGCAGACGGGTACAGGCAAGACGCTCGCATTTCTGCTTCCGATGCTGCAGCGAATCGATGTGAGCAAGCCCTATGTTCAAGGGCTTATTGTGGCGCCGACACGCGAGCTGGCTCTGCAGATTACGAAGGAAGTCCGCAAGCTCGTCGACAATCAGAACGGCGTAAAAGTGTTGGCCGTATACGGTGGACAGGATGTAGAGCGGCAAATGCAGAAGCTTCAGAGCGGGCGGCATCTCGTCATCGCTACGCCAGGCAGACTGCTCGATCATTTGCGCCGGGGCACGATACAATTGTCGCATGTGGACACACTTGTTCTTGATGAGGCTGACCAAATGCTCCATATGGGCTTTCTGGCCGAAGTGGAGGAGGTAATTCGAAATACGCCTTCCAGACGTCAGACGCTGTTGTTCTCGGCTACGATGCCGGGAACGGTGCGGCAGCTCGCAGAACGCTTCATGCGCAAGCCAGTCGACATTCGGATCCGCAGCGAACGTGTCACCTTAACAGGGATTAGACAGATCCTCATCGAGACGAGCGACCGGGCGAAGCAGGCGACATTGTGCCAAGTTATTGATGAACACCGTCCGTACCAGGCCATTATTTTCTGCCGGACGAAGCGCAGAGCGAGTACGTTGAACGAAGCGCTCCTTGCGCAGGGATACGATTCGGATGAGCTGCACGGCGATCTGTCGCAAGCGAAGCGAGAGCAGGTGATGCAGCGCTTCCGCGATGTGAAGATGCAGCTGCTCGTTGCCACAGACGTGGCCGCGCGCGGATTGGATGTCGAAGGTATAACACATGTGTTCAACTACGACATTCCGCAAGATGCGGAAAGCTACATTCACCGAATTGGACGGACGGGACGAGCTGGCAACAACGGGTATGCAATTACGTTCGCCGCGCCGAGGGACCGTGTGTATCTGGAGCTCATCGAGAGAGGCATCGGGCAGAAGCTGGAGAAACGCGGAGCAAGCGGTGGAACTGATTCGACTGAGTCAACTGATGGGTCTAGTCGGACTGGTGGGTCTGGCCGGACTCGTGCGACTGACAAGCGCCGCAGCAATGAAGCTGATCGCGGACGTCGCGGCGAACGTTCCCGAGCCCACGGCAGCAAGCCGGGATCATCGAAGCGGGAGCACGCTAGGAGCGAGAAGCCGCAGCGGGATCAGCGGAAGCAGGCACGGCCAGGACAATCTGGGTCTGAACGTCGCAGTGAGCGGCAAGGGCCAGGGCAATCGGGGCCGGAACGCCGCAGTGAGCGGCAAGGGCCAGGGCAATCTGGGTCTGAACGCCGCAGTGAGCGGCAAGGGCCAGGGCAATCGGGGCCGGAACGCCGTAGTGAGCGGCAATGGCAAGGACAAGCGGGGCCAGAACGCCGCAGTGAGCGGCAGGGGGCCAAGCCGACGTCTCGGAAGCGATCATCCGGCGCATTCGGCGCTACATCGCCGAATCGCAAAGGCAAAGCACCCGCAAGTGCAGGCAGAAGGAACAATAAGAGAACTCGCTAGTACGCTAATATCTGACGCTTATGGCTATCCAGGCCGTAAGCGTTTTTTGATCATTAAGAAAGGCAGTCCCCCGTCCTTTTCAAACGAGAATAGGTTGTCGGTCTTCCGTACAATGATCCTTAGCTTCATTCTCCCATACAGTCAGGAGGGGGAATCTCGAGGATAAGACACATGCCGATTCGTATATCATGCCATGAAGCGGTCGATCATGACAGCAGTGATCCAGAGTGGTCATTGGACGTGCCCCCTCCTGATGGCAGTTAACCAGATTCGTCATTAGGCGTGCCGCTTCCTGATGAAAGGGGAGAATGAAGCAAAGGGGCGTGTAAAGCGATTCACCGTCAGTCTGAACGTGCCACTGTACGCTGTCGTTCATCTTTGAACGGCCTTGATAGAGGTTTTCTCATCGGCGCTTCTGTTCCATTCTCTTTGAAAAATGAAGGCGTGTTTGAACCTTCTGAACTTCGGGTAGTAGTTAGAAGCATAACTTGTCCGCTGCACCCTACACATCGTGTAGGGTTGCTTTCATTCTTGACTGCGAAGCAGGTTACAGAATTATGTTACTATGATGAGGTATGCTTTGTTTCGTCGACAGGTGAGGCGAACGACTGGAAGAAAGGTTGAGAGACATCGATGATGCGCATGCGCGACCCGCTAACAAGTCTTATTAATACCCCAGCTGCCCCCAGGCAGAAGCTGATGGCCATCATTATCGGGTCCGTCATGTTCGTCATATCACTGATTGCCATTCCTTTTGCGTCGACCCCATTGATTCATATTAAGCCGTTTATGTCCATCGTTATCGCATGGGTTATGTTTGGTTATTTCATGACGTCGTATTTGCTCTATATTCAATTTCAGGTGACGCGATATAAACCGATTTTGATTTTATCCGCGACGTTTCTTTATTCCGGTCTCATTACGATACCGGAAATTCTGACCTTTCCTGGAGTGTTTGCGCAGGAGGGACTGCTTAATGCAGGGCCGCAGTCGCCCATCTGGTTCTGGATATGCTGGCACGCTGGGTTTCCATTAGGCGTTTTCATGTATGCGTTCAGTTTGAGAAGATGGAGCTTTGCCTCGACAGAGCGCAAAGGCAAGGCAGGTTCAGGCGCCATTTTTGGCGGTGTCATCGTCATCCTCGCAGGATTGACTTATTTGCTTACGAAGCATCATGAACTCTTGCCCGTCATTATACGGGGAGGGAAATATAACGAACTGATTACGATGGGGATAGGTCCTGTATTGTCGTTGATGAATCTGGCGGCGCTTGTATATTTGTATGTGATGACCAGGGGGCAAAGCCTGCTTCATCTGTGGCTTTTGCTCTCGGTCTTTATGTTATTTCTCGATCTTGCGGTTACGCAGTTCGCGGGGGCCCGTTACAGCTTGGGTTGGTATTTATCTTGCGTCAATTCGCTTATATCTTCGACGGTGGTGCTGTTTGTCTTCTTTCATCAGATGAATCGTCTGTATGTGCGGTTGATTATGTCGCAGAGCGCGCTCAAGCAATCTCAAGAACGAGTGGCCCTCATCCTGGACAGTATTACGGACGCCTTCTTCGCGGTGGACAGACAGTGGGGATATACCTACACGAATAAAGAAGCGGAGAAATACTACGGCTTTACGTTTGATGAAGTGAAGGGGCAGTCTATCTGGGAAATAAGCCCGCATCTAGCGAAGACGAAGCTGTCCGAGATGTGTCATCGAGTCATGGATCAGGGGGAGCCGGTGGAATTTACCGACTACGACAAGCTGCGCGGCCGCTGGCTTGAAATTCGGGTGTATCCGTCCCGTGACGGGATATCCGTCTATTTTCGCGATGTGACCGAGCGAATCGTCGCTGAGGAGCAAATGAAGGAAGCGAACAAGAAGCTGCAGATGGCGAATCGGCTCCTGACCGACTTTTCCTACACGGATGGACTTACCGGCGTATATAACCGCCGTTATTTCGATCAGATGATGCAGCAGGAATGGGAGCGGATGAAGCAGGAGAAGAGTCCGCTATCGCTCATTATGCTTGATATTGATTATTTTAAGAAGTATAACGATACGTACGGACATCTTGCTGGAGATGAATGTTTATGTCAGGTGGCACAAGCGATCCGAACGGTGGTCATCCATCCGCTGTACGTGATGGCCCGATATGGAGGAGAGGAATTCGGCGTCATTCTGCCGCAGACGGATGCTGCAAAAGCGATGGAAGTGGCGGAGGCGATCCGTGTGTATGTGGAGTCGTTGGCGTACCCTCATACCGCTTCCGAAGTGGGCTCGATTGTGACATGCAGCCTGGGCACCGCAACGAGGCTCCCGGAACATACGCTGCCCGATGACACCCCGAGTATGCTTATTGCTCAGGCGGATCAAGCATTGTATTTGGCTAAGCAGGCTGGACGCAACTGTGTTGTAGCAGATACCGGAATTGTTATTGCCCGTGAATAAATGCAAGAACAGAAAGGGCACGCTGAGTGAGGCGTCCTTTCATATTGTTCGGTCAGCTAGGGAAAGCGGGCAGTAGAGGACGGTCCTGTACATTAACTGTATATTTGCAGCTCGCGAATGATCGCTGTGGAATGTGAGAGGCTGAAAACTTTGCGTTCTTGGAGCAAATGCAATTGTCACGAACTTTGCGTGGATGATAAATTACATAGAAAATTATGGGCGCTATGCTACAATAGGATATAATTACGCGCCTTAGTGGACAGAAGGCAGGGAAATCTGCCGCAGCCAAAAGGCTACGAGTATCGGGAGGAGCCTGTGAAACCGGAACATGCGGACATATGTCTGAACAGAAATGTAGTGCTTCATCATACATACAAAGTCAAAAAAACGGTCTCCCGCAGTGAACTGGCGATGATATACACCGGACGCCATGTGGAGAGCGGGCAAGCCGTCATTATTAAGGAGTCGTATCCGAAGCAGCTGGCGCTTCGCGATCTGGACAAGCGGACCGTACTGTGCCGAATACCATCTGCCAAAAGGCAGTATGACGAGCTGCGTGAAGCGTTCCTGATGGAAACGAAGGTGCTCCAACAATTGAGCCACCCGAACATCGTCCGCTATCTCGATCACTTCGAGGAGAACGGCACGCATTATATCGTCACGGAATATTGCAAGGGAGTGTCACTCGACCGTTACATCGAGGAAGGACAACTCACTTCTATGGCGGACTTCCTGCACAGAACGATGCTGCCACTCATCGATGCTCTTGAATACGTTCATGCCCAAGGCATCATCCATCGCGACATCAAGCCGGCGAACGTCATCATCGGGGAGGACGGACAGCCAATGCTGCTGGATTTCGGATCGGCGGTATATTATGAGCGTACCGGACACCGAATCTTTACGAGCGCGGGATATTCTCCGCTTGAATTTTATTCGGAAAAGTCGCGTCAGGGCGTCGTTTCCGACGTGTACAGCTTTGCGGCGACGTTATACTTCTGCCTATGCGGCCGGGCGCCGAACGATGTGACACGGCGGCTGTTCGACGATAGCATCGATCCCGTCAGAAGCTGGAACCGGAGCGTCAGCCCGTTGATGTCGCATGTCATTCGAAGAGGGCTTGCCGTCAATCCGGACAAGAGACACTCTTCCATGAAGAGATTAAAAGCCGCATTGCATACAGAGCGACTGCTGCGGACTGTTATTGAACGTCTGCCTGGCAAGCGCCAGCAGCCAGACGACACCCGGCAGAAGCTGCCCGGACGCAAGCGGGCTTAACCCCGGAATCCGTGCATTGGAAGGGCCTGGTCCCGGAAGCTGCACACTAGAAGGCCTAACGACTGAATACGTACTGGAGCTCATATGCAAAAAGGCGCCAAGCCGCGAAACAGTGCGGCATTTGGCGCCTTTTTACGGAATCCCGTGCCAGTCAGCCGTGCTTGCGCAGCAGAGGCTCTTGCGCGACTCCGCGCACAAGAGCCTCTGCCGCGAGCACGGCGCTCTACAGTCTAGTTGCGGGCTTGGAATGCAGCCGGATCCGCATACGACACGGAGCCTGGCTTCACAGCCTTGAAGCGCAGCTCAATCTCCGTAATTCCGTCCTCGAACGTAATGTACAGCTTGTCATTATATTCGAGGATCTCGGTGTGATTGGGCTTCAGCGGCGTGCGGCCCTTCGCCACCGTGCAGTTGGTACGGTGCTTTACCCGGAGCGTGCCGTTCTTACCTGCCTCGAATACGATATGGGCTGCTTCAGGCAGCGGTTCGTTCACGTCTAGACGGGCGAACAATTGCTGCAGGCTTACACGCCGCGCCTTGCCCAAGGAGGTGAGCGGCCAATATTTGACGGGGACTTCATTGCCGCTCGCCGTATTGAGGAAATATCCCTCCAGCCTGCCGGTGAACGCCGGCTTGGGCCGCAGCAGCACAAATAATGCCCCTGCAGCTATCAGCGCAGCAAGCACGCAGCCCCCTATAATCAAGTAACGATCCCACACGGAAGAGATCGCAATAGTCAGATCGCCCGTGACGGTGCCGCCTTCCGGATCCGTCGCCGTGATGGTCAGCACGGCCGAACCGGAACGAAGGGGGGACAGGATAAGCCATGTTCCATCTACGCGAGCCTCGATCTGCTCTTCACGTTGGTTGGCAGCAATCTTGTACGTTAATTCATCCCCGTTCGGGTCAGTAAAGTAGCGGCTGAAATCCAGCTTGGCCTCGCCGTCTTCCTTCGAGATCTCGATTGCTGTCAGACCGGTGGATAGTGGTGCCTTATTCGTAATATCCAGATGACTGCCCACAGTTTCTCTGAAGAAATGAGGCCCATTCATGACGACCTTCCAATCGTATATTCCGGATACCGGGAATCGATATTCTGCCGTAAAGCCTGCCCCGTTATTATCCATCGGAACCCGTTCTTCCTGGTTCGTCTTCCGATCCTTGACGATGAGCTCCGCTTGCAGGTTGTGATATATGTCTTTGTCCTCCAACGCTTTGCCTTGGAACGAATATAGACGGGAGGCAAAAGCGGCCGGCTGTCCCTTAATAGCCTCATTGGATGCCAGATCTGCGCCAGCCTTCATGTTGTAGCTGCCGAGCAGGTTCACCTTCACTACGTCACTGGCAGTCCCTCTGAACTTCAGCAGCAGCTCCCCTTTTTGCGGCTCTACAATTTTCATTAGCGTATATTTTCCAGACTTGAAGAATCTGACGTTCTTCGAGCTGTAGTAGATTTGTGATTCTTTCAGCGGGTTCTGGGAGAGCAGGATGATGTTCGCCTCCGACATGCTGGAGTTGGGAAGGCTCACCTTCACCTCCTGCATTCCTCCGGTTGCGGTAACCGCAGCGATGGGAACGAGAACGGATTGAATCTGATCGGCGAAGATCCGGTTGAATATTTCCGGCAGATCTTCCGCACTGCTCGTCATGTACGTAGAGCCGCCCGTCTCCGATGCAATCTGCTCTAATTGCTTCTCATTGACGGAACCATCATGATTCAGACCGATGGTGTAAATGGGATAGCCCTTCGTTTTGGCTTGACGGATGACACGTTCCACATCCTTGTTCGAATCCGCTACCGTTCTGCCGGTATAGGTATTTCCAAAATCGGTCCCTCCGTCGGACAGCAGGATGATAAAGGGCTTGCCGCTCTTTCCCATGCTGGCTGTTGCGATATCCGCGCCCTTTTTCAAGCCGAGGCCGAGATCCGTATATCCGTAACTGCGCAAACTGCCGACTTTGCGCTTTAATTTCTCCTTTTGTCCGGGCAGCGCGAGCGAAGTGAGCGGTTCCGAGGCGACGATTTTGTCATTATAGGCAACGAACCCGATGCGGGTACGCTCCGAATCGCTCATATCCATGAACATGTTGACGACTTCCGCCGCAATACCTTCTTTATCGGTCTCATTCATCGAATAACTGACGTCCATGACAAAGACAGCATCGATCCCTTGCTCCGCACCGGCTTTCGCATCGGCATACCCGATGGGCACCAGAACCGATGAAGCGAGCCATACGGCGCAGGCCAAAAGAAGTGAAATAATAGGATTAAATCCCCATATTCTCCTCATAAATGCCGTGATACCACCTTTTTACTAAAAATATAAAAATATTTTTTTATGTAACGATATAAACATTTTGTTAGATTATACCGAAATAGTTGGGAGAATGAGGAAGGTGGTCGGGACAATAGGAGAATTCAGCTCGCTGTCCCAAAATATAACATCGGCAATACGACCTAAAAACTGAAGAGGATTTGTAAAAAATCGTTCTTTGTTGGGGGAAATAAGGAGATTTATAGTTATTTAGTACCTTCTATTAAAAATATTAACAAAAAAGGATGGGTCTATATAAGATTGTGTCGAACTAATCTCCTAGTTTTTGAATAAGCAGTACTTTTGCGATAGAAATACTCACACAGCTAGTGCGAAGAGACTATCACAACGAAATAGAGAGGAGGAAGCATGAAGATTTGCAAGCCGGTGCGTGCAGGTGCGCGCGATAGACGGTTTGTCACTTTTTGTGCTGAACACTATGGACATCATTAATCAAACGAACCGCGCCATGCTCTTCGAGGAAATCAACCCGGAGATGCTGGACCTTCTGACCATCGTAGGCGATGTCAAAGGGATTGACAGTCTCAGTGACGACAAAGTCAAGGAAGTCAACGAGCAATTGCTTGTACGCAGCTTTGACGAGTTTCTGGACAAATTCTCGCCGAGCGTCTATTCGTTCTACAACGCAGCGAACCAGAAAGTGATGTACACCTTGAAAAAGCCAGAAGGCATTGCGGACGATTGCGTTTCGGAAATAAAAATCGATCAAAGCAACGACTTTCTGAAAATGCTGTTCACGCTCATCGACACGAAGCGCAGCCAAGGCATTACGAATGTGGATTTCAGGTTCGAGAATCTGCTCGACATGATTTCGCCGAAGAAGGTAATGGACGATATCCGCCAAGTGCGGAAGGAGATTCATTACTTGTACAGCCAGCACGACAAGCTGGATGACGGCGATCCGAAGAAGCTCGACCTCGGCGATAAGCTGAACACCATGTTCGAGGATGCGAGCAAGAACTATAACAACGTGATGGCGATGCTTCCGCTCGCAATCGAAGATATTAAGACACGGCTTCTGCTCGGAGGATCGCGGGAAGAGAATCAGTCCGAAGCGATTCAAATCGGCATGCTCACGATCGGTGAGGCTGGGGAACTGAAGATTATCGAAGCGCCGAAGAACGAGAACACCGAGCTGATGCTGCTCGATGACAGCAGCGGCACCGGACTCGCTAACGTATTTGAGGAAGATTACGAGTCGATTACCGAGACGCCGTCCTCCTACGTGAAGGATCTTGTCGTGCGTACGTTCTGTCCGCTGCCTGTCGTGCAGACGGAGGTCGACACGGAGACAGAGGTGCAGAACTACAACACCTACCTGGAATTTTACAAGAACGCCAAGGACGATTTTGTTAAAACGGTTAAACCTTTGGTGGAAAAAATATTGGGTGTCAGAATGTTCTTCGACCAATACGCGACCAAGAACAAAGGAATGCAGCCATCGCTCCTGATCACGAATGCGAAGCTCGATATGACGGTTAAGAGCAGCAATATTCCGAGATTGGAAACGTATTTGAACACGGTGAACTCCAAAAATGAGTTCTCCGATACGATCTGGTTCGGCATCGTGCCTTCCGTTGAGCTCGAGTCTGCTGGCAAGGTGAAGGTCACCCGCGAGCGGTTCCGGGGCAATGGGAAAGTCGTGAAGCAGGACGGTAATACGATGGAATCGCTGACGATGCTCTTGCAGGTCGTCAAAGATTACAAGGTGCAGGTCTTCTTCAGCTTCGAATCCGGAGAAGAGACGACCTTCAGCAGCATGGCGACCGCAGGTCTCGATAAGTACATCGACAAGTGCAGCGTCATGGTCCGCAAGGAATACAGCGAATTTGCCATTCCGTGTATCCCGAACTTCACGGTTATTCCGAAGGACAAATCCGGAGTCATCATTGACAGCCGTATGCTGCAAACCGAACACGGCGTCAAATTGTCACAGGAGAAGGAAGACATTCTGAAGCTGTGGATCGAAGGCGTATACGTGGGAGCAGCTTACGTTGCCGCCGGGATTGTCGCCGCGTACCAATGCCCTGAATACTTGCGCGAGTCGTTCAAAAATATTAGCAGGGAATACCCGGGCGTGCGCTTCGATATCGAGGCCAGCGATCATGCATTGCGCGCCGTCACGACGATGGCGAAGGAAATTACCGGATTCACGAACAACATCAAAGATGCGATCAACCGCAAAAACTTCGGCTTCGTCTTCTCTTCCGAGAATGCGCAGCTGCAAGACAAGGATATTAAGCGGATTACGGTATACAAAGCGAGAAGCATGGCGATGACGGAGAATGGCTTCGATTCGCTCTACAAGACGCTTGTAAGTACGTACATCGAACGCATTCTCCGCTTCCAGACGGGTGATTTCAAGCATGAGAACATCGTGAAATTTTTCAGCAACAACCCGAGCAGCCAAAAGAGCAAATGGCTCGGTACACGCGGGTATGTCAACTCCATCATTCAAGACGGGGACGACATGTCCTATATAATCGACGACAAGAGCAACCTGTGCCATATTGACCTCGTGTTCAACGGCAACGTGAAGAACCTCGAAGTCATGATCACGAAAGGCACGACGCCAGTCAAAGCATGACCGGCATATGGAAACGTGTGTTAGAGGTGTGCTTATCCAAGCTCACCTTCAAACATAAATCCCGAAAGGAGTCTGTGCTTTCGGAACCTATTTCAACCCAATTCAAGGAGGTTTTATTCATGGGATTCATTCTCAGAGTAGAAGGTGCAGAAACAATCGAACTCGGTATGGACAACATTCAACAAGTAGTCTATGACACCGACACGCCGAACGATTCCAACGCGAGATCGACAGACGTAGGTGCGACGATGCGCATTTCCGGCAAAATCATCACGGCAACCGATGGCGACAACGCCGACGATACGAAGAAGCTGGCGCTGTGGTCTCTCGTTCCGGCTGAGAAGTCGGACTGCTACCGTAAAGTGACGCTGGAAGTTATCGCGGCGGATCAGGTAGTGCGCAAGGTGTACTTCCCGAACGCGTTTGTAGTGGACTACACCGAGACTTACGGCGACACAGAAGGGGTCGGTACGTTCAGCCTCTACATCAAACAGAAGAAGGACAAAACCGAACACGCTACGATTGACGGCGGTTATCCTGCTTAATAAGGATACGGCGTGTACTCGTTACTAGTATCGGACAACAAATTTTAAGAGGCTTCTTGCCTCTTAAAATTTTATCCTAATGAATGGCGAGGATGAGGCGGATGGTTAACTATTACGACCTGTTGGGCGTACGGCGGGATGCGGCGCCGGAGGAACTGAAGAAGGCATACCGGCGGCTCGCCAAGCAGCACCATCCCGATGTGAACGGCGGAAGTCCCGAAGCGGAGCAGCGGTTCAAGCAGATTCATGAGGCGTATGCCGTGTTGCAGGATGAGGCCTCGAGGAAAGCCTACGATGACCGGTTGGACGGAAAGAAGCAAGGACAAGGTCCCGGCCGGGAACGAGGCGCTCAGTCGGAAGGACAGCGGGCGGACAGAGGAGAAGCGGCAGCACGGGGAGCGCGGGCGAATTTCGATCCGCGGAACGTGGAGGCTGACTTTGCGCGGTTCTTCGGCTTCGATCCGAAGACGAAGCGGCCGTCAGGCAATAAGGATGGCGGCAAGGGAGCAGCCAATCCGATCGATACGTCGGATCTGTTTCAACGATATTTTGGAATGAAGAAGAAATAACGGCGAGGGATTACTAGTGTGCTCTTTATTTTAAAAACGGGTATGCTTCATGATCAAAAGGGCACTTTGGAACAACCTTTGTAAGGTGGAGTGATGTGTGATGCATGAGACATCATTCTGCTCATGTTCGGGGCCTTTTTTTCGTTGTTATGGCCGATACGTATTGATTTTGCACGGGCCCCTGAGGGCTCATTGGAGTAACGGAGGAATGGAACGTGAGGAATGAAGCGGGTACTGAGCAAGCAAAGCGTCACCCGTACCAGCAGGAAAGGTCCGGTTGGATTATCGTCATTGATTTGTTGATTGCCGTCATTGCGGCGGCCGCACTGTTCTATGTGTATGTGTGGAATATAGACCTTGTCTTGAAGGTGACGGTAGGTGTCCTGCTGGCGGCAGCCGTGGTGATATATGCCGTTCGGCGCGTCCGAAGCCGCACAGTCCGACAGGAAGAAGGCGCAACCATTGCCAAGCTTGTCCTCCTGAACGAAGAGGGGGAGAGCGTAAAGGAATGGTACATCCATGGGGAAACATCCTTGCTCATCGGCAAGAACTCTGCGCAAAGCGAGGTTGACATAGATTTGTCCGATTCGGAATACGCGTCGCTCATCAGCAAGCATCACGCGGTAATGAACTATGCTTCGGGGAATTGGTTCGTCGAGGATCTGGATTCCCACAACGGCGTCGGCATACGCCAAGCCGGCAGCAGAACGGCAAGCCGGTTGGAGTTGGAAGAGCCTTACCGGATTGAATCCGGGGATATCATCTGCATTGCCAACACGCGGATAGTAGCGAAATAGCACCACCCATTCAAGCATCGATCAAAGTAACGGAGGAATGAACAGGATGAGTCTGACAAGATGCGCAAACGGACACATGTTCAGCACAAGAAAACATGGCAGCATATGCCCTTATTGCAGCATTTCGGTGGAACAAGCGCCGAGCGGCGACGTGAAGAAGCCGGCGCGGGCGGAAGAAGAAGAGAAGACGATGCCTTATTTGGGCGAGACGACTGGCATCGAGCCGGTAACCGGATGGCTCGTCTGCATCGAAGGACCGCAGCTCGGTCAGGATTATCGGATTATGGCGGAGAAAAACTTTATTGGCCGCTCCGAAGAAATGCACATTCGCATCCTTGGGGACAATGCCATTTCGCGGCGGAACCATGCGGTCATCGTCTATGACCCGAAGAAGCGCAACTTCTACCTCCTGCCAGGGGATGCGTCGGGTCTTGCCTACCACAACAACGATGCCGTCTATTCGCCAGTAGAGCTGGCCGCCTATGACGTCATTCAGCTCGGCCGCAGCAAGTTCATCTTTATTGCGCTCTGCGGCGTCCATTTTGAATGGAATAACGATATGGGTTAGGGATGATGACCACGATGGAAGTACAGGATTGGGTGCCGTATTTGATCGTGCTGGGTTCCGTTGCAGCGCTCCTGCTGCTGTTCGGGGCACGGCGCCGCCTGATGACGGAAGCGGCAAGCAGCGAGCCAGCGGGCATACCGATTGGGAACGGCCAGACCATCGGTGCCCGGGAGGAGCAGGATGATTATTTCTCCAGCGTCGCCACTGTGCACGGTACGGCGGCCGTGTTGGCAGATGGAATCAGCGGCCTTGCGAACGGCAGAATGGCGAGCACGCTTGCCGTGACGGTATTCATCCGCGAGTTCTTGAAGCTGGAAGACATCCGGGATGTCCAGCACTATTTCACAAAGGCGGCCAAGGTGAGCAATACAGAAATTTTGCGGAATTTGAAGGGGGCAACCGGAGGAACGACGCTTGTGGCTGCCGTCATTGCGGACGATCGTCTATACTGGGGAGCCGTGGGCGACAGCATCATTATGGTGTTCCGGAACGGGGAGTTCATCCGGATGAACGAGAAGCACACTTTGGAGTCGGTGCTGCAGGAACGGTATTTAACGGGAGAGATGACGCGGGAGGAAGCGTTGGAGCACCCGATGAAGAGGCGGCTCATCAATTACTTGGGCTACGAGAACTTCAAAAGTATCGAAATTGGGAGCGATCCCTTTGAGTTGCAGCCGGGAGACCGGGTCATCCTGTGCAGCGACGGAGTATACAATACGCTGACGGAAGTGGAAATGGAGCATATTTTGTCCAAGCCGCTCCCGCCCCACGATGCCGCCGAGGAGATCATCGAAGCGATCGAACAGAAGAGATTGGCGAATCAGGATAACGCGACCGTTATCATTGTGGACAACGTCTGAAGCGGCTGTTCCTGGCTTCGGGGGATTTCCATGAATGAGCGTGCATACGGATAACAGGAGAAGCGGGGGTACGAATGAGAAAGGAGAACAGCGAATTCAAGACCAGCTTCGTCTCAGAAGCCGGTTCTTTTCTACATAATAAGGACTATTTTGCTTACGTTGAGCTTGATGATATGGCTTGCTGGGTCATCGCCGACGGCTTGGATGCGGACCGGGAAGCGGACAGCGCCGAGATGGTCGTCAAGAGCATCCTCAGGCGATTCACTGAGAAGCCGACGATGTCTCCACTGCGGCTGAAGCAATATATGCAGGAGGCGCACGAATGGTTGAAGGCGGAGAGCCGGAGAGTACGGCTCAAGGCGAGCTTGATACTGGTCGTGACCGACTATTCGAAGATCGTCTGGGCGGTGGCGGGTCATGCGCGGCTGTATCATTTCCGCGGCGGGCGTCTGTTCGCGCGCAGCAAAGATCAGAGTCTGGCGCAGATGATGGCGGATGCCGGGGAAATCTCGGAAGAAGCAATGGAAGTTCATGAAGAGCGTCACAACCTGATCCACTATATGGGTCAGCCCGATGGCTTCGAGCCGTTCGTCTCCAAGAAGGTTCCGCTCTCCGAGGGCGATGCCCTGCTGCTCTGCACGCCGGGGCTGTGGGAAGACGTCAACGGCACGGAAATGATCGATGCGCTCGCGGAAGCGAAGGAGCCGGAGGATTTCACCGATACGCTGGAGGACGTGCTGCTTAGCAAGCAACGGAGAACGGTGCACAATTATACCGCCGTCGCCGTGTATGCGAACAAGGTGTTCAAGGAAGATCCGAAGCGGAAATGGCGGCTGCTGAAGAAGTGGCTGCTGGCGCTGATCGTGCTGCTCATTGCGGGAGGAGGCGCGACCTTCTTCTTCGTGAAGGAGGCCGCTCGCAAGGCGGAGAACGCAGCGAACATGCTCGAATTCTCGCAGAATGCGGACATGTACATGAAGGACGGCGATTATCCGAAGGCCGTCAAGGAATACAGCGAAGCGCGCAATATGGCCATCCGGCTGAAGGATCGGATTCATCGCGATATGTTCGGCAAAAGGCAGCGCTTGATGCAGCTTATGGTGGACGGGGATGGCTTCTTTAAGGAAGGCGACTTCGCCAAGGCGCTGGACAAATATGGGAAGGCGCAAGAGGAAGCGAAGCCGTACAAGGAGTTCAATCATAAGGAGCTGGAGGACAAGATGGATCGCTCCCTCACGTACATGCAGATTATGAGCTGGGTGCAGGAGGGGGACATGAAGTTCGAAAGCCAGGATTACGTCGGCGCGCGCAGCTCTTACCAGAAGGCGAGGAAGGCCGCCATCGAGGAAGGTTATGCGGACGGCGAGAAGGATATTCGCGCGAAGCTCGATGCAGCGGAGGACAAGGTCTCCGGGCTGAAGAAGGAGAAACGGCTGCTGGAAGGCGACAAGTACGAGAAGAAGGGCGATCAGCAGTTTGCCGCGCAGGATTATGTGGGAGCTATTGACGCTTACTCTGCCGCCCAGCAAATCTATCAAGAAATCGACATGCTGGAACGGGTTCTGGGCATGGAGCGGAAGATCGACAAGGCGGTCGATAAGCTCAATCCTGTACAGCCAGCGGGTCAACCGGCTGCTGGATTGGATGGTGCTGGAGCCGCTGCAGCCGGTAACGCCGCCGGTGGTCCGGTATCGGGCGCCGGGCAAGTGCAGCCCGCAGCGGGCGGTTCCAGCTCTGGCACTGTTGGCGCAGGACAAGCCTCTGGCAACAGAGGAGGAGCGGGAGATGGAGCCGGGAGTGCCAAGCAGTCGTCTGCTGGCGGGTCATCCGCGGGCTCCTCCGGCTCCGCCGCCGGGGCGACTTCTGCGAACGTCGGAGGTGCGGCCTCTGCTGTGGAAGTGGAGGCGGCGGATGGCAAAGACAGCGGGGAATAACCGTAGAAGGAGGGAACTCGTCAATCGCCATGAAGGACATCGTACACGATCGGTTAAGCAAGATGGAGGATCTCGAGCAGCGTAAGCTGCTGAAGCAGTTGATGACCGGATTGTTCTTGAATCTGGTGGAATATCAGGAAGAGATGAACCGGAATATGGAGCGCAAGGTGTTCGACGAGGTGGAGGACGGCGAGGACAAGCATGACATCTTCGTCTCGATGTGCCGCCGTGACGACCTGGACCCGATTCACGACTTTCTGCACCCGATGCTGCCGGAAGATGCGGCGCGGAAGCACATCGATATGAGCAGCCTCGTGGCACATATCCAACGGCAGGAGGAAGCGCTGCTGTTTACGTTGTTTCTGCAATGTGATTTCGCGGCGCTGCGAGATCTATTGGCTGGAAAGAGAACGTTCCGCGGGGAAATGAAGACGTCCGGAGGCAGCTGCGCCATTCAGGTGCGGCTGTCGCAAAGCCGGCTATACATCAATGAGATTGAAAAGCTATACCATGTATTTCAGCAAAATAGCATTCCATGGAAAACGGTCAATCATCCGTATGCGCACAAGTTTTTCGACGTTCTGCTCACGGACTGCGAGGATACACTGCGGGAAGAAGACGAGATTTACGAGATTACGGTCGATCTGGAGGAATTCGAGCCGCATAAGCGGGTCGATGTCGTTCCGCTCTGGAACATTGAACAGCTCGCCATCAAAAACAGCGGATTCCCGGTTCCCGCATCCGACCGCGTCAACTTCGAGCATGTGCTGTCGCTGCACAAGACGGGCAGCGAGCATGGCTATCTCGTGGAAGGCAATGAAGACAACATTCGCTACATCAAGCGCACGCGGGACGAGCTGACGATTGTCTCGCCGCAGGAGCGGGCTGGCGTGTGGAATGTTCTGAAGATTTCACAACCGGTCGCTTCACGTATCGGCAGCCTTGAATACGAGCTGGTCTCCAATCGGAGAACGGACGGCTTTATTGGCAAGTATGCGCGCAGGCAAGCGCAGATCGTGCGAGCCAAGGGCGAAATCCTGCGGATCGTGCACTCCTTCGATGCTGCCCGCATGCTCCAGCTGGAGCATGTGGATATCAGGGAACGGGTGGATGGGACGGAGCAGACGTACGAGATGAATCCGTTCATTAGTGACAATGTCCGTACAGAACGAGACAAGAAGGTGATGCAGCTAGGCTTCAGGGTGCGCAAGGCGGACAATGCGAACAATGAGGAAGAAGGCAACCGCTTCATCCTGCATGACCTGATGAGCTTTCTCGTGTCCGAAGTGCAGATGTATTTTCCGGAATACAAGTGCGAAGGGGAATGGGTGTGAATTATATATGGGATTTGATCATCAAGGCGGAGCAATCCGGTCTGAACGTGAACAATATCCGGTTCGCTCCCGCCAAAGTGTATTCGCCCTATATGGAGCTAAGCTTGGAGGATCTCAACGCACGGACGGTCGAGCAGCAGGTCGAGGTCAACCCGTATTACCGGTTCTATGATCTGTTCAAGGACATGTTCGATATTAACAACGAAGAGGATGTGGAGCTGCGGAACACGCTGTTCGACATCGTGCTGCACTTCCTGACAGGCATCGACCGTGTCCAGGGCATGAACAGACGGGAATATTATATCAAGTTCGTGCTGCGTGACATGGAGGAGGGCCGATTCGGCGCTCGCGTTAGCGAGGGCATCAAGCTGTTCGACCGCGAGGAGCGGGAGGCTATCGCCGGCAATGTGCTGCGTCTGTACGAAACGGGCGAGGCGGTGTACCTGCTCAAGGATACGCTGCGGGACATATTCCGGTGCTCGACGATTTATGCGAACTGCGAAGACAAGGATGAGCTGCTGTTCTATGTCGGACAGGAGGAGACCGATACGGCTCGGGCCAAGCTCGAATTGATTAAGGAGCTGTTCCTGCCGGCGCGGTTCCATACGGAAGTGTATTGGCGAGACCATTTCGGCATCATCGATGTGGATGACACGATGCGGTTGGGCGGCATTTCGCTCTATTAAGCGTGGTCAAAAAGCGAAGTGCGGACAAAAAGTGAACCGTTCAGCACAGCAGCCTCTTGAAGCGCTGCTGGGAGGGGGGCAATCATGGGCGGATACTCATACAGGCTTTATACGCAGCCGGCAAGCAGGGAAGACGGCCGGAAGCATGCGGAATATAACCGGGAGGAACTGTCGGAAATGACGACGTTCCAGCTCCGGAACATTTGCCATCAAGAAAAGCTGGTCGAAGGGCTTATTCATACACTGGATCGCGAAGGACTGATTGCGACCGTAATGAAATACCGGGGCGCGGATGAAAGTCTGCTTATCAGTCACATACAGCCGGGCGGATTTGCCCGGGTCGAGGCGGCGCTAAGGACTTATTTGGGCACGCCTCTTCCCGATGGCGGCGGCATCCGCATTCCGGCGAAGATTACACTATACTCCGGCTTGAAGCTGGATCGATTCGACGGATATCAGGTCGAAGCCGGGCAGGCGATTACGGAATCTAACGTTCTGCTCGTCAACGAAAATCTGGAGCTGTGCGCTATCCTCAATCTGGTGAAGGACGGAGCAAGGTCAGGGGTGTATTACCTCTCGATGGGCGAAGACGCGGAAGTGAAGAAAACGACGAACCGCCAATACAGCTTGCTTTTCTTCCAGAAGCAGGTGTCGGAATATATGTATCACACGTATTATCGTGACAAGCCGCTGCCGCCCGCCAACCTGTACTACTACAAGGTTCCGGTCGCGGACTTGGACATCCGCGAGCTGGAAGAGACGGATGCCGTATTGGCGATTGATTTCGGAACGTCCAATACAACGGCTGGAGCGTATTTAGACAGCGGATATGTGACTTCGCCCAACGCGACCGATCTGTTGAACGGACGCATCCGGCTGGATCGCATCAACTATGTGTCGTTCCCCGACACGATGTCCAAGGATGCGGAATGGATCGAGGTGCTGCCGACGGTTATCGGAGTCGCCGATTGCTCCGATCCGGAGCGTATCCAATTCAACTTCGGCTACGACGCGCTGCAGGACAAGAAGAAGAGCGGGTACAGCGGCAGCGCGTCCGTCTTTCACGGCATGAAGCGCTGGGTGAACAACTACAAGCGGCTGGAGGAAGTGACGGATAGTCAAGGGAATGCGGCCCCCGTGACGAGAAGCGACATGCTGCGGGCGTATATGCGGCACGTGGTGCGTATGGCCGAGCATCAGTTCAAGTGCCGCTTCAAGCATCTGCATCTATCCGGGCCGGTCAAGCTGAAGGCGCAGTTCATCGACATGTTCGCCGACATCCTGCCCGAATACAACATCGAGACGGGCGATGCGCTCGATGAAGGCTTGGCCGTGCTGTACAACACGATCGCCGATCAGATGGAGCATCATCGCTTCATGGACGGAGAGGAATACAAAGCGCTCGTTATCGACTGCGGCGGGGGAACGACCGACCTGTCGTCATGCCGCTTTCGCATCGAGGATGGGCATATCGCCTACAAGCTCGATATCCATACGTCTTACGAGAACGGGGATACGAACTTCGGCGGCAACAACATTACATACCGCATCATGCAATTCATGAAGATCGCATTCGCCGGATTCTACGGCAGCGGGGGTATCCTGCCGGATATCGATGACTTAATCGATATACCAGCCACGGACATCTATCGCCACGTGGACGAATTTGGCGCGGAAGCGGTCTATGCGCAGTTCGACGCCCGCTACCGCGCGGCGGAGGCCTTCCTGCCGACCCGATTCAAGGAATACGAGAACCGGGCCCGCGATGAATACCAACGGGTGCGGAACAATTTCTATGTCCTGTGGGAGATGGCCGACGGCATGAAGAAGGAGTTTTTCCGCAAGACGGGCATTCTGCGCAGCCGTTTCCATTCGGGCCAAGGCTGCCGGCAGGAGAGCGACTTGAACCTTACCGCCGTAGATCGGTGGTGCCTGTCGCTGCGGGAGAACGGACAATTCCGGGATGTGCACGAGCCGCCGGACGTCGTGTTCAACATTCAGGAGATGAACCAGCTTATCCGGGGGGACATTTACGCCATCGTCCGCAAGTTCCTGGATGAGTTCTACCGCGACGGCCGACTGCAGGATTATTCTATCATCAAGCTGACGGGCCAATCGTGCCGGATTGACGTATTCCGGGAAGCGCTGAAGGAATTCGTGCCCGGGCGGGCGATCGAGTTCCGGCAGAAGGCGGAGGATTCAGGGAAGGTGCCGGATCTGAAGCTGGCCTGCCTGCGGGGCGCCTTGCGATACTTGAGCGCCCGGAAGTCGGGGCTCATTGAAGCCAAGCTGACGAATCATGCGCCTGTCGTTCCATATTCGGTCAGCGCCTGGACCCATACCGGCCGGGAGAAGATGCTCATCTCCGGCTACGAACGGCTGGATCAGGCGCAGGGCTCGATCTCGCGGCCGCTTGGCGCGCACGAGATCGAGTTCCATATTCGCGGGGGCGACGGACAGTTGCGGCATACGGCAGTATACCAGAATGATTTCGCGAGCTATCGTCCCGTGCTGTATGAGGAGATTGCCGCGCAGTTCGGCGATAGTATTCCTCAGGATGATACCGACTCCATCGCCAACGGGGAGGCGAAGTGGTTCGTGTTCGCAGGCGATGGCAGCTGGGGCTTCGATACGGTACCGGTTGCGCGGCTCAACGAGCAGCTGTACATGGGCAGGAAGCAGTTCAATGCCTTTGAAAATGATTTGTCGGAGCTGGATTTCTTCGATGGCTTGAAATAACGGGGTGTGAGGGAAAGGGGGGAGCGTCTTGTTTACACATCTGGTTCCACACTTCCACAAAGGGCGGATTCTGAAGACCGGCATGCTCGAGAATCTGCGGGATTACCCGAGACAGTTCGTCGACATCGCCTATCAGCGGCACTCCGATGGGATTGTAACGGGGGCCGAGGTTCAGGTTAATAAAAGCAGCCTGACGATTGCAAGGGGCATCGTCAAGCATGATGGCCGCTTATACACGCTGGAGCGCGACTTCGAGCTTCCCTACCAGTCGAACGGGAAGGAGACGGTGCTCAAAATTCAGTTTCGTGCGGAACAGGTATTGAGCGACTTCACCACGCTTCCAGGGGAGATCATGCTCGATGAAGACAACGTCCATGTCCGGCCGGACGAGCTGGAGCTGGGGCGCTTCAAGCTGAAGGAAGGCGCTCGGCTGCGTTCGGACTACCAAAGCTTCGTTGATTTGGCGACGGAATACAATACGTTCAACGTCATCCATGTGCCGTATGCGGGCTTGGGGCACAGCACGCTGTCTCCGTTCATCACGCGTTACTTCGCGAATGAACTGTTGAAGAGCGGAACGGATCACGCTTATGACGCGGGGTTCGCCATGCTGTGCCTGAACGGTGGGGCCGTGGAGCGGGATGTCATCCAGCATTATCTCGGGCACCGGCTCGGAACGGGCTACAGGGAGCTGACCAATGAAAGGATATTTGCGGGCCTGCGGCGGATTCTGGGCGAAGCGGGGGGCGGCAGAGCGCTAGCGCCGGATGTCCGGCACGGCGGAAGACAGCGGGTTATAGTGGATTGATGCAAGAAGATGCCAGCAATAGGGGGGCAATGAACGAGAGGTGAGGAAATGAGCGATATGGAGCATATGGATGAACAAATCATTTCCATGTTATATGGAGACCAAGGGCGTCAAGAGCAGGCTGCGGATAAGGATACTGAATATTTAACACAACCGGATCAGCCCATCCTTTTCCACCAGACTGTACTGAAGATAGATGGGGAGACGATACCGTTCACGGAAGAATGGATATTGGACGGCAAAATACGTGTGCCGCTGCCTAAGACGTTTCACCCGATGCCACCCCAAGCCGCAGCCATGAAATACCCGTCAGAACGAAGGCCTGACTTAATATATACGAATGACAGCACCTCCATTAATATCGCATTCAACCATACGGATCATGCCTTGACGGAAGAAGAAATGGAAGAGTTTACGATGGCCATGATTCAGATCCTGCGGCGAACGCAGCCCATTCTCCAGTGGTACGAAGACGGCATTCGTGAGATTAGTGGGAAGCATGTAGGGTATTGCGAATTTCTGGCTCCTGCCCTGAACGTCAATTTGTATAATTTGATGTTCTTTGCCGAGTTGGAGCATAAGGCGCTGCTCTGCACGTTCAATTGCACAGAAGAGGAAATGAAGCATTGGAAGCCGATTGCCCGGGGCCTCATGGATTCCCTCGTTATCGGCGAATCGGAGGAAGGGAGGACGGAACAATGAGTCAATCCGCTCTGACTTATCACAATTTGCAGGTGGCCCCCTATCGGCTCGTCAATCTGCAGGAGCTGAAGCTGACGAAAAAAATTAACGAGCATACGCGGCTTACTTTTACAGGCATTGTGCCCGAGGAACTGAAGGACAGCTATGTGGAGATGACCGACGCCGACACAACCATCGAGATCAGTCAAATCGATGAGGAAGGCGGCAGCAAACCGTTGTTCAGCGGTATCGTGCTCCATATCGGGATCAAGGTCGTACGTGACATCTATTATCTTGAGGTGGAAGCCGTGTCTCATTCTTATAAGCTGGATGTGAAACGAAAGAGCCGATCCTTCCAGAACAAGGCCATGACGATCCCGAAGCTGCTGGATGAGATTGCATTGGATTATCCGGGCATGGATGTGGTGGATGAGGCTACTGACAATGCCAGATTGGGACGGTTCACGGTGCAATATCTGGAAACCGATTGGCAGTTTCTCAAAAGAATGGCGTCCCGCTATCATACGAGCTTAATGCCGGCTGCGGTGTTCGATCGCCCCAAGTTCTACTTTGGCATTTTCGAGAGCAGCTCCCAAACCCGTTTGGAAGACTACCATTATACGGTCAGAAAGCGAATGACGACATATCGTTATTTTGCCGAAAACGATTCTCCGAATGTGGATGAGAATGACTTTATCTACTATGAGGTGGAGACGGACAGGGTGCTGGAGCTTGGCAGTTGGATTGGGTTCAAAGGCAAGAGCTTGTACGTATGTGAGGCGCGGACGGAAGTAAAGAACGGTCTGCTGACGCATATGTACGTGCTATGTTTGCACAAAGGCCTGCGTCAGAAGGTGCTTTACAATCGTCAGATTGTCGGCGCTTCGCTGCAAGGCAAGGTCATCGACGTCGCCAAAGATAAGGTAAGGGTGCACTTGGATATCGATGAGAAGCAGAACAAGGGCGAGGCCCATTGGTTTCCATATACTTCGGTGTACACGGCAGAAGGGCATAGCGGCTGGTATGTCATGCCTGAACTCGGCGACACCGTGCGCATATATTTCCCAAGCGACAAAGAGGAAGAGGGCGTGGCAAGCAGCTCAGTCCGCCAAGACTCGACAGAGGGCGGGACGAATAAGCTCGGCAACCCGAACATCAAATATTTTCGAACAGCTTCCGGCAAGGAATTGATGATGAGCCCGGACGAGATTGTGATTACTGCAAAAGACAGCGAGATTTTTATCAGGTTGAATGAGAAGAACGGAATTGAGATTTTCAGCAAGAAAAACATCAAAATTACGTCAGAAGATAGTATTCTCATGGATTCCGGAAAGAAAGTCGTCATATCGGCCAAAAACGAAATCAGCATGTCGTGCAAGGAGAGCAGCATTAAGCTGGACGGAAATGCCACGATTATTGGGAAGGAATTGAAGACGAACTGAGCGGGGGGATGAAGTGGACAAGGCCGAGTCAATTGCCCATTTCCGGGAGCATGTCGTACGGCGGGAACGGATGAACATGCTGCTTATATTGGAGAGGGATTTTCAGTTGCATAAGGAGCAGCTTGCCGGCGAATTCGTTGCCTCCTTCCAGCATATCTGCCGACAGATTCGAGATGCGCAGGCTCGGGGCGAGAAGGGGCCTATTGGATACATTACATTCTCCATGCTACGTACGGAGCTGATGGAAGGCAGGTACATATATCGGGTTGAGGCTATGGATGCCGGCTGGGTATTCGACCGCACCCCTTATGTGCTGCAATATGATGCCGGCTGGGCGTTCCAGCATCTGGACACGTTCCGGAGCAAGCTTATTGAAGGGATCCGTATTTATGGAGGGAGAGTGTCCGTTCCTATAATTGAGCAGATGATGCTCGCTGAATCGATTGCCATTCACTGTTATATTGTGGCATTGGCGAGATTTGCGCTGCCCCAAGCGGTGGAACTTGAAGAGTATCGGGATATAGCCACAGAACCTGTATTCGAGATTCGGGTAGGGGAATATATGGACCTTAGCGAAGTGGTGTTCAAGCAGGATGCACGTGAACAGGATTCGGAATTTATCCTCGCATGGCTGGATGATAGAGAAGACGGAGAGCATGCTTACGAGTTATTCCGGAATGTTGATTTATCCGTCGGGGACTATAGAGGCATTGACTTCCGATATTCTGAGTTCAACCACTGCAACTTGTCGCACGGTAGCTTGCAGGACAGTGTTCTGATCGGCTCGAGATGGAGCGGTTCAGGCTTGACAGGGGCTGACTTCTCCCGAAGTCAAATTCATGGGGCGGAATTCCGCGATTGCGATCTCAGGGGAGCGATCTTTCAGTATGCAGAAGGGGCCAACGGATGGAAGGATGCCCGCTTTCTTAATCTGCCCGGTCTATCAGCGCTCTGCTTTGCCGGCTCTGACTTGGAAGGGGCTGATTTTACGGGAGCTTCTTTATATGGAGCGGATCTGTCCGATGCGAACGTGGCGAACGCCGTGTTTGACGGTGCGGATCTGATGAATGCGGTGTTCTCTGTTCACCAGAAGGATGTTGTCCGGCTGGATCAGCAGCAATGGGCTCAGACATTATGGAAGAATTAAGGAGACACGGAATATGAGTTACTTTATCTTGTCACAGGATGAACGCATCTTGGATGCTGTTGAGCCTGCAGGAATTGCGGAGGCCATCCCCAAGGACATGCTCATCGAAGCGCGGGCTGATGAGCTTACAGCAATGAATCTGCAATTCCCTGTTCGCGAGAGCAGGCATATCGAATATGTGGATTTCATCGAGAGGCCTGTTCCTCTCTTGTCGGACAAGCTTAAGCAGTTGATTGAGAAGTTCCTGCCTCGGCAGCAGTATTATCCCGTGGGATTGGTCGACTTCGCCCGGATGAGACAGGATGTGTATTGGCTTACTCTGCCGCTTCGCATCAATTGTCTGTCGGATAAGAGCGAGTATCATCGCAATGGCATGCTCAAACGGCCTGTCCTTGACAGGGACAAGGCGGGAAACAGGCCGTTGTTTCAAATAGATCACATCTATGAAACGATTCTTATCGTGAATTTATCCCTGGCAGAAAGCATCTTGAGGCGAGACTTCTATGGGCTGAAGCTGAAGAAGCTGGATGAAGCTTAACTGGAGAAGCAGGAGGTGATTGGAGATGAGTTCCAGTAGTTCGGGGGAAGGTAAAAAGGAAATGTCCCCAGTGGCTAGCAGCGCCGATAAAAAAAGCTATGTCGTGGCGGGTGCTGTATTAAGCTGCAGCTACGGCTCCCAGCCCAGCCGTCTGAACATGCAGATGAGTCATGGCGTCTATGTAAAAGGGAAGCCCATCATGAACGTGATGGACTATATACCCAATGTGAACATTATGCCCTTCGGGTCATGCGGGAGCATGAACAATCCGGCTGTCGCCGCGGCTACGGCAGCCCACGGTTTACCGCAGCGGGTGCCGTGCATGCCGATGGTGACAATGCCCTGGCTTGGCGGAAAGACGGATAAAAGTATTGATAACTACCCTTCGTTATTGCATGATTCAACGAACATGTGCATGTATTGCGGGCAGATACGGGTTGAGGATGATGGACAGAATCTAAATAATTCTCACTTAGTAGAAGATAATAACAGCCCTACCATGCAGGAAGAAGAGCAGGATTGGAATAAGCAGTTAATGAGGGATATTACCAAAAATACATTTCTAGGAGCGGTGGATGCTACAGCCGGAAAATATTTATTTGATGCAATCAGTGACCGAAAACACTATGTTACTAAAGCTCCAGCGTTTGGCCCTGCCGCAGAATTTAAGAGTGTTCGATTTAAAAGAGGCACAAATTTAATTAAAGGGGCTTCAAAATTTGCTGGTCCTGCCGCTGCAATATCAACTGCATTTGACGTAGTGGAGGATTTTGAAAAGTATGAAGGAGATGACAGATATTATGCTGCAGGATTATCTGTAGGAGGAACGGTTGCAACAGGTATAGTTGGAGCGGGCGTGGCTGCTTTAGGTGCCCCTGTTATAGCAGTTGTAGGAGCGGGTGTGATTGCTGGTGTAGCTATAGGTGCAGGTGTTAGCTATCTTAAAGAAGAGTTGTTTGGAAAATGAAAAGGGGTCCAAAAAATGAGTTTTAATTACTTACCTTGGCCAGTGTTTATTATCATGGCAATTACTGCAGCATTGGTAACTATTGTATACGCTTTGCGAGAAGCTAGGAGTAACCCCAAAGTTTCTGTGCTAGGATTGTTACTTTTGGCGGTAGGCGGTATTTTGGTAGCAATCAATAAATTTTTGGAGAACACATATAAAAAAGTACCGGGAATTGTTGAAACCGCGATTATTATTGTCTTAATCGCAATCATTTGTATTTTTACCGGGGCTTATACAAAAACAAAAAATGATCCCGATAAACATAAAATTGTAATTATCTGCATTTTCGGTTTAATAGGAATAGCAGTGATGTTCTGCGTGATTGGCATTTTGGCTACTTATAAGTAAGTCAATTGATAAAGAGCTATAAAGAGCATATATTTTATCGGGATGTGATAAACAATGCATTTGCTGCCCAACGGTTCTGTTGTTCTGCTAAAGGGTGGAGAAAAAAGAATTATGATTTACGGAAGGCTGCAAAAGACGGGAGACAGCGAAAAGCTGTGGGATTATATTGCTTGCTTATATCCAGAAGGAAATATTAATCCTAACCAATCATTTTTGTTTGATCACAGCCAGATCGAAAAAGTATTCTTCACCGGCTATCAAGATATGGAGGAAACAGCTTACAACCAAGTACTGCAAGAATACCGTGAGAAAGTTGTAGCCTCTGGAATTGATATCAAATGAGTCTCAGTTCTTTTCTGCGACTGTAAAGTATCTATTTATGAACTGCTTTACCACCCAAATGAAGGGGGGATTATGTGAGTACAGCAAGCAAGCAGAGCGGGTATGAACACATCCGGCTTGTGTCACCTTACGAAATACAGACCCTCAGCAGCGTTCAAATTGAAAAAAAGGTAAACGAGCATGCGCATCTGCATCTTACGGCAATTATTCCGGAAGAGAAAAAAGATAGATACATAGATATGTCCAGTGGTTCGGACACGATTCAAATTCAAGAGATCGATGAAGGAAATGCGGTCAGAACGTTGTTCCACGGTGTAATCTCTGATATGGCCATTAAATCGGTTAGGGGCATTTACTATTTGGAATTGGAAGGGATATCTCATACCTCCCGTATGGATATCAAGCTGAAATCACGTTCCTTCCAGAATCGTAACATGTTGTACCAGGATCTCGTCCATCATATCCTTTCCGAATACCCAGGGTCCGATTGTATTGATCTTGCCTTTGACAACGCCTCATTAAACCAATTCACCTTGCAGTATCAGGAAACGGATTGGCAGTTTCTCAAACGAATGGCTTCGCGATTCGGAGCGGTCCTCATCCCCGAAGCGGCGGCGGATTCTCCGAAGCTGTGGATAGGCGTACCAGACGGCAAGGCTGATTCCCTGACGAATGCTCATTACAGCGTCATGCGAACGCTAATTGACTGGCACAATAACGACGCTTTGCAGGAAACGGACGTTACAAGCTATTCCATCGAAACCGAACGTTACTACTCCATCGGAGACCGCATTGTATTCAAAGATAAGGAATTAACCGTGATGGAGTCAACAGCACGGTTCAACGAAGGGGCCTTCACCTACGAATACCTTCTGCGGCCGGCAACGGGCATCCGGCAGAATCCGATGACCAATCCCGATATTTGCGGGGCGTCTCTGGAAGGAAAAATCATTGACGTCACGAAAGATAAAGTTCAGGTGCATTTGAACATCGACTCGGCTCAAGCCAAGCAAGAAGCATGCTGGTTCCCGTACTCTTCCGTATACACGGCGGAAGGAAACAGCGGGTTCTACTGCATGCCTCAGATGGGCGATGCAGTGCAGGTGTACTTTCCGAGCCGTCAGGAGGAAGAAGCGGTTGCATTGAATTCCGTCCGCAGAGGCGGACGGGATTCACCCAAGATGGCAAACCCGGGCGTAAAGTATTGGGGAACCAACTTCGGCAAGGAAGTGAAATTCGGAAGCAATGACCTTGTGTTGACGGCCAAAGAGAACCATGTCTTCGTCAAGATGGATGAACATGAGGGCATTGAGATTCACAGTAAACAAGCGATCGTGTTCCATACAGAGAAGGATTTGGAGCTCAAGCTTGACAAGAAACTGGATATTCAAGCGAGAGAGGCTGTGTATCTGCTGTGTGGCGGCAGCAGTATCGTGCTGGACGGGGAGACGGATATCCAAGGGACAAGCCTTCGAATCGAAGGACTGACAAAAGCACCCGTCTATGTGAAGGACTTGGAACCGGAGTCCGGGGAAAATGGGGAAGCTGCGGAGGGGCCGAAGAAGGGCCTCTTGGATAAGTTTCTTGATGGAGTGCAGCTTGCGCTGGATGTTGTCGGGATGATACCGGTCGTAGGAAAGGCAGCCAGTGTGGCGAATGCTGGAATATCGGCTGCCCGCGGCGATTATACACGAGCTGGACTATCATTGGTTGCGAGCGTGCCGTATATGGGATTGGCCGCCACAGGAGGGAAATTGGCGCCGAAGGGCATGCTAGCAACCGGAAGCGGCTTAGCTCAAACGGGAGGGACAGGGCTAAGCACGAACTTCCTAATTGGCAAAGTGCTTACGGCTGCCCGGAAGATGCAGAGTAACCATTCGCAAGAAGAAATGACACAGCGGATAAAGAACCGGATGCGTTATAAAACGATAATCATGTTCAATAGGCAACGGATATATGTACCCCTGAAAAAAGGTGAAGTCGTATATCAGCCTACGGCTCTCGACAAATCGCTTGATGCGGCGAAAGGGGCGTGGGCTGGAGGTACCGAAGCGGTCAAATCGACACTGGATACGGCAAAGGCCGTCCTTAACGACCCAATCGGGGTTACGGCGAATGTAGTAACTGGCACCGCCGCAGAAGCATGGAAATGGGTAAGCAATCCTGAAAAGGCATGGGATGAATTGGTTGCAGAGGCGGAAGCCGATGGTCGAAGAATCCAGAATATGATAGATACCGAAGACTGGAACGGGATAGCCAAAGGTGTAGGCAATTCAATCGTCTCGGGGATAACGGACAAGGGAATCGGCAAGGTAGTTAAACTAAAGAGCGGCAGTGGCGGAAAAGGAAACAGCGGGAAGAACGAGAAGAGTTCAAATAAGGGGACGGGTAAAACTCCTGTTCCTACAAAACCCGGTGGGGGAAGCAATCCCAAAGATTTTGTCAATCCACATTCTGAAAAGCACCTGTATGATCCAAGTAGACCCTCTACCCCTAATAGGTCACAATATGGGAAAGATGTTGATGTAGAGAAATTAAGGCAAGAAACAATGACTAATCCTGATAAGGCATTTTCAAACTGGCCAAATCCTAATAATCCGAATCCAAACCGGATAACCAAGTATTATAAAGAATTTGACGGAAACATCAGTACACCTGATACTTCAACCGGAAGTCACAGAGTTTTTGAACACCTAGATGACCCTACCAGAAGTTCACACTTCCCTTATGTGCCAAGAAATAAAGAATGAGTGGGTGAGAGAAAGTGAGTTTATTGTTGTATCATGCTTATTTACCTGAAAATCACGCACATTTTGTTTCGGAAGAACAAGTCATGCAAGAAGGAATACAATTTTTTACAAAGTCTAATAATCGTTATAGTAACGGTGGTAGAGTAAAATTTGAAAAGACTGAAAGTTTGAGACCTTTTGATATACCTGATTGGGTTAATTTTAAAGAAGCTATAGGTGTTGATATATCTAATCGCTTTTCTAAGTCGTTTTGTTTTCCTGTGTTTACGAATAAAATCCTCGTATTTGATAGTGAGATATCCATTTCTATCTATGACCAAGCGTTCTACGATGATTTCAAGGGTTTTGATGAAGAAGCCTTGAACTTTGACACAGGCGAAAGCATTGAACATTGGATTAAGTTGTATTGGGATAGCATGGTGACACTTCAAGAATACTTGTTAAAAAGACCTTATCCAAAACCAGAGGTATTAGTTTTTGAGTCAATACCTAAAGAGATTATTCGAGTGTGTGAAGAAAAATCGTAAACTGTGGCATATTTGATTTGGTGGGGCTACCCAGTGCCGAATGAACCACTTTACCTCATCATTAGCAACATAACCTTTGTTTTACCTGTATAATATTTTCATGAATTAAGATGTGCGTACAGAATGTCTGGAAAAAGTATCCCTATTTTAGCGTAATAACGTTACATGAAACAGGTCGATTATGGTCAGATACCACCATGATTGACCTGTTTTTGTTATCTTCGTAGATGCTTTTGAAAAAGCAAGAGGTAAAGGTATAGTTGAACCTGAAGGTGAAAGTGGAATAAAGCTATTAAAGGGGAAGGGTATTAAAAAAGGTGATAAATTTATACACATGAAATTAAGGCTCAATCCAAAACATAGTGCTTGAATAATAGAAAAACATCTGAACATTCCGTAAGATGGTTGTGCGACCAATCCAACTGTGAGGAATGACAGATGCACAATCAGTATACCGATTTTTTACTCCGACTGCCAGATGTAAAAACAAAACAAGTCTTGGAAATCAATGAAAGCACCCTCCATATCGAAGTAACTCCCATCGCTGTGAGACAAGCCTGTCCATGTTGCCAATTAACGGAGCACGTCATCCGTAAAGGACAGAATCGGGTTCGCCGAATTCGTCATCTGGGAGTTGGAGGGCAAAGAATCTATCTTCTCGTTCCTGCCATCCGACTGTTCTGCAAGTCCTGTGATTGCGGGTTCGTCTGGAATTATTCCTTTGTTGATCCAGGGAAGCGATATACGAAAGCCTTTGAACAGCAAGCACTTCAGACGGCACGTGTGGCTACGGTCAAACAAAGCGCAGAGCTTCATTTCCTGCCAAACAGCACCCTTCATCACAAGCATGAGCAGTGGCTAGCCATCGAAAGTAAACGCCTGCAAAAGCAAGGATGGAAAGAAGCTGCTTCTATGTCCAAGCTTGTTCTGGGGATTGACGATTTTGCCATTCGAAAAGGACAGACCTACAATACGGGCATTCATAACTTACGCGGCGAAACGCTACTGGACATTTTTCCTGGTCGAAGGCTGGATGAACTGCGGATCTATGCAAAGCAGAGTCCTGCTTTTTTAGCGCTGCGTCCCGTGGCTGTTGTGATGGATTTAGCTCCGTATTACCACACTTGGATTCGAGAATGTTTTCCTGAAGCCATCCGTGTGGCTGACCGTTTTCATGTGCAGCGGTATGTCGTAGAGGCGGTTCAATCAATTCGCAAATCGATCACCCCTACCCTAGCTCCACAAGCGAAAGCACATCTTAAGGCAAAGCATCGCCTTCTGAATCCTCGTGTGGAATCCTTGTCTGTTGAAAAGCAGGAGGAACTACGAGACATACTGGGATATTCCGCTTTGCTGAAGCAAGCTCACGCTTGGAAAGAAAGTTTCAGTCGATGGTACGATTGCTCACCAAATGTACATACCGCCAAGCAATGGCTGCATCACTGGCTCGTTCAGGGCAAACAAATTCAACATCCGGCGATTATGCTTTGTTTGAAAACCATTAAAAATTGGAAAACCGAGATCCTGAATTACCATCGTTGTCGCGGGACGAACGCTGCGGTTGAGGGGCGAAACAACCGAATAAAAGCTTTTCAGCGTAGGCACTATTTTACTCGAAACCGCGAACGTTACGTGCAAGGTCTTCTCGTAGAATGCAACTACGCGCATTATGGTTAAAATTGAATCAAGCACTAACTTTGGGATTGAGCCAAATTTATACACATGAAATTAAAGTGAAGAATAAAGAATACGGAGATTATAGAATATATGGCTATAAGAATGAAAAAGGCGAGGTAGTATTCGATTACTTTGATAAAGGGATGCATTAAAATGGAGGAGGTTATCATATGGAACTAGATAAATGGCTGCTGGAGTATAATGTTAAAAGTATGATTAAAGAGAGCTATAATAAATATATTGAAAATTACAAATTAGAAGCGCCAAAAGATTATGCAGAAGTTTTTGGCAACAAGGATGTCGCTAAAATAGATATGGTTTTTCATAGTGTTTCATATGTAATAAACTATAGGTATATAGAGGAGTACAAATATAAATCAGTCAAAATTAGATTGGAGTATGATGATTCTGGCTTTGCAGAGTATGAAGCCATATACGATTTTAACGGACAAATAGAAGACGATTATTTTAGAATAATATAATAATAATTGATAATTTAAACTGATGATACATTTTATAAAAAGTAGAGGGCTTATTCCAACTTATAACAGAAGGGGGAGTGAGCCTTCTTTTTTATACTAAGACGTAACCCGGGCGTAAAGTATTGGGGAACCAACTTCGGCAAGGAAGTGAAATTCGGAAGCAATGACCTTGTGTTGACGGCCAAAGAGAACCATGTCTTCGTCAAGATGGATGAACATGAGGGCATTGAGATTCACAGTAAACAAGCGATCGTGTTCCATACAGAGAAGGATTTGGAGCTCAAGCTCGACAAGAAACTGGATATTCAAGCGAGAGAGGCTGTGTATCTGCTGTGTGGCAGCAGCAGTATCGTGCTGGACGGGGAGACGGATATCCAAGGGACAAGCCTTCGAATCGAAGGACTGACAAAAGCACCCGTCTATGTGAAGGACTTGGAACCGGAGTCCGGGGAAAATGGGGAAGCTGCGGAGGGGCCGAAGAAGGGCCTCTTGGATAAGTTTCTTGATGGAGTGCAGCTTGCGCTGGATGTTGTCGGGATGATACCGGTCGTAGGAAAGGCAGCCAGTGTGGCGAATGCTGGAATATCGGCTGCCCGCGGCGATTATACACGAGCTGGACTATCATTGGTTGCGAGCGTGCCGTATATGGGATTGGCCGCCACAGGAGGGAAATTGGCGCCGAAGGGCATGCTAGCAACCGGAAGCGGCTTAGCTCAAACGGGAGGGACAGGGCTAAGCACGAACTTCCTAATTGGCAAAGTGCTTACGGCTGCCCGGAAGATGCAGAGTAACCATTCGCAAGAAGAAATGACACAGCGGATAAAGAACCGGATGCGTTATAAAACGATAATCATGTTCAATAGGCAACGGATATATGTACCCCTGAAAAAAGGTGAAGTCGTATAGCAGCCTACGGCTCTCGACAAATCGCTTGATGCGGCGAAAGGGGCGTGGGCTGGAGGTACCGAAGCGGTCAAATCGACACTGGATACGGCAAAGGCCGTCCTTAACGACCCAATCGGGGTTACGGCGAATGTAGTAACTGGCACCGCCGCAGAAGCATGGAAATGGGTAAGCAATCCTGAAAAGGCATGGGATGAATTGGTTGCAGAGGCGGAAGCCGATGGTCGAAGAATCCAGAATATGATAGATACCGAAGACTGGAACGGGATAGCCAAAGGTGTAGGCAATTCAATCGTTTCGGGGATAACGGACAAGGGAATCGGCAAGGTAGTTAAACTAAAGAGCGGCAGTGGCGGAAAAGGAAACAGCGGGAAGAACGAGAAGAGTTCGAATAAGGGGACGGGAAAAGCTGTATTTGAGAACGGTCGGGCGTCAATTGATACATTCAAGTCAAATCCTAAGGTTTTCAGCGGTAAGTCAGCTGAAGAAGTTGCAAAGATGCTAGAAGACGCAGGATACGAAGTCACGGTTCAGGCTTCTAAAAAATCAAGATCAGGTGCAAAAATCATTAAGATTCAAAATACTGAAAGTAGTAAAAATATAACTCAAGTACAGGTTTCACCTGGCGGAGGAAGGCACGGGGATAGTCCGTACGTTAAAATAAGCACAAGTGATCAGGGAATTATTAAGATTGTTGATGGTTCTGAGAGTGTGTACAAAACAGATGGTGTAGAAACTGCAACTGTTATTTTTACAGGGAGGGATTAGATTGATTGATAAGAGTTCACCAATTGTACCGTGGGTGGGACTTGGAGGGATTAGACTTTATAGTCATATTAGTCAGTTCTATGATTTAATTAATAAGATGGATGAAAAGTCTTCGCTATTAGTGAAGTTTTTAGTGAGATATGAAATTAAAGATTCTGTGGACTTGTGGTTCAATTTGATGAATGGAAAGCTCTTTAAAATAACAGCAACTAAAGATTATAAAGGATTATTATTTGATAAAATTCATATTGGAATGCATATTGACGAGGTGCTGCAAATAGAGCCAAGCTTTGAATATGATGAATTTGAAGAAGTCTATGTTAGTCCAAAAGGAATATTTATTGAGACTGATCCTGTTGAGCATACAGTGTTGTGGATATCTGTTTATGTTAAAGAATTGGACAATGAAGATTTTGAAAGAGGAAATTGGTAAATAAAAATATCGGGTTTGCATCGTAGCAACAAGATCGTACAATACAACCAATTAACCAGACACTTTTGACCAACTTGATAAACCTAGAAGGCTTATTCCACTTGAAATATGAGTAGGAGTAAGCCTTTTTTGCTCAAAATGTACTGTCCAAGCCATTAGAGAATGGTTCTAAATACGAGCAGGCACAAACTCGCAAGAAGAAATGACTCAGCGGATAAAGAACCGGATGCGTTATAAAACGATAACCATGTTCAATGGACAACAGATATATGTACCCCTGAAAAAAGGTGAAGTCGTATATCAGCCTACGGCCCTCGACAAATCGCTTGATGCGGCGAAAGGGGTATGGGCTGGAGGTACCGAAGCGGTCAAATCGACACTGGATACGGCAAAGACCGTCCTTAACGACCCAATTGGAGTCACAACGAATGTGATAACTGACACCGCTGCAGAAGCATGGAAATGGGTAAGCAATCCTGAAAAGGCATGGGATGAACTGGTTGCAGAGGCAGAAGCCGATGGTCGAAGAATCCAGAATATGATAGATACCGAAGACTGGAACGGGATAGCCAAAGGTGTAGGCAATTCAATCGTCTCGGGTATAACGGACAAGGGAATCGGCAAGGTAGTTAAATTAAAGAGCGGCAGTGGCGGAAAAGGGAACAGCGGGAAGAACGAGAAGAGTTCGAATAAGGGGACGGGTAAATCTAAAAAAAACTTTGTTGATATGATGGAATCTGCAGAAGCGGCTAGATAAAAAGCATACTGGAAACAAGGTGCTGGTTCAATTCAAAAAGTGAAAGAGAATGGGAAATTTGTATATAAAGTAATGGAAGGAAAACAAATCAATACAAGGCAACGATTATACACTGTTCCTGGTGAGAGAAGCATCATGGATGTAAAAATTAATGAAAAGACTGGTGAAATATATATGAGAGAAACAATATTTGACAAGTGTGGACGAAGGATGGGCAATAATGATTTTACAGACCATGGAAGGCCAGATATTCCAACACATACAAATCCTCATTATCATGCAAACCCAGCTACAGACCCAGCTCAACATGGAAAAGGCATCCCAGGATTGCATCCAGAGACTCCAAGGAGGTATTAAATGACTATAGGGAACTATTTATATATAGCCTGTGTAAGTGGATACTATTCTAAATCAGATTGGCAGGGGTGGGCTGATAGACAAATATTAGAGAAAAACGAGGTTGAAGATTGGATATATAAAGTTTCGTTAGCCAAAGATATAGAAGAACTGAGTTCGGCGGTAAGTTATAAAAAGCTCGAAGAATGCTATTATGAAGAGAACAAATCTTCACCAAGTGATGCAATAGTTGGCTATTACTATATCCAATTTCTAGAGAATAAAATAAGTCTACGTGATTTAATTGATATATTAAGTGACGAAGATGATATATCAACGGCATCATCAATAAATGAGTATGAGGATTTTTACAGTATACTAAATGAAATAAATTCAAATGAGTGCTTATTAGCAGAAATTTCATTTACTAAAAAAATTAACGATTTATTTGAACCGTTTAGGCAAATTGCAGAAAGTCAGAAGAAACAATTAGAGTTATACTAGAGGGTCTGTCAACGATTTTGTGTAAACTCGATTTACAATCCTAGCGCCATACACAAAACAACTTAACAAATACCTAATGAATCTTCAAAAGCTTATTCCAACTTGAATTATGAGTAGGGATGAGCTTTTTTGCATACCAAAATTAAAGGAGGAAGAAAGACAATGACAAAACAGGTCAAGGCAATAGAAGGAAGGGCAGGCCAAATCGCTCACTCAGGCACAAGCGGAGTATGAAGCCACTCAAGAACAGATTTGAATGTACTACCAGCAAGCAAGAGGTAAAGGCCTGGACAAACCCCTAACAGATAAAAAAGTTAGAGGGGGAATGAACGAGGGTAGAACTCGTCTACAGATCAGTGGTGATGGTCAGGCCCTAACTTCACCAGTAAATTGAAAATTAAAGGGCTCATGAGATATTTGTAGAATAAATTCTAATGCAATTACATACTTAACTCAGAATTAACCTTTATGCGGCTAAAAGGAGATATTACCATGATTGTGAGGTCAAAAAGGATAGGCACGCGGACATTTCATGTCACATGCAAAGAGGAATTAGCCGTGGCAGCGGATTCGCTCCTGCAAATATTTGAGGAGTTGGAGCAGGAGGAAGGGCATTTAAAAGACGGTGCGAACATTCAGGTGGGATGGACCATTCTTCATCTGTCCCAGCGTGGTGAAGATGTTGCCGTTATGGCGCCTGCGTATGACAAAAATCCATTCGTGGATAAAACCGACGACCTGACTGCCTCGTTGTTTGTGCAATTGCAGCAGAACTACTGTCTGCAAAGGCTGCGGCTTGAAGGGGAAGCGGCAGTATTCCAGGACAAAATCATTGCTGCCAAAGGTGTAATGGATGCAGAACGCGTATATCTCGAACGGACTCAAAATGGCGGGGATGGAGATTCAGGCTGGTATATTGGGCCGGTTGATGGAGCAGTCAAAGATGAAGACTTAGAGGCGTATTATATTTATCAGCTTCTACACCTTCGGCCGTCGCTTCTGCAAGTCCTGGCGCTGCCCCGGGGGTATATGGCCGTGTACGACGGCGATGAGATTGAAGCGGTTCTGGACGCTGAAGATGTTAATGTGTGGCCAAGATCAGCTGAAGCTTAGTTATTTGGTGCATGAAACGTGTAAAGGCTTATTCCTTCTTTTCATCCGCGAGGGGGGGTAAGTCTTTTTTTATATGATTTCTATTAGAAAACTGTAACTTATCTGTATGAAAACGAGCAGGGGTTTGATGTATTATCATAGTATTGGAAAAAAATGAAGATAGTTGTTTTGAACTATTTTTATGTTTTCCAGTATTAGGATGGGCCCCGATGCGGCTGTCATTTATAATAGGAACGGGCGCCGCAATGCAAGAGATTAGGAATGCGGGCGCATCGCGGATGCTTTTTGCTTCCTTCTTCGTAGTATAAAAGTAATGGATGAACTTATAGAGGGGCGTGTTGCTCCATAATAAATCTTTATGGCGGAGGTATAGTCGGGCATGGCAATCATTAATGTTATCAAATATGACGGATCACCTGATGTGTTCGCGTGGAAATATCCGAATCATGAGCTCGGAACGTGGACGCAGCTTATTGTTAATGAATCGCAGGAAGCGATTTTATATAAAGGCGGGCAGGCGCTCGATCGGTATACAGCCGGCAGACATACGTTAAGTACGGCCAATATTCCGATTCTCAATCATATCGTCAATTTGCCTTTTGGCGGGGACTCACCCTTTACGGCGGAGGTATGGTATGTCAACAAGCTTCATTCTCTCAATATTAAGTGGGGACGCGCGCACCCCTTCAGCTGCAGGACCCGAAATATCAACTATTTGTAAAGGTGCGTTCTTTCGGCCAATTCGGGATTCAAGTCGATGACGCCCGCAAATTTCTTGGCAAGCTCGTCGGAACGCTGCCGCAGTTCAATCAAGAGACGCTCACAGAATATTTCCGCGGTGTGTTGATGATGAACATTCACGAGCTTATTTCTTCCTATTTCGTACATCGAAAAATTAGCATCTTGGAAATCAATGCATACATATCTGACATTTCAAAGCATATCCAAGAACGGGTGGCGCCTGCATTCGAGGAGTACGGCATTCGCCTGCTTAATTTCTACGTTGATTCCGTCAATACGCCGGAGGATGACCCGGCCACGATACGTCTGCGGGAAGCGCTCGCGAAGAGGGCGGAGATGGATATCATCGGGTTCACCTACCAACAAGAGCGCACGTTCGATACGCTCGGGCAGGCGGCGAAGAATGAGGGCGGCACCCAATCGGATCTGATGGGGGCGGGCATTGGGCTCAGCATGGGATACAGCGTCGGCGGCGCTATCGGAGGCACAATGTCGCGGCTGGCCGATGGGCTTCAGGTCGATGCCTACGATAAGGTCTGTTCCAAGTGTCACCGGAAAAACCAGCAGGATGCCTCTTTCTGCACGGGGTGCGGCACATCACTCGCAGCATCGGGAGGGACAGGGCGGCCAGCGGAGGTGAAGTGCCAAGCGTGCGATGAATGGATGCCGCGCCACACCAAGTTCTGCCCGAATTGCGGTGATCCATATAATCCGTGCCCGCAATGCGGTGCCGACAATCAGCCGGAGCAGACCCATTGCGTGGAATGTGGGCAAGCCATGCCTGTCCCGTGCCGCCATTGCGGCGAAGCGGTGCCGGACAAGGTCAAGTTCTGTCCGCATTGCGGCCGCGAAACGGCGTTGACGTGCAGCCAATGCAACCTCGAAGTGCAGCCGGGGCAAAAATTTTGCGTGGAATGCGGCAACAAGCTCACGTAGAAGGGAGGGTCCACGTTGAAACAAGACACGCAGTACAATTGGATAACGACGGCCATTTTTCTGACGATATTAACCGTCACGGTTGCTTTGTTTTTCACTTTTAGTGAAATAGATACCCGCGACCTGTCCTGGTGGTTGTCGCTAGGTTCACTCGTATTGGCGGAATTGCTTAGCTACATGTTTTCCTTCAAGCTGCTTAAGGGCGGACACGAGTTCAAAGCTGCCGTTCCGGCGTATTTGTCCCTAGGCACCGTGTTGTTTTTCTATGATTTGGCCGTACTGATACATATTGTTTTATTTTGGATCATTTTAGACGTATCTGCGCAAGCGTATCTCTGGATTCATTTACTTACATTTGCCGTGGCGCTCGTCATTGCCTTGTTGTTGGGTCTGGCAAAAGTGTTCGTTCGCCGCCAGGAAGAAGATGAGCGGATGCGTCTGCAGTCGATGAAGCAGCTGCAGCTAGTCGTGCATGCCGCACGGCTGGAGCTGGAAGGCTGGCAGCATGCAGAACGTGAGACGCTGCTGGATCTGCTCCGCAAGCTGGAGGAGCAGGTCAAATATAGCGATCCGATATCCCTTCCTGCCATGGTGCTGGAGGAGGCGCAGCTGATGGAGAAAGCCGACCGGCTGGAAGCTAGCGTGCGCTCGGCCGTGCGGGAGCGGCATACGCTTTATTCTGCCGAGGAATTGCGCGGCATGATTCAAGATTTATCGAATGCGATCCGGCTCCGCAACGAGCAATTGGCTATTTTGAAATAGAGTTAGGTAGAGAGGAGGAGAATCGACATGCGGGCACGTCTTGGTGCTATATTGAAAGGAATCGGCGGAATACTGCTATTCATCCAAGTGCTGATGATCTTATCTTTAATCATAAACTGGTCATCATTTGATGGCGCATATAAGATGGAGACATTTCTATTATCCGTGTTTGCAGCAAGCGTTCCCGGAGTATTGTTGTTCAAGGTTGGGGAGAACATGAAGAAAAAAGCGGATGCAATCAGAGCAATGCGTCAGCAGGGGATCGTCGTGCGGCGAAAAATATTCAGTCTCGGCAATCTGCTGCGCGTATTCGGCGGGATATTCCTGTTCTTGTTCAGCATGGTAGTCCTGTTGATAACAATAAATTGGTCTACGCAGAAAGATAAACTGGAGTTATTCCTATTATTTTTTGTCCTGTTCTTTACTCCCGGCGCGTTGATGTATTGGGCAGGCACGAAGCTTAACAAAAAAGCGGATGAACAAAATGCGATGCAGCAAGCGGCATCTATGGAATTCATGCACAATCCGCTTCAATCGGATATGGAGGAAGATGAGGATTGGGATGAATACAAGCGGAAAGAAGACCCGGGGCAGTCAGCACGCTACGCTGCCACAGAGGCTGCCGCAAGCGTTTCACCGCCTCAGCTTCCGAAAATGATTACGTGTCCAAGCTGTGGCGCCCAGAGCAGTGTGCCGCCGCGCTCGACCATTTCTTGCGAGTATTGCGGTTCTACGATTTCTTATTTATAAATGGAACAAGGCTGCACGCTCAAGCAGAACGCCTGCTTGATGGTGCAGCCTTTTAATAGTACGGATTATTTCAAATAATCCGGTGAATGGACCTTATCGATAAGGAGCATGCCGTCGAATTGCTCCAACGGGATGCTGCTGACCGGCATGACCCCGTCGTAATACGAAATATTCGGCTGCGTCATCCAAGTGTTCCCTGGAACGCGTAGTTGATAGCGCATGTCGACGAAGGTATACGGATGGCCTGCGCTCTTCATCACTTCTTCCACGGAATGCGCCATTGGAGGCAGCACATCGGAGAATCCTCCGGCGACGTGCGCGTTTGTGCCTCCGCCCATGAACAGGCCAATGACGTAGCTCTCGTCCTTCAACTTCGTGCTCTGCATCAGCTCGCCCATATGGCGGCGCGGGAGCGAGTTCATCTCTTTGGAATAGGCCTTGGCGATATGGCCATTATGCGCCCATACGATAATCTTCTCGTTCGGATAGACGTTCGTGGCCAGCCAGATCAGATTGTCTGCCATCATGCGATCACGGTACTCCGAAGAACGGATAATGGTCATGTAATCAGCCGATTTCCCATTCAGGAACGAGGTAGAGGGAATCGAAATTTCCATATATTGATCGACCACTTCAATCCGATTGTCCAAAGCCCGTTCCGTTAGCTTCACAATGTGCGGATTGTCCGGATATTGGCTGCGCAACGCTTCCGCGCGCTTCGGCAAGAGCTGGCGCACCTGCTTGTACACGTCCAGCAGCTTCGGCTTCGCTTGGCGGTAAGCGTCGACATCTTCGGACTGCTGCCACTTGTCCAACTCTAACTCTGCTTCTTGGAAGCGCTTGGCAAGCTTCTCATCGCCCATCCACTCTCCGGAGATGAGCTGCCCTTGCGGCTGCATGTCGAAGCCGGCAAGCGCCAACGGCGTGTTCGTCTTCTGCGTATCCTTTATATATTGGAACAATGGCACATTCTCCTGCACCCGCCAGATGCGGAAAATGGAATCCTTCATCGTGGCGATCGGCTCTCTCGTCGTTATGTTGCCGTAGGCCGACGCGGCGTTGCCCAAGTTCGTCTCGAACGCAACCACATTGAAGCCTAGCTCCTGGTGCAGGTATTGAATCAGACGGGTTTTGGCTGAGTTGTATTCGGCGGCACCGTGCGAGCTTTCGCCCAAGTACACGATGCGCTTATCCTGCAGCAGTGGCTTCAAGGCTTCCAAGTCTGTGAACCGTTCCGCGGGCACAACCGTGTCCTTCGTCGTCTCCGGCTGAATAGAGTCGAGAGCAATAGTGTTCTGCTGCATCCATTCCTTCCACTCCTGACGCGCTTCCGTGCTTGTGCGTGCCCGTTCGGGCGAGGTTGCCGCCAGTGTCGTGCCGGCTGCCGCTCCCTCTCTCGATGCCTCTTGTCCGTGCGCCGATGTTCCGAATGACAGCAGGGTGCCGAACGCCATGACCGACGCGAGGAACAAGGACGTTCCCCGGCGTTTCCAATCCTTTTTATATGAATTCAATGATGAAACCTCCCCATATGTGTTGAAGTTGTTCAGAGAGACTCGCTCGAATTGAGAAAACCTGTGCTTCTCGGTGTCGAAAAAGGCCTTTTGAACATGTGCTTTTAGTATAAGATTCTATATGTCATGCTTGTCCCTATTTAAGGAATGTCGGCGACTTCACGTTGTCGATGTACAGGATGCCGTCATACTGCTCGCGCGGCACGAATACTTCCGGCAGCAAGCCGAAGTAGAGCGCGGAACGCGGCTCGGCCATCCATGAGTTGCCTGGGGTGATGTCGTGGTATCGCATATCCACGAATGTGTACGGACGATTCGCGGCTTTCATAATCGATTCCATCGAATCTATCGGAAGCGGCTGCACTTCCATCGACTCGCCTAAGTTATCTGCGTTCGTTCCGCTGCCCATGTACAATCCAATCGTATAGCTGTAAGGGCCGAACATCGTCTCCTGCATGATTTCACCCATGAAGCGGCCTGAAACGGGCAGGAACGATTGCTTCATTTTTGATTCTGCCTTGCTGATATGCGCGTTGTGGCCCCAGACGACGATTCGCTCCATTGGATAGATTTCCGTTGCCAGCCAGAGGAGGTTGTCCGCCATCGCTTGGTCGCGCCACTCCATCATCTTCGTCATTGCGGCATAATCCCCGGTCTTAACTGCTTGGTTCGCTGTGATGCTGAGTTCAATGTATTCGTCCACGATGCGGATACGGTCGTCCAGCATCCGGTTCGCCATGGCAATAAAATGGGGGTTGTCCGGGTACAGCTTCGCAAGCTGCGCCTCGCGTTCGGCGACCTTCGCCTTGACATCCTTGTACACCTCAAGCATTTCAGGCTTTACTATCTTATAAGATGCCATATCTTCCTCGCTCATCCACTTCCACAGCGACTTTTCTGTTTCGATATAACGATTCTCGAGATCCTCGTCGCCCATCCATTCGCCAGCCAGGATCGGTCCCATCGGCTGCATGTCGATGCCTGCCAATTGCACTGGCTTCTCCGTCGCTTGCGTGTCCTTTATGTATTGAAACAACGGCAGCGTCTCTTCCGTCCACCATTGCGGGAAAATCGACTTCTTCAACGACTCTTCCGGCGTCTTCGTCTTCACGTTGCCGAATGCGGATGCCGCATTCCCGAGTGGAGATTCGAAGGCTACGACATTGAACCCCATTTCTTCGTGCAAAAATTGAATGAGCCGCGCCTTAGCCGAGCTGAATTCGGCGACGCCATGCGAGCTTTCTCCTAAGTAAACGATGGGTTTGTCCAGCAGCAGCGGCTTCAGCATATCCAAATCGGCGAAGCTATCTTTCTGTATTTGTCCGTCTTTCATCTCCACAGGTTGAATCGTATCAAGGGCGTACGCATTCTCGCGAATCCAATTCTCCCATTGCTGTCTGAAATCTATGGATGTCGTGCCGCTTACGGAAGCTGCCGAGGTCTTATTTTCATGTGCAGCTTCCCCATATACAGCTGGTCCCCATGACAGCACGGCGCCCAATGAAATAACGGATGCCAGCATCACTTGAACCGTGCGTCGTTTCCAAATTGCGAATGATGAATTCAATGTAACATCTCTCCCTGAAGTTTATAATTTTTATAAAATAATGAAATATTTAGATAATATCTCGTTATTGAATCATGTTCTTAACAACCAAGACTGCCAGCAGTCCTAGTCCGAAAGCGAGCGCCGTCTGCAGTGCCATCTTCGCTGTTTTGTTCATCAACATCCAACCTTTCGTCGTTCTCGATGAATCCATCATAACCCGGTTAAGCCCTGTACGTCCTTATATTTTCTATGAGTGGAGCAATACGGAGGCTGAATGGAGCACCTAGACGGATGAATATGTCCGAATAAAGGGTAGAAATAATGCAGTATAGAGGTGACAAGGGCGAGAAAGGCATGAATGAGCTTCTGCTTTGCAAAGGAATACTATAAGAGGTTGCTCAAAATGGACTCTTTTGATCATGAAGATGTTCGGGTACCTTCTCGAGATCGAATCTTGCATTCCCTCTTGAAGAGCTTACGATTCCGATGCAGTTTTCTTGCGGAACTTGTACTTCTCGGTGCTTTCTGAATATGCAATATTGTTCGCATAATCGACACGAATATCTTCAAAATTGCATTTCCCGGGTAATTAATTGACCTAAAAACGAATAAATCGACAATATCATTGACAAAAAATCGGCTTTCGACTAGGATACGTAAGGTGACTTTCGCCGAGGCGGAACGACCAATTTTCTGCCATATGCAATGAATATGGTGTGAAAGGGGCAGCATGATTGTCATGGAAAAATGGTTTAAGTTGAAGGAGAACGGTACGAATGCGCGTACCGAGGTCACGGCGGGCATTACGACGTTCCTGACCATGGTATATATTGTCGTCGTCAATCCCGCGATTTTGTCGAGCGCCGGCGTTCCGTTCCAGCAAGTGTTCACGGCTACGGTTATCTCGGCCATTATCGGTACGTTATATATGGCACTATTTGCGAATCACCCGATTGCCGTCGCTCCTGGTATGGGCATGAACGCTTATTTTGCGTCAGTCGTCGCTTCTCAGGGCGTGAGCTATCAAGTCGTGTTCGGCACAGTGTTCTTGGCAGGGGTTATCTTCTTGCTGCTGACGTTCACCAAGCTGCGCGAGACATTGATTGAATCGATTCCGGTATCGCTCAAGTTCGGGATTACAGCAGGTATCGGCTTGTTTATCGCCTTTATCGGGCTCAAATCATCCGGCATCGTCGTAGCGAATGAATCAACGATGGTCGCGTTCGGTGATTTACAGCAGCCGATCACGGCGCTGACCTTGGCAGGCTTGTTCATTACATTGATACTAATGGCTCGTAAAGTGCACGGCGCTTTATTTATCGGCATGGCTGCAACAGCGGTTATCGGTTATTTCATGGGCATGATGGAGTTCAAAGGCTTCGTGTCATTGCCTGCGGCTCCGGTATTATTTGATTTGGATATTGCGGGCGTATTTACGCACGGATTGTATACAGTTGTATTCGCGTTCTTGCTCGTAACGATCTTCGATACGACAGGGACCATGATCGGCGTAGCCGAGCAAGCAGGTCTGATGAAGGGCAATACGTTCCCGCGCGCGAAGCAGGCGTTGATGGCTGACGCACTCGCGACGACGGCCGGATCATTAATGGGCACGACGCCGTCAAGCGCTTATGTGGAATCCACTGCGGGCGTGGCTGCGGGGGGACGGACAGGACTGACCTCTGCTGTCGTAGCAGGGTTGTTCTTCTTGTCGCTATTTTTCTCGCCGATTATTGAAGGCATATCGTCGCTGCCAGCTATTACGGCTCCGGTGCTCATTATCGTCGGCTGCTTCATGATGGACGGCTTAGCGCGGATTCAATGGAAGCAATTCGATGAAGCATTCCCGGCGTTCGCCATCCTGATCAGTATGCCGCTCACTTCCAGTATCGCGACAGGCATTGCGATTGGCTTCATTACATACCCGTTGATGAAGCTGTTCAGCGGCAAAGGCAAGGAAGTTCACCCCATTCTTTATGTGTTCGGCGTCATCTTCGCCATTCAAATGGTGTTCTTCCCGGCACATTGATGCGCTGATGGGACTATCAGGTATAGACAACATAGGAATTGGATGCATGAGCCCTAAGGTTGAGCCTTAGGGCTTTTTTCCATGCCATTGTTGCTTCCTGATCATTTACGTGCCTATGAATGTCCTATGAATGCGATCCATACGATCATCGGATAATAAAACTCAGGAATACCTCTAAAAGTAAGAAGAAAAGGGAAAAAATATAGCATGATTCGATTAAACCTGCTCGGTATCGGCAACATGAACTCGCTCTTCAACTGGTTGCTTGATCTGAACCCGATCGTCATGTCTCTGCGTTACTTGTCCGGCCTTCATGGCTTTAATGAAGTTAGCAGACAAGTTCCAATCGGACTACCAGTTCGTGAAAAACCGCAAAGTCGGCTTTGCGATCGGCTTGTGTTGCTTTGTGTTTACGGCGTTCGCCTGCATCATGGGCATGTTCCCGAAGGGGTTTGGATTTCGCTTTTTTATTCAATTTATAAAGGAATAATTATCCAATCAGTCGAAGTATACTAATTACAATCATAGAGGTTGTTCAAAAAGCTCTCTTTTGATCACGTAATTATACTATCCGTAGGAGCACCGTTATGAATAACTCAATACTGAGTGTCTCAAGCTTCGCGTACAAACATATAAATTAGAAGCTCGTTGGAGCATACAAAACGCATGCGATCGCTTTAGGGCGGGGCGTGTGTTTTTTGCATTCAGGATAAGTGGGGTTGCATAATAATAAACAATAAAATATAATGTTTATATATTAACCAAACAATAAGGGTGAATGTTTATGAATAAATCGACATCGGATCTATTTTGGAACGCATCGATCGATGGATTGAAGAAGGGGTATATGTATGATGCGCAAGCTGAAGAGTACGTGTGTCTCGTCTGCGGAGAACGGTTTACGAATGGTATCGTTTATCAACACGAGAACGTGTTGTATGAAGCGAAAAAATATACAGAGCTGCACATTGCGGAGCAGCATACGTCCATGCTCCATTATTTGCTCACGCTGGATAAGAAGCTGACCGGACTTACCGATCTGCAAAAGGAGCTGTTGTTCCATTTCCATGAGGGCCGGAGCGACAACGAGATTTTGAAGCTGCTGGGCGGGGGCAGCGCTTCCACGATTCGGAATCACCGGTTCACGCTGCGCGAGAAGATGAAGCAGGCGAAGCTGTTCCTGGCGTTGATGGAGCTGGCCGAATCAAAATCAGACCAGCGGCCGAAGTTCGTGCATGCGCACCGGACGGCCACGATGGTCGACGAGCGATATGCGGTGACGGAGGAGGAGCGGGCAAAAATTTTGCATCAGTACTTCACGGAAGGATTGGATGGGCCGATTTCCGAATTTCCGAAGAAGGAGAAGCGCAAGATCGTCATTTTGACTCACTTGATGCAGCGGTTCGATGCGCAGAAGCGGTATACGGAGAAGGAAGTGAATGAAATCCTGAAGACGGCACATGACGACGATTACGTCACACTGCGCCGGTATTTGATCGAGTACGGCTTCATGGATCGTCTTCCCGATGGCAGCGCGTATTGGGTGATGAAGTAAACGCGTTGAAGTTAGTGTAATAGATATGAAAGAGGTGCAATACAATGAAACCAGAAGAGAGAAAGCAGGCGGGTAATTTGTACGCCCATTCCCATCGGCTGATGGGAGTATACGGCCTGAAGCATAAACAAAGCGGAAAATGGTTCATAGCAAGTGCCATGGATGTGGAAGGAAAGCGGAACGGACTCTACTTTATGTTAAATATGGGCGACCATATCAATAAGAGACTGAGTGAAGACTGGAGGCGCGATGGAGAGGATGCCTTCGAGTTCCATATTTTAGAAGAATTGAAGCCGGAAGAAGAGTATGTCGCTAACGACGAGGATCGGAAGAAATATGTGTCACGGCTGAAAAAGTTAGAAGAACAGTGGTTGAATAAATTGCAGCCGTACGAAGAGAACGGATATCATAATAGACCGGCCGATAAATGACATGCTTCTTTACGGGCCGCAGCAACCGCAGTGCGGCCGCTGCGGCTGTTTGTGCGTTAGGCCGCCACTTTAAAGGACACTCAATTACACGCTATGATAAAAAAGATTGAATGCCAAACTTTGGGATGGGTTTTCATCCCGATTAGCGATTTGGCGCAAAGGAGGAACTGATATGATACGTTTTCCGAAGCCGGATGTAGAGCAATATTTCCAGACGTATCTGATTCGGCAGTTTACAGTAAGTGCGGATGAAAGCCGCATCGTGTTCAGCAGCAATATGAACGGGCACTTTAACCTGTGGGCAGTGGATTTAAATGGGGATACTCTGTTTCCGTACCCGCTCACATATTGCAATCAAGCGAGCGATTTTATCGCCGTTGATCCGGAAGAACGCTATATTTTGACCGGATTCGATCATGACGGGAACGAGAACTATCATATCCATGCGCTTCCTCCATCCGGCGGTGCGCCGCTTGCGCTCATCGAAGCGGGCGAGAATGACAAGATGTTCTTCGTTCGTCTATCCGAAGATGGAGAGCGCATGTATTATTCGACTAGCCGCGGCAATCCCAATTTTTTGAACAGCCGCTGCTACAACTTGCTTACGCAGGAAGACGAGCTTATTCTCGAGGGGACCGGCACATTGACCGATCTCGACGACATCAGCCCGAACGGCCAGCGCTTCGTGTATGCCAAATCTTACGGCAATACATACCGCGTCAACTACGTGCGTACGGAAACGGATGATCTGTGCCTGACCCCGTCGGCCGATGCCGTTCACATTTCCGGCGATGCGTCGTTCATCGATGACGATACGATTGTGTTCCTGACAGATTATGATGCGGATTACGCTTATGTCGCGCAGTATCATATTCCGACACGCCAATTTACAGAAGTGTGCCGAATTCCGCAAGAAAGCGCCAAGATTCTGAAATGGAATAAAAAGAACCGGAGTTTGTACCTCGTTACGGAAAAAGGAGTGGAAGACCGCTTATACCTCATTCACTACGATTCCAGACAGTGTACGCAGCTGCCGCTTCCGGTTGCAGTCGTCGATCAGCTGCAGTCCGCGCGTTCTGGCAATCTGTATGTGCTAGGACGGAGCGCTTCTTCTCCGGCGAACATTTATAAATATGAGCAGGGAGCTTGGAAGTCGCTTACCCGCAACGTTGTGACGGGGCTTGCCCATGAGCAGCTCGTCGAGCCGGTCGTGGTGACGTACCGCTCTTATGACGGCATGGAGATAGAAGCGCTTCTCTTCCGGGCGAAGGAGGAGCAGGCGAACGGCTATACGATATTTTGGCCGCACGGCGGACCTCAGGCGGCGGAGCGCAAGCAATTCCGCAGCATGTTCCAATATTTCCTGGCACAGGGCTACCACGTATTCGCGCCGAACTTCCGCGGCAGCACCGGATACGGCAGCGCCTTCACGAAGATGGTGGAATGCGACTGGGGTGAAGGACCGCGCCTCGACTGCGTCGCTGCGATGGATTGGCTGTTCGAGCAGGGCATTTCGAGCAAGGAGCGCCTGTTCGTCGTCGGCGGCAGCTACGGCGGCTACATGACGCTGCTGCTTCATGGCCGGCATGCCGACTATTTCCGGGCGGCAGTCGATATTTTTGGCGTGAGCAACCTGTTCACGTTCTATAATTCTGTGCCGGATCATTGGAAGCCGCTGATGGAGCGCTGGGTCGGCGATCCGGAGCGGGACAAGGAGCGGTTTATTTACGATTCACCGATTACGTACCTGGACGGCATGACCAACCCGATGCTCGTCATTCAAGGAGCGAACGACCCGCGCGTCGTCAAGGCGGAGTCGGATCAGATTGTTCAGGCGCTCAAGGACAAGGGCCGCGATGTCGAGTATATTGTACTGGATGATGAGGGGCACGGATTCTCCAAGAAGGTAAATGAAATGCGCGTATATCGCGCCATGGTCGAGTTCTTGCAGCGGCATCACGAATAATAAACGATAGGAGAAGGGACTTTCCTGAAGGCTGATAAGCCTTAGGGGGAGTCCTTTTTTAGCTTGCAGCCAAAGCTTGTCATAAGCTATAATGCATAATACAATAACTAGGAAAACTATTAGTGTTTTATTAGTTTTGTTGACAATCCATTAACACTACCGTTTTGGAGGTGGTACTCATATCCATGCGCGAACGTATTATGAAGGCTTTTATGGAAGAGCTTCAGGACAAAGGCATCAAGTTTACGATGGACGATTTGGCTCGGAGACTGGGCATTAGCAAGCGTACGCTGTACGAGCATTTCTCTTCGAAGGCGGAAGTGCTCGATACGATTATCGAGCAGACGCTGCAAGAGGGCGACGCGAAGACGAACGAGATTATTGAGGACAAATCGTTATCTTTAATGGATAAGATGAAAGCCGTGATGACCGTTCTGCCGAATCACTTTGAACTATACGATATTCGCATCTTGGAACAGATGAAGCGCGTCTACCCGGAACAGTGGGTGAAGATTGACGAGGCGCTGAAGGATGATTGGGATACGCTTCGTGTTCTTATTGAACAAGGGATGGAAGAAGGGACGATTCGCAGGCAAAACGCGGCCTTTATTATGAAGGTCATTCTGGATGCAGTGAATTCGACTTTGGATCAGCGGTTTTTCGCGCAGCAGAACATCTCGCTGCCTGAAGCATTGGAAGCCATTGCCGATGTCATTATGTACGGACTCGTTCCGCGTGATAATGAATCGACTGAGAAATGATGCATGTGATGACGTGCTTAGCAGAGACGGCGTGCCTAGCTCTAAAAGGGCGACGGTGCCGTCTCTGCTGAGCCAATCTGATAAGAGTTGGTTCGGTGTAAGAAAACTTAAAAAAACGAAATAGTTTTAGGAGTGGGATTTATGTCGTTACTGCGACAACTGACACGTACGCAGTGGGTTGGCCTTGTATTGGTTATTAGTATTTTGTTCGTTGACATGTTGCTGTACAGCTTATTCATTCCTGTCGTACCTTATTTCACGGAACAATACCAGATGTCTTCAACGACGCTGGGTATTTTATTCGGAAGCTATGCGGCGGCGTTGTTCTTGACCACGCCGATATTCGGTCGTATTACCGATCGTCTTGGGCGGCGCAAGACGATTATTTTGGGACTCATCTGCATGGTTGCTGCCACGCTGTTGTTCGTCTTCTCTCAGACGACAATGACGCTCATCTTGGCCCGTTTCATTCAGGGTCTGGCAGCGGCAGCGTCCTGGACGGCGGCATTGGCCTTGCTGGCGGATCTGTTCCCGGGCCCGATGCGCGGAGCGGTCATGGGGATTGCCATGACTGGCATTTCCTCCGGTTCCTTGCTCGGCGCTCCCATCGGAGGCTGGCTGTTCGAAGTGGGGGACCATCATACGCCGTTCTGGTTTGCAATGGGATTAACGACGCTTATCTCTATATTAGTCTTTGTTCTGCTGCGTGAGCCGAAGCGGATGGACCGCTCTAAGGAAGGGGGAACCTTTTCTCTCCTGCGCCATCGCACCGTGCTGTTCATTGCATGCGTCATTCTATTGGCGGAGACAACATTGACGATGCTTGAGCCGCTTCTTCCCGTGTATGTGACGGAACGGTTCCAGCTCTCCCCGCTGACGCTTGGCCTGCTCTTCGGTGCGATGACCTTATGCTACGGCCTGATCGCGCCGATTTCCGGTTCGCTTGCCGTGCGTTATAATCCGTTCCGGCTCATGTTGTTCGGCCTGGCCGGATTGGCAATCACCCTGCCGCTTATCGTCATGGCGAGCACCGTGCCGCTTATGATGCTTGCAGGATGCCTTATCGGTGCGGCGGTCGGCTTCACGTTATCGCCGACGCTGCCAACGCTCGGCAGTATTGTCGACAAAGATGACGCGGGCGGAGATTACGGTGCTGCGTACGCGCTGTTCAATATGATACATGCCGTCGGCATGATGCTTGGTCCTGTCGTAAGTGGGGTATTGACCGATACACTGTCTGTCACCGCTTCGCTTGTCGTCGTCAGTAGCGTCATCCTTGCGGTCATGATTAGCTTCTCTGTATTGATGCGCCGTCATCCGAGCACCTACTCGCTTGGTATGCAAGCCAAGGTAGGAACGCAATCTTAACATCGCTCTCTGACCAAGCTGCCAGACCTTCTGGCTAGATGCCGCTCTTTGGAGCGGCTTTCTTGCATTTTGTGAGCTGCGAGCTATCTGTCGCTACTGGAATTACAAAGCTATCTTGTCTATGATGGACAGGGGTATAATGGACAAAAGTGCAGTTTTCTATGGTTGGAGTGATTGTGATGCAGACGCATTTACCTATAGATGAAGTGCTGCCGGCACTGAAGCAGGCGATGTCGGAGCGCACAGGGGCGGTTCTTGTGGCCGAGCCGGGCGCAGGGAAGACGACGCGAGTGCCGCTTGCGCTGCTGGAGGAGCCGTGGCTGCAAGGACAGCGGATCCTGATGCTTGAGCCAAGGCGTATCGCTGCGCGTTCGGCGGCCCGTTTTATGGCGCAAGCGCTGGGCGAGAACGTCGGGGACACGGTCGGTTACCGCGTGCGCTTGGATACGCAGGTTAGCGCCAAAACCCGAGTAGAAGTCATTACGGAAGGGATTTTGACGCGTATGCTTCAGGACGACCCTTCACTAGATGGGGTCGGTCTCCTTATTTTCGACGAATTCCACGAGCGTCATTTGCATGCGGATCTAGGGCTTGCGCTCGCAATTGAATCACAGGCAGTACTGCGTGACGATCTCCGCATTTTGGTTATGTCGGCTACATTGGAAGCGGAACCTGTATCCGACATGCTGGGTGGAGCGCCGATTGTAGAAAGCCGTGGGCGCAGTTACCCGGTAGAAACGCATTATTTAACCCGTCGGGACGATGCCCGTTTGGAGCAGAAGGCTGTGCGTGCCGTCATGATGGCCCTTTCCCGCCATGACGGCGATGTTATGGTATTTCTGCCGGGAGCGGGTGAGATCCGGCGTGTAGAAGAGGCGCTGTCTGAGGCGCTGCGGGCGCAATCGCCAGGGGCGCAGGTAAATATTACACCGCTATTTGGGCAGCTCTCGCCACAGGCGCAAGACGCAGCGATCGCTCCAAGCCGAAAAGGCAGCCGCAAGGTAGTGCTTGCCACCGCGATCGCGGAGACGAGCTTGACCGTGGAAGGCGTTCGCGTCGTTGTCGACAGCGGCCTGATGCGGGTGCCGCGCTTCTCGCCCCGAACGGGGATGACTCGGCTGGAGACGGTGTCTGTCTCCAGGTCATCCGCGGATCAGCGGCGTGGGCGGGCGGGGCGTCTGGGCCCCGGCGTCTGCTACCGGCTCTGGACGGAGCAGGATCATGCACAGCTTCCAGCGCATGGCACACCGGAGCTGCTTGACGCCGACTTGACGCCGCTGGCGTTGGAGCTTGCGGTGTGGGGTGCCGAAGCCGCTGAACTGCAGTGGCTGACGCCGCCGCCGGTCCCGGCGCTGAATCAGGCTGCAGAGCTGCTGCAGCAGCTCGGGGCATTGACTGCTGCCGGGGCGCTCACGCCGCACGGCCGCACACTGGCCCGTTCCGGCCTGCACCCACGGTTCGCGCATATGATCGTGCAGGCCGTGCCGCTCGGGCTGGGGCAGACGGCATGCCAGCTGGCCGCGCTGCTTGGTGAGCGCGACATCGTTCGCAGCGGCCCCGGTGCTGGGCCGCCGGACCCGGATGTGCGGCTTCGCATGGAGGTGCTCATTCCCGCCGCGGGCGGAAAGCAGCGCCTCGCCGGGCGAGTGGAGCAGATGGATACAGCAGCGATTCACCGCATACGTGAGCAGGCGGAGCAGTATATGCGTGTTTTTGGGATTGGCACTTGGAAGCAAATTTGCACCGATCCGGTACAGATGTCCAGACCGGAGGCCGTTCAGGATGAAGCACAGGCGTGGAGTCTGCTGGCCGCGTTCGCTTATCCAGACCGAATAGCCGAGCGGCGCGCGGACGGGCGCTATCTGCTGCGGAACGGGCGCGGTGCGGCATTCTCGCAAGCAGCGGCTGCGAATTCTCTATTGGCGCAGTCCCCTTACTTGGTCGCGTTGCACCTGGACGATCAGGGCGCTGACAGCCGCATCCTGCTTGCGACGCCGCTAGAGCGCTCCACGCTGGAACAGCACTTCGCCGCTGACATGACGCGCGAAGCGCACATCGCGTGGGACCGGACGACGAAGTCCGTTCGTGCCCGCGAGCGTGTTCGTCTTGGTGCGCTCATGCTCAAAGACGCACAGCACCCCGCGCCAGACGCGGAGGCTGTGCTGCGCGCCCTTCAGCAGGGCATCGCCGAAGAGGGGCTTGCCCTGCTGCCATGGACGAAGCACGCGCGTCAGTTGCAGGCGCGGCTTCAATTCATGCATGGGCATTGGCCGGATTGGCCCGATGCCCGTGACGAGACCCTCCTCGCGACGCTGGAGGAGTGGCTCAGCCCACATGTCTACGGCATGAAGAGCCGTGACGATCTGCAGAAGCTGAACGTCAGCGCCGTGCTCGAATCCATGCTGCCCTGGGACATGCGGCAGCAGCTTGAGCAAGAGGCGCCTACGCATCTTGCCGTGCCGAGCGGATCACGCATCGCGATTGATTATAGCGATCCAGAGCGGCCCGTATTGGCCGTTCGACTGCAGGAAGTATTCGGCCTGAAGGAGACGCCGCGCATCGCGATGGGCAAGGTGCCGCTGACGCTGCATCTGCTCTCGCCGGCACAGCGCCCGGTGCAGGTGACGCAGGACTTGGCAAGCTTCTGGCAGACGACGTACTTTGATGTCAAAAAGGACTTAAAAGGACGATACCCAAAGCACTATTGGCCGGATGACCCGCATGAAGCGGTAGCGACGCGCCGAACGAGGCCTCAAGGACAGTAGGCGATCGGCTGATAGTGTTGAGACGAGAGAAGCATTTCAGTAGATACAATATGCCATCACTGATCCATGTTTGAAGGGACAGAACCGTCAGAACTTATGGTCTGACGATCTGTCTTTTTTTAGTGGTGTTGGTATGGTCTCTCCCCAATGCTCAGGAACGTTACTAATTGAGAGGCAAGTGCTCTAACTTATGAAGCAACACTTTAGGAAAAGTGCACTTTTTGAACAATCATATGATTTGTTGAACGACCCCCTGGATTTTATATTTAATTTTTGCCTCGGTGAACTGCTGGCTATTATGCCCTTAGCTCCACTCTCCCCAACGTTCAGAAATACTTCACCATGTGAGCCAACCAATTCTCTGTCTTTTCTCGCAATGCAGATTACTAATCTCACGATTTTTGTCCGTTATCTTTTCTAATTCACCGGGAGAGCAGCAAAAAGGAACACTCACTTGCCGGTATATCATGATTGAAGGGGAGAGTGAGCGGAAGAGTAGAGATGAACCCCGTGGCAGGACAGGTTCTGACTGAAGGAGAGAGCGAGCAGAAGAGTAGAGGTGAACCCCGTGGCAGGCCAGATGTTCTGACTGAAGGGGAGAATGAGCAGAAGAATAAAGTGAGCAACACCGTCCCCGGCCAGATGTCCTGACTTAGGGGGAGAACGAGCAGAAGGGTGAAGTCGCGAACACCATCGCAGGCAGTTGCTCTGACTGAAGGGGAGAGTGAACAGAAGAGTAAAGGTGAACCCCGTGGCAGGACAGGTTCTGACTGAAGGGGAGAGCGAGCAGAAGAGTAGAGGTGAACCCCGTGGCAGGCCAGATGTTCTGACTGAAGGGGAGAATGAGCAGAAGAGTAAAGTGAGCAACACCGTCCCCGGCCAGATGTCCTGACTTAGGGGGAGAACGAGCAGAAGGGTGAAGTCGCGAACACCATCGCAGGCAGTTGCTCTGACTGAAGGGGAGAGCGAGCATCGGAGTTAGAGAGGCGAACTTGGTCGCCTCGGCTTTTTCAAGTGGGATGTCATCTTGTTGGCTGCAGTTTAATGCTTGAGCACGAACTCGTCCAGCTTCGTTCCGTCAATATCGTATGCTTGGTAGGTCAGGGTGTCGCCATTGATGCGAATGCCCGCGAACATTTGCTTGTCAGGCTGAAAATGGACTTGATGATAATATTTATCCTTCTTCTTCACATTTAATTTTGCTCCTGAAGCATTGGTCACGACATAGACCGTTCCTTTTCCTTCTGCAACGATTTGGTCGTCTTTCAAAGGATACGATCGAGAATATTCATGGTTATGTCCTTGCAGCACCAGATCGACGCCGAACTCGTCGAACACGGGAACCCATCGCTTAAGTATGGATTTATCCTGATTGCCGCCGTACGGACCGCGATGCAGAGCTACGATAATCCACGGCTTATCTGTGGCAGATAAATCTTGGCGCAGCCATTTGGTTTGCCCTTTTATATTCGATTCTGTATTTAAAAAAACGGAATGGACGGGCCCGTAATCGAACGAGTAGGTTGTCCCTGGAATAGAGCCGTCTGCCCCATTGTCAGGAACGTTGAAATGCGATACATAACGGTCCGCATTCTCGTCTACTTCGTCGTGATTGCCTGTCGCCGGCATGAGAGGGAACCGCGTCAGCCACGCTTTCGCTTCCTTGAAAAAATAGTCCCACCCCGATTCATCCTCGGGATTCTCTGTCAGATCGCCGTTATGCACGATAAACTGCGCATCTGGAAACTTCCCGAACGCCTGATTTAATGTATGTCCCCAAAGTTTGAAATCGCTGTCCGTCACACCTTGAGAATCGGTAACGTTAATGAAGGTGAAATCGGTCAATCCTTCCGCTTCGGTCGTGAACGTGGCTGGTTCACTCCATCCGTCAGGATCGCCGTTTCCGACGCGATACGTATAGTCGGTTCCCGACTCAAGATTATCCGCATTTGCTTTATGAACCCCTTGAAGAGGACCCTTGCCAATATCTATTGTAGTCGTCGTCCCCTTTATCGTAATAACCTGTTGCCCCTCTAATGCTTCGGGGTGCGTCCCTTTGGCTATTTGTAAGATGGCTGCCGTATCGGGGTTGTTCGTATGCCACGTGAAGGACCGGCTCGTGCGTGGATCGCCCTTGAACGTGGTCACAAGCGACTTAGGCTTCACCGAAGCGGCTTCCTCCGCCTGCAACAATTCTGAGTCGCAAGCTGCTGCAATGAACATGATTAGCATCGCTCCGAGTACCCAAATTCTCTTTTTTCCACCCATGCTCCTCGCTCCTCTCATTTAAAAATGCTGTTCTCTTTATCAAATCGTAACGGTGCACTTTATTCAACCCCAAAATGAAATATGCTGAAAACTTTCAGTTTGCATTCAGGTTCTATTCAGGCGAAAAATTAGTTGCGCACTGTAAAGTGTTTGTAAAGCAGCAAGTGCAACAAGTATGTACCTATGCCCCGAACACCATTGTACTTTGCGTACCAGGCCTCGCCCATGCGGAATTATCCATTTAGCAGAAAGAGGTGTATCCATTGAATCCGTCATTAAAATTCCGTCACGAATTAAAATATCACATGAACCATCATCAGTATCACATCATCCGTCAACAGTTGATCAATGTGCTGCAAAGGGACAAGCATGCTGAAGTGAGTGGCGAGTATCATATCCGCAGCCTCTATTTCGATGATATCGACAACAAAGCGCTGCATGAGAAGCTGGGCGGAGTCCGGGATCGGGAGAAATATCGGATCCGGATTTACAACTTCTCGGATCGTGTCATTCACTTGGAGAAAAAAATCAAATTTAACGATTACATTGCCAAAGTGAAAGAACCGCTAACCAGAGAAATGGTGGACTCCATCTTGGCAGGACATTACGAGGTGTTCAACATTCCGGAAAGACCGCTGCTGTTTGAGGTATACCGCGAGATAAAGAACAGGCTGCTAAGACCCAAAGTTATCGTCGATTACGTGCGTGAGGCGTATGTATCCAGGGAGGGAAATGTAAGAATTACGTTCGACAAGCATCTAAAAACAGGATTAAACGCCATCCACATTTTCAACCCAGACTTGAACACGATTGATGCCTATGATAACAATGCCATCGTATTCGAGGTAAAGTATGACGAATTTCTGCCTGAATACATTCGAACCGCAATTCAGACCGAAGGATTGATTCGGCAATCTAACTCAAAGTATGTGATTTGCCGCAAATATTTAAAATTCAACACATGGGAGGATCAATAATGGATCAGAATACATCGACCAACTTCTCCGATCTTATCAAAAAATCGGTGCTTGAAAATTTCAACTCGGACATTAGTATCGTCACCATTTTGCTGACGATGTCTATCGCATTCGTCATCGGGCTCTTTATTTATTTGTTATATAAGCGGGTGTTCAGCGGCGTGCTGTATTCCAAGAGCTTTAACGTATCGCTGATTGGCATGACCTTGATAACCGCACTTGTCATCATCGCGATAAATTCTAACTTGGTGCTGTCGCTAGGGATGGTAGGCGCATTGAGTATCGTCCGCTTTCGAACGCCGATTAAGGATCCTACGGATCTGATATTCCTGTTCTGGGCGGCCGTGGCTGGCATTGTCACTGGTGCGGGATTTTATACACTGGCCGTTGTCGGCTCCGTTATTGTTGGCATGGTGTTATTTATTTTCATTAAAAGTGCTTCTTTTGAGACGCCTTATCTGCTCGTAGTCAACTGCGATTCTGCTGAAAGTGAACAGGCTATCCTGCAGAAGCTTAATTCGCTGGTCAAACGTTTTAACGTGAAGCAAAAAACGGTCACGGACTCTGGCGTCGAAATGACAGTGGAGGTTCGCTTGGGTCAGGATGATCCGCGTTTCGTTAATGAAATTACGAAGCTATCTGGAGTGAGCAATGCTGTGTTAATCAGCTACAGCGGCGATTATGTATCTCAATGACAGGAGGTGGGAACATGAGATTCAAATCCGCCTTACCAATTATTTTGTGCGCAGGCGTTGCACTGCTCATCATTATCACAGCCGGAATGATGACCTTTTTTAAGGATGGAGCAATGGAAGTTATGGACAGTCCTTCTTCATCCGATAAAATCGCCGAGATCAATCAAAATGTATTTCCAAAGGATAAAGTCGTCGACGTGAAAATTACATTAGACGAAGATGATTTTCAAGATATGCTGGACAATGCCTCGGCGGAAGAGATGAAGATAGCTGCTGTCGATTATAACGGTATTCATCTCGACAATGTGGGCATAAGGACCAAAGGAAATCTGAGCTTAAGAAGCGTGGTCAACTCCGATTCTGACAGATACAGCTTTAAGCTGTCGTTCGACGAATATATATCGAATCAGACATTGTACGGTATCAGCAAAATTAACTTAAACAACAATTACAGTGATGCCTCTTATATGAAGGAATTTCTAACCTATGAGCTTGCTGAGGAAATGGGGCTGCCCACGCCTGGATTCTCCTTCGTAAATGTATATGTGAATGGGGAACTGAGAGGGTGTTATTTGTCGGTGGAACAAGTGGGTGACGCGTATCTGGAACGGAATTTCGGCAATACGTACGGGGCTCTGTACAAAGCAGAGTTCAACGGCAGCGGAACCGAATTGTCGTGGTTGGGTGATAATGCCGCTTCCTATTCCGGGCTTGTATTAAAATCCAAAGCTTCTAACGGCAAAGCTTTAATCGACATGCTAAATGAACTGAACAACGGCTCCGATTATGAACAGGTGCTCGATGTGGAGGAAGTGCTGAAATACATCGCTCTCAATGTGGTTACCGTCAATTGGGACAGTTACCTTGGATCCAACAAACAAAACTATTACTTGTATGAAAATGACGGTGTTTTTTCGATCCTGCCATGGGACTATAATATGGCTTTCGGGGGAGGACCGGGAAGGGCGAGTGTGCTGATAGACGAGCCTACTCAAGGCGCTCTGTCAGAACGGCCGCTTATCGCGAAGCTTCTCGCCGTAGATGAATACAAGGATATGTATCATGAAATAATCCGCACTTCGATCGAGGGGTATCTGTCTTCCGAGTCATTTGCGGCGCGGGTACAGCAAGTAGCGGACATGATATCTGCCAGTGTCGAACAGGATCCGACTGCTTTCTACACATTTGAGCAGCATCAAAAAGCTGTAGAGCAGTTGACTGATACAAATGCCAGCACGGTCGAAAATATCGCACAGCAGCTTGACGGTACAGTTGCATCCTCTGGCGACGGGAGTGGAAGCGGCGGTGGCTTCGGCGGTCCGGGAGGAGGCAGAGGAGAACGAATGCCGGGAATGAATAACGCTGGCAATAACGATGCTGCCGCAGTTGGGGAGGCAATTGCCCAGAACGGCCGGAATGATCAAGCAAATAAAGGAAACAACGCTGCTCAGAATAATCAGAGCGCTGGCGCTCCAAACGGCCAGGCTGAGCAAGTGGTGCCGGAGGGCGCCAATGGATTGGGCAATGGGCAAGGTGGAATGGAGCCACCCGGCGGATTCCTAGGTGGAGCGGGAGTCGCCGCTGGTACTGGTAGAGGTCAAGGTGGAGCGGGAGGAGCCGATGGTACTGGTGGAGGTCAAGGTGGAGCGGGAGGAGCCGATGGTACTGGTGGAGGTCAAGGTAGAGCGGGAGGCGCCGATGGCACTGGTGGAGGCCAAGGCGGAGCGGGAGGAGCCGACGGTACTGGTGGAGGCCAAGGCGGAGCGGGAGGAGCCGACGGTACTGGTGGAGGTCAGGACAGAGCGGGAGGAGCCGACGGTACTGGTGGAGGCCAAGGCGGACCAGGAGGAGCCGGCGGCTTTGGCGGAGGTCCGGGCGGCAGACCTGACGGGATGCCACCCGGACAAGGCGGCAGCACGACGCAAGGCAGCATGCAGGAAGCCGTTACGACTGTCGTCTCTTTGGCGGTGCTTGGCCTGGCTTGCGTAATTGTGACCCGCTACAAAAGAAAGCGGATATAACCTTATCATTTTGTGAAGCGGCGATCACTCCCGGTTTAATCGGAGAGAGGTCGTCTTCTTTTTTAGGATACGATTCTTGTGTGTTCCTCGTGTGAGAAATTAGTTGGCATCTCTATTCTGGATGATATTGGATCTGCGAAAGTGTTGAGCACAGGCGAACCTTTTGTAAGAAAGGACATAATCATGTAAAATAAATCATAGTCAAAAGATTACAAGACGTGCCTATCGATTATTTTTATTATTTAACATACCGAGGTGAATTGCCATGTCACAAGCCATGGTGTCGTCGCAGCTTCTATCGTTAATTGTTTCGCTGTTTGCTGGAACGGCCGTCATTGTGCTGCGTTTGCGCGCATCCAATAAGCCGACGTCCGCCAAGAAAATCATTATACCGCCTATAGGAATGGCTACCGGCTTTTTAATGTTTGTCGTTCCAGCGATGCGCATTCCGTGGACGTGGGGAATTGCCGCTTTTCTAGTCGGTGCGATCTGCTTCTCGTACCCGCTGATACGCACTTCCAAGTTCGAGATGAACGGCGGCGAGATATATTTGAAACGTTCCAACATGTTTATCATTGTGATTATTGCCTTATTGATTTTACGGCTCATTTTGCATGATGTGGTGGAACAGCACGTGTCTATCTCGCAAAGCGCCTCCATCTTCTTCATCCTTGCGTTCGGTATGCTGCTCCCATGGCGTGCAGCCATGCTGATGCAGTTCCAGAAGCTGACGAGAGGAAATGAGGCGGACAGTGCCAGCATCAAGTTGAAATAGCGCGAGCGCGTGTTCGGAACCCGGCTTCTTCATACGAAGAGGCTCAGGGTTCTTTTTTGTGCTTGCCTATCGAGTATGCGTGCATTGATTCACAAGAAACGTGACCGGTGTCATTGTGAGCCGCCTCGTATCACGGCATGATATATAGTTGTCGATACTACAGATCTAGACAGAACAAGTGAGGGAACGTTTGATGAATCAAGAAGTGAAACAATGGCGCCCGTCGCGCTTCAATGCGCAAACGCAAGTGGATGATGGGGGTCTCGTACTATACAATAGCTACTCTGGTGCCCTAGCTTCTTTCTCGCCAGAAGAGCGGGAGCGCGTGTTAGGGTGGCTGCGGCCGAACCAGTCGGCGCATCATTCGGAGGATGGGCTGCATGGCCAACTGATCGAGCATGGATTTCTCGTGCAGGCGGACATGGACGAGCTGCGCCGGGCCGAGTTCCTTCATCACGCGATGCACCAGTTGGATTCGATGCATTTAGTGCTGCTCGTGACGGAGGCATGCAATTTCCGCTGCCATTACTGCTATGAATCTTTTCCGCGCGGCCGAATGCACGAAGAGGTCATTGCCGGTCTGGAAGCATATATCGAGCAGCGTGCGAAGACGCTTAATCTGCTGACGATTAGTTGGCATGGAGGCGAGCCGCTATTAGTTCCGCAAATTATTGAGCAGCTGTCCAAGTCGTTTATATTGACGTGTGAAAAGTATGGCGTGACTTACAACGCGGAAATGTCGACCAACGGCTATTTCTTGACGCGGGAACGGTTCGAGCAGCTCCTCGACTGGCGTGTGGAACGCCTGATGGTTACGCTGGACGGGCCGGAGGAGGCGCATGATGCGCGCCGCGGCCTGCATGGCGGGGGCGGAACGTATCAGCGGATTGTCGACAATCTGCTGTCACTCAAGTCCGTGGAACGGCCGTTCGAGATCAATTTGCGGGTCAATTTCGACAACAGCAACTTGGAGGCGGTCGACCGGTTCATTCCGATGCTGCGCGATTTGTTCGCGGACGATCAACGCTTTAAAGTGTATTTTCGTCCGGTCGGCTGCATGGGCGGCGAGAACGATCTTACGCTGCCGGTCTGCGATGATCGGACTAAGGATAAGAAGATTTGGGAATTCAACGAGCGGGCGATAGAAGAAGGCTTGAACGTAAGTTCCTTCATCTCTGACATTTTGCTGCCGACCGGGGCGGTCTGCTACGCGGCGAAGCCGAACTCGATGATTGTCGGTTCGGACGGCAAGCTGTACAAATGCTCTGTCGCCATCGACCAAGTGAACAATCAACTCGGTCGCATTCATGCAGATGGCCAACTGGAGTTGGATATGGACAAGCTGGCGTTGTGGACGACGTCTGGAGAAGAAACGGATGAGAAGTGTCGGGCTTGCTTCTTCCGCCCGGCATGCCAAGGCAATCACTGTCCGCTCTATCGGATGCGTTCGGGCAACCGTCCTTGTTCCTACGAGAAGCGCCAAATTAAGAAGGTGCTGCGCACGATTTGGCTGCAGACGCAGGCCGAGGAAGCGGCAGCGGCGGTGGATGTATAGAACGAATTGCACAGAGCGAATGCGGCCGTTCTGCTCTAGCGAGGCTGAATGTACGTACCGCTCCACTCATTGCAAGGAGGTGACAGGCATGAAAATTATCCGTCCCGCAGCGCAAGCTGCATGCGTGAAGACCGGACGCGTATCCAAATCGGTACCGGGCAACTTGAGTTAATCTTAGGAGTAAGTTGGCGGCACTATAGCCGTGCGCTAGGCTCATCGGCTCCCGCGAGGGAAGCCGATGAGTGTTTAGCCGTAATTTTTCATAGAATGAATGATCATGACCGTCACATGTCCCTTACTATACTCCATATTGCTCAGGTTGGATGACATCTTAGTAACTAGTTATTTACTTGCTCATCCATTGGATTGTTTCCAGTGAAACAGCAGCGTGTATCCCTTTATGGCAGGTTTCATTGGAATTCTTCCAATGATTCGACACTCCATCCTCACTAATGGCTGAAAAACAGCCGGATCCATTGGATAAATTACAGTCTACATGCCGTTTAGCCGCCGAGTCCGTACATTTCAATGTATATTTTCCAATGGAACTTACTCCGGGCTCCACCGCGGAACAGAAAAAGCGAGTGCTGCGTCTCCACGAAAACCCGCTGCGGAATTCATCCGTTATATGGGGTAAAGGCTGAATGTCGGTACCCTGCTGGAGACGAAGTCGATCACATTGAATGCAAAAAAGCCTGGGCACCTTTCCAGGCCCCAGACTTAGTGATCGGTCATCGCTGTCTCAGGCCGTTCCCCAGACGACGCCGAGCTCCTTCAGATATTGGCGGTAGGCAATGCTGACACGGTCGCATTTGAGCGACAGCTCCACCTGCAGGTCAAGCGGCAAATCCTCTGGCTTCTGATTCTCAACCACTGGCTTGTCCTGCGCGAAAATCATATCCTGGAAGCTCGTTATTTCCTCATCAGCCATGCCGGTATCGTAATTGAAAGAGAGCACTCCATATGCAATTGAGGTGTCCGCATCCTTCGGCTGCACCGTCAGCACGATGGACATGAGATGATCGGTCTCGTTGTCGCGCTTCGTGAATTTCACCGTTAACGGACGTGCGATCTCATAAGTGTAATACACGTGCTTCGCTTGCCCCGAACCATCCGGATCTGGCTGGAATATAGCGATTTCCTCGGAACGGATGCCTTCCGGTACGCGGTGTACACGATAATCTCCGATTTCCGTATGCGTTTCAACCCCCAAATAGCCTTCATGGACGATAGCCAGATGGCCGACATCCAAGAAGTTCTCGACGATGCGCGGTGGCTTCGCCGCCACGGTCTGCGGTCCCCAGATGACGTTGCGCCATCCGGCGGCACCGTATTCCGGGAATGGGAACCATGGCGCGTCCGCTTGGCCAAGGTTGACCCAAATGAAGCCATAACGTTCTTCACACCCGTATGTGATTGCATGCGCTTTGGTAGGAATAGCCTGCTCTTTCGGGAGCTGCGGAATGCTTACGCAGGCGCCGGAAGCGTCGAATTCCCATGCATGGTAGGCACAGACCAGCTTTCCATCCTTTACGCAGCCTTGCGACAGCGCCGCACCACGATGCACACACAAATCTTTAAAGGCATGCACCCCTTCTTCTACGCGGAACAAGACGACACGTTCTCCCATAATGAGCACCTGCATCGGCTTCTCCTGAAGGTCCTGAGCACGGCAGGCCACTATCCATTCATTGTGCAATACGGCGTCGTTGACGATCATGATTTCATTAGTCCCCTTTATATGGAAGTATATACTCTAAATGATTTCTTAACTGGCACTTTCGTTTTTCGAGCGTTACATAAGCTCATTTTAGGGAATTTAGACGTTGCAGTCAACCTTAAAGGCGAACATTTTAAATACAAAACTAAAAAATATTCGTAATTTTTCTATACAAAAATAAAACTTCGCACTATAATCAGGTTGTGATAAAAATCATATACGGAACGATACAGAAAATTGGGAGCTGATATCACTTATGGAACAACCAGCGAAGACAAATACGCTTGTCGTCGGCGTCGACGATAAGATCAGTATGGGGAAAGCTTTCATTCTCGGGCTTCAGCACGTCTTGGCGATGGATTTATACATTGCGCCCATTATCATTGCCGGATTGCTTTCGTTAAGCGCAGCTGACACTTCATTCTTTATTCAAATGTGCTTTCTTGGAACTGGAATTGCGACGTTGATTCAGACGGGCTTCGGCTTACGGCTGCCTGTCGTACAAGGACCATCGTATGTGCCAATCGGCGCTATTGGCGCGATCGGAAGCAAGCTTGGGCTGGGCGCGATGACAGGAAGTCTCATTCCCGGCGCGCTGCTGATGATTCTGCTAGGCATGCCGCTGAAATGGTTCGCCAAGGCGGTACGCCGGGTGATCCCTCCGCTTGTAGGTGGTACGGTCATTCTAATTGTAGGCATTTCGCTCATGCCGACCGGCATGAATAATATTTATAGAGCGCCAGGGGATCTGTGGACGAACATTCTCATCGCCGCTGTATCTGCAGGTGTGCTCATCGCATGCATGCTGCTGGGACGTCAATCCAGAGGTCTAGGTACTGTATCGCGCCTCATTTCGGTCATTGTCGCGATCGTTGTCGGCACTGTGGTGGCATCGTTCTTAGGAACGGTTGATTTTGCGCCGGTAGCCGACGCAGACTGGGTTTCCTTGCCGAGCTTCTTTCCGTTTGGCGCACCCGTGTTTGATTTAAGTGCCATTCTGACGATGATGTTTGTATACTTTATTATTTTGATTGAAACGACGGGGACATGGTTCGTCATTTCCTCCATTACGGGGAAGGAGCTGACGGATGAGCGCTTGAATCGCGCGGCAGCCGGAGAAGGCTTGGGCTGCTTCGTCGGCGCATTGTTCGGGGGCACGCCGATGACCGGCTATTCCTCCAATGCAGGGCTTATCGCGGTGACGGGTGTAGGAAGCCGGATGGCGATTATGGCCGGAGGGGGAATTCTTATCGCCCTGGGTCTCATGCCGAAGCTGTCGGCTGCGATTACTTGCATTCCAGAGCCTGTCATTAACGGCATCTTCGGCGTCGTCTGCGTAGCGATTGTCGTGAACGGGCTGAAGGTCATCCAGTTCGTCGATTTGGATGAGCGGGCCATGATGATTATCGGCGTGCCGATTCTGCTCACGATGGCGGTGACGGTGCTGCCGCAAGGCGCATTGGACGGGTTGCCGGACTTCGCTGTCTATGTCCTGTCTTCCGGCATTACAGTCGGCGCGCTCGCCGCTCTGATTTTGAATCTGCTCATTCCTTCAGGCAAGCAAAAAGCGCAACAAGAGTCCATGCTATCGAGCGATGCTCCGACGGCTTCCTAATCGTTCTGTATTTCCATATATGCAAAAAGCACGAAAAAAGGCAGCAGCGCACCGCGCTTGCTGCCTGATTTTGTTGAGAAACCCGAAATGAATTGAAAAAGAAACAAGAATGGTGGGGGTACCCGCTTCCGTCGCTGTTGAATCCAAGTCATTGGGCTGAGACGATGCGGGGATGACTCGGATTCAAAGGCGATCGCCAGGTCTCTCCAGCGGATACCCTCCACCCCTTTTTGTTACATTTTTTCCTTACCCAATCATAATCTTGCCTTCCGGATAACGGAACAAGGATTGCTCCTTGCGGTTGCCAAGCGCATAGGCGAGCGTCATCGGGCCGATCCGTCCGATGAACATCGTCATGCAGATGACCAGCTTGCCGAAAGGCGTCATCTCCGGCGTTAATCCCATGGACATTCCGACGGTGGCTACGGCGGACACTGTATCGAACAATATGCTGATGAACGGCTCGTCCTCTGTAACGGCAAGCAGCATGGACACGGACAGCACCATGAACAGCGCTAGGAAAATAATCGTCAACGCCTTCACGATTTGGTCTTTGGCGAGGCGATGGCGGAACAATACCGCATCTTCACGCCCGCGCAGCATGGCATACACGGCCGCCAGCAGAATGGCGAACGTCGTCGTCTTAATTCCGCCGCCGGCCGATCCCGGCGATGCTCCGATAAACATCAATATGATGAGGAAGAATTGCGTCACTTGCCGCATATCGGCAATGTCAAGCGTCGCTGTCCCGGACGATCTCGCGGAAATGGATTGGAAGAACGACGCATACAGCTTGCCGTCCCATGTTAACGATCCGAGCGTATTCGGGTTCGTTACTTCAAAGATGAATATAAATATGGCTCCGACAACGACTAGAAGCGCTGACATGGACAGCACGACTTTCGAATGGAGCGACAGCCGGCGCGACTTCGGATAATCGTACAGCTCCGCCAACACGATGAAGCCGAGCCCGCCAGACAAGACGAGCAGAAAAGCGATCAAGTTCGTTAAGAAGTCTCCCGCATACTGCTGAAAGCTTGACCCAAACAGATCGAAGCCCCCATTGTTAAAGAGTGACACGGAATGGAACAGGGCGTAGTAGAACGCTTGCGTCAAGGACATATGGCTGGACCAATGCAGCATGAGAATAACGGTTGCGGTGCCTTGAATGACAAATACAAAGATGATAACGCGCTTAATCGTGCGCACGATGCCTTCCATGCTGTTCGCGTTAATTGATTCCTGTAGGATCAATCGTTCGCGCAGCGATATCCGCTTGCCGAGCATCAAGTAGAAGAGCAGCGCCACGGACATGAAGCCGATGCCGCCAATTTGAACGAGTGAAATAATGACCCCTTGTCCGAACGCAGAGAAGGTCGTCCCGATATCGACCACCACTAGCCCTGTGACGCACACGGCGGACGTTGCCGTGAACAAAGCGTCAACGATCGAGAGGGAATGACCCGGTGCGGTGGAAATCGGTAATTTCAATAAAATTGCGCCTATCGTAATAATAAACAGAAACCCGGTCACCAGCACGCGTGCCGGAGTCCAGTGCAACGTTCGCTTTCGCCAAGCAGTCATGTGAACGTCTCCTTTTTATAGACTATATCATGAAGGAACGGCTCCTAATTTCAACTTTACTGGTGTATGTTTTATGAAATGCATTTGTCCGAACCTGAACCAAAACGTTCACTAGTATATCGTTTCCAGCAACGTATGTAAATGACCGTTTTTAACTTATTAACATTTTCCTATTTCAAAGGGGTGTTGGCAAGCGCACTCTTTTGTTATAATTGATAATTGTTCTCAATATATTGCGTTAAGTTCGGCATCAGTTCGATGTATGTAAATCATTGCCGACTTGAGCATGATACTATTATTTGGTGAAGAAGGGGATGGGAATATATGGGGAGTTGGTTTTGGTTCGCTTTGGCCTCTGCCGTAATGGCTGCCTTCGTGTCTATTTTCGGAAAAATTGGCTTGCAGCAGGTTGATTCAAACACGGCCACGGCAATCCGTGCCGTCATTATGGCGTTGTTTCTGATCGGCGTCATAGCTGTTCAAGGAAAGCTGACGCAAATCGGCGAAGTGTTGGCGAACCGCAAGGCGCTGCTATTCATCGTGTTAAGCGGTGTGGCGGGAGCGATGTCGTGGTTGTTCTATTTTTTAGCCATTCAAAAAGGGGACGTGGCGAAGGTCGCTCCCATCGATAAGCTCAGCGTCGTGCTGGCTGTCGGATTTGCATTTCTGTTTCTGGGGGAGAAGCTGTCGATCTGGGGAACGATGGGGGTCGTGCTGATTGCCGTAGGCGTCATTCTGACGACGATTGCATAAGCTGGACGGTTCCACCCGCGCAGGCCGAGAGGGTGCCTTATGACACCCACGGCCGACCGTATACTTTCCAATTCACGACGAAGCGGCTAAGCCAATACGTTGCAATATGAAGCACAATGAAGCCGATAAGAAAAGCAGGCTGAATGATGGCGAAAATGACCCAAATGATAAGGAGAATGAAGGGCTGAAGCTTCTGAAATAGTTGTGCCGGCCACCACACTAGGCGGAACCACAGGTGCGTCTTCTGCAGCGCATCCATATATTCTTCCCGCACCTGCTGATCGCCAGGATCAAGGCGAACCGCCTCTCCCATGAATTTGAGGGAATGCTCATGTTCCCCGCGCTGGTCTGCCGCCCATGCCAGCTGCATGAACGTATACGCATGTTCTTCATTCATCTCAAGCGCTTTGCGCTCAGCTTCTTTAGATTCCGGAACACGTTCCAATTGGGCGAGTACATAGCTGTAAGTGGCATAAGCAATTCCGGCAGGCTCGATGGCAATGCAGCGTTCCAGCGACAGCAGCGCTTGTTCTAGCGCGCCTCTTCGCATTTGGTGCTGCGCCAGGAGCAAATGGGGCGTCGGGTCGTCTGGAGCCACAATGGCGAGCTGCCGAGCGGCGGTCTCGAATGCGCTCCATTCCCCGCGGTCGTAATACACCGACATTCTCACCCGCCAGGCATCCGATTGATAAATATCTCGCTTCAGCGCTTCAGCAGCCCAATGCAGCGCTTTGTCCGGCGCTATCGGCTTGTGGACCATCGCAGCGAGCGACATAACCGTTGGGTGCTCCGGATATTGCTGCTGCAGCCGGGCGGTCCCCAGCAGCGCCTCTTTATATCGTTGCCGCTGATACAGCTCATTAATTTGTTGAATCGCCATTTGGAGGTGTTTGATCGTCTCGCGGTCTTCAGACTCTTCTGCCTCTTCTTCCTGCTGTTCTTGGCAAGCCTGATGCTCTTCGACTGCTTCGATCGCTTGTTTCCCGTCTTGCTCTTGCGACATCCTCCGTCACCTCCGTATTGAAATCATCTATCTTCCATCCTGTTGTCAATGAATATATTTATTCGATAACCAAAAAGGTGTGCTGTTAAATATATCAGTTAGGGAAGTTGACAATATTGTAGATCTCAGCGGCTACCGCCGCAAGTCCCCAGTTGGGCTGTTTGTTAAAATGTGTCTAAATAATGGTATGTGTTACGTTACCATACACCCCATATGAATGTCATCAGATGCATGAACAAATATATATATATGGCATATAAAAGAACCGCTATCGGAGAGCAAGCGTCTCTTTAGATAGCGGTTCCAGTTTTTTTTTACGTTATTCGCTTGCGTTCATTAATAATTAATCCTCAGGCAATTCCTTCGCCCACTCATCCAGCGTCGCATCGTTAGGCAGCAGCCACGTCAACAGGCCGAGAATCGGCAGGAAGCCGCATGCGATCATCACGTTTGTGATACCCCAGCCGTCGATGAAGTAACCAAGCACGAGTGCGCCAATACCGCCCATACCGAATGCGAAGCCTGTAATGAGCCCCGATACGGTTCCGATATTACCCGGATGAAGCATCTGAGCGTAGACAACCGTTACCGAGAAGCTGGAGAGCAGGATGAACCCGTTCAAGGTCAACAGGACGGCAGCCCAGAACGGAGTGACGAACGGCAGCGCCAGCGCGATCGGCACCGTGCCGACGATGGAGACGAGAATCAGATTGCGTCTGCCGAAGCGGTCGGCAAGCGGACCGCCGAAGAACGTTCCAACCGCACCGGCGGCCAGGAACAGAAAAATATAAATTTGCGCATTGTCGAGACTGAGCTTATAGGCATCCATCAGATAGAATGCATAGTAGCTCCCGATAGCAGCCCCGTACCACGAGCGGACAAAGACGAGCACGACCAAAATGATTGTCGCCCAGAGGATGCTTTTGCGCTTCGCAGGGTCCATTGCTCTTGCCTGATGGCGCTTTTTGAACGTGTAGCCGGCATCGAGCATGCTGCGATACCACTTAGCTACATACATCTGTACAGCGATTCCGGCGGCTGCGATAATCGTGAAGCCGAGCGCCCCAATCTGACCGAACGGGATGAACACCCATTTCGTCAGCATCGGCGCCAAGGACTGCCCAGCATTCCCGCCGACTTGAAAGATGGACTGCGCCAGACCTTTGCGCATTCCAGCGGCCATATGGGCAACCCGGCTGCCCTCTGGATGAAAGGCGGCGGAACCGAGGCCGACGAAGATAACGGCAAGCAGCACCATCCAATAATTCGGCGCATAGGCGAGCAGGAGCACACCGGTAAAGGTAAAGCCCATCCCAATCGGCAGGAGGATCGGCGTAGGTCTGCGATCCGCCGCATAGCCGACGACAGGCTGCATGAGCGATGCCGTAAAGTTGATGGCGAATGAAATCCAGCCAATCTGCGTGAAGGACAGGCTCATCGTATCCTTCAGAATCGGGAATATGGCCGGGATGACGGCTTGAATCGAATCGTTGAACAAGTGTACGAAGCTGATGGCGAGCAGAATGCGGAACACAGTCGTCTGCTGCGGGCTAGCTTGCGGCCGAAGCGCTGCGGATGCAGGGCTCGTACCGGCGGCATCTTTGCCGTTCATGGACAAGCTCCTTTCTCTCTGGCGGTAATATGTATGTGATATCATCGATACAGGAGTCAGTTCGTGATAGGTACAGCGTGCCTTCCCGTTGCCGCCATGGGATGATAGCGGAAGAAGGAGCGAGCGAATGAAGTAGAGATAGCGCAGCGGGATGCGTGATGACTGACGGTAAAGAGGCCGTTTTCGCAGCACTTCTAGAAGACTGGTGAATAAGTGGCGGCAAACTGCAAAAGTGCAGGTTAATGGAGTATTGAGCGCCGTTTACCTTGAACAACCCTTTCGAAATGAATGATGTAACGATAATCGTTTTTAGGAAGGGAAGCAATATATAAAAAAGCCCATATCCAAGCAAAAAACGGGGATTCCCGTCACCGGATAGGGGCCTTTCGAGCGATTTCGCATTAGTGCGAATTGAAAAAGTCACTGTTCAGCACCGAGAAGGTAGCAAGAACTCGAAGCGCATGCTCCCGAAGCGAGTTTTGCTCCGTAAAACTTGTAAGGAGCAGCGGCAGTGCAGGCGAGACTACATGAGCACCGGACTTCAAGAGTGAATTGCAAGATTCGATGTCGAATCACATCTTGGGATATTTCGTGATCAATAGGGTGTTTTTGAACAACCTCTATTAGAACAGCAGATGCGCAATCAATGTAATAATCGGCAGCGTAATAAGGGTGCGCAGCACAAATATAATTAAAAGATCCTTCAGATTGACCGGTATTTTGGAGCCGAGCAAGAGACCGCCCACCTCTGACATATAAATGAGCTGCGTTACGGACAGCGCCGCGACGACGAAGCGGGTCAGCTCGCTTGTTATATTGGAGGCGAGCACAGTAGGCAAGAACATATCGGCAAAGCCGACGAGAATCGTCCGTGAAGCCGCATCCGCTTCTGGCACACCTAATAGATTCAGGAGCGGAATGAACGGCCAGCCGAGCCATTTGAACAACGGCGTGAACTCGGCAATCGCCACCGCGAGCGTGCCGATAGCCATAACGACCGGGATGACTCCAATCCACAGGTCAATGATGTTTTTGCTTCCGTTCTGCAGGAAGGATCTCGTCCCCTCATGCTGCTTCGCCTTGCCGACCGCTTGATGGAGCGCCCAGCGCCATGGCTTCCACGCAGGAGGTATCACTTCTTCTTCGGCTTGTTGCACTTCGCCGTAATACGTATCCGGCTTGCGCGAGAGCGGCGGGATGCGCGGCATGATGATGGCTGCGACCATACCCGCGAACGTCACTGTGGCGTAGAACGGCAGAAACAGATGCGCCATGTTCACATTGGACAGCACAATAAAGCTGAACGTAATCGAGACGGCCGTAAAGGTCGTTCCAATAACAGCCGCTTCCCGTTTCGTATAATAACCCGACTCATATTGCTTGCTCGTCATCATGACTCCGATCGTGCCATCACCGAGCCAAGAGGCCATGCAGTTAATGGATGAACGACCGGGCAAGGTGAATATCGGGCGCATAATTTTCGTCATCAGCGTTCCGAAAAATTCGAGCAACCCGAAATCAACAAGCAGCGGGAGCAGCAGACCCGCCAGCAGAAAGACGACGAACAGGCCGGGAATCAAGCTGCTTAGCAGCATTCCGCCCGTATTCTCCGACCCTATCCAGTCAGGACCGATCTGAAAGTATGTCAACAGCGCAAATATCATCCCCAACGTTCGGGTGACGAACCAGAAGGGGGTAATGTGAAACATGGATTTCCATAATGGAAGCGCAAGCAGGCGCTTCGGCGCGAGCCAGCGGGTGTAAGCCGTCCCGATCCAAGCAAGCACGATGACGATAGTGGCGGCCAGCGGCAGCCATGGCGCTAATGCATGCTGAATTGCTTTGGCCAAAAATGCAATGGGAACCGTTACTTCCCCATTCCATTGCAGGGGCACGACGAAGAGCAAAAGCCCTAGCAAGGAGGGAATGGCAAATCGCAAAATCCCTGTCCAGCCTTCGCCCCGTACGGGAGCGGATGACTGTGGGTCGTTCGTTGGTGTCATGTATATAATCTCCTTCGAGTTGAAAGTATAATTATGCAGACCCCGTATACTTTAATACAAACCTATATAAAAACCAAGGATTTGCGCCATAATCAAAAATGGTAAATATATGAATACACATAGCTGCGAGCGAACGAATCGGAAGAGTGTTCTATGATATTTATCACATTTTTTTTACTATACATTGTGAAAGTTATTATTTTCACAAATTAGACAAATGATAGCGTTTGCGCGAGGTTGTCGTGGCTAAAGAAACGAATATAATAAAAGTATGTTCGGTTGATGCAATGAACAATGTCATACAACGAACAAAAGGCACAATATTTTTTATTTTAGTAAGTGAAGGTATTCACATTCACATGGATTATTATTTTTCACCTTTTCAATACAATTCTGACTTGAACATAAGGGAGGAACTTACTATGAAAGTTGCAGTCATCGGTTGTACACATGCAGGCACCGCCGCTATCGTCCAAACGGCCAAGCGTTACCCTGAAGCTCAAATTACCGTATATGAACGAAACGACAATATCTCCTTCTTGTCCTGCGGCATTGCCTTATATGTGGGCGGCGTCGTGAAAGACCCGCAAGGACTGTTCTATTCTTCGCCGAATCAGCTTGCCGACCTTGGAGTCGTCACGAAGATGCGCCACGATGTGCTTGATGCAGACACAGCCAATAAGACACTCCGCGTACGCAATCTGGAGACGGGTGAAGAGCTTGAGGATACATTCGATAAGTTGATTATTACGACGGGTTCATGGCCGGTTGTGCCGCCGTTCGAAGGTATCGACCTTGACAATATTATGCTCTGCAAAAATTATAATCATTCCAATGCCATTATTGAAAAAGCTCAGGATGCCCGCCGAGTCGTCGTCATTGGTGCAGGCTATATCGGCATCGAGCTCGTTGAAGCGTTCGAGGAGAACGGCAAAGAAGTGACGCTTATCGACATGAGCGATCGGGTGATGTCGAAATACTTGGATGCTGAATTTACGGCTTCCGTGGAAGAGACATTGCGGGCAAAAGGCGTGCGGCTGGCGCTCGGAGAAACGGTAGCTCGATTTGAAGGAACCGACGGGCGCGTCTCGAAGGTGGTTACCAATCAGGGCGAGTATGAAGCGGAACTCGTCATTCTCTGCATCGGCTTCAAGCCGAGCACGGAGCTGTTCCGCGGCCAGCTTGACATGCTGGATAATGGAGCCATCGTAGTCGATGAATATATGCGCACGAGCCAGCCTGATGTATTTGCCGCAGGGGACTGCTGTGCCGTACAGTACAATCCGACGGGTCAAGCTACGTACATTCCACTGGCGACGAATGCCGTCCGCATGGGCACGATTGCCGCATGCAACCTGGTGGAGCCGCGTATCCGCTCGCTTGGCACGCAAGGGACGTCTGGGATTAAGATTTATGATCATCATATCGCTTCTACAGGCTTAACGGAGCAGGCGGCACTTGCTGCCGGAATGAATGTGAAAGTGAGCACAATAACAGACAGCTACCGGCCCGAGTTCATGCCGACTCATGAGGAAGTCATGCTCAAAGTGGTGTACGAAGCGGATGGCGAACGCATCGTCGGCGCGCAGCTAGCATCGAAAATCGACTTGACGGCTGCTGTCAATACGCTGTCACTCTGCATTCAGAACAAGATGACGATGGATGAGCTGGCAGTTGTCGACTTCTTCTTCCAGCCTCATTTCAATAAGCCGTGGAACTTCTTGAACACGGTCGGGCTGCAGACGCTGGCACGAGTATAAAGGGCTGTTGTCAGGCGAACCGCAACCTGATTAATGTATATACCATCTATACGCAACCGTCAATGTCGCATTCCATGTGATATTGGCGGTTGTTGACTTCTAAGAAGACAATCCCTGGTACTTAATAGAGGTCGCATATATAACGAAACGCAGGAGGAGGGAACATACTCCTTCATACATACGATAGTCGGGAGTGAGCAAGATGTACGTCGTTGAATTAACCTATACCAAGCCGATGACAGAAGTGGATGTGCATTTAGAGGGGCACCGTTCTTCCTAGACGAACAATATGCGCAAGACAAGTTCATTATTTCCGGAACTATAGATGCAAGCGCCGTCTAATGACGACGCTTTTTCTTTTGAGTATCTACTTAAAGGGGATAATACCATAATGAATTTTGGCGGGTTTTTTTAAATTGGAGATGAGTAAAGCTACTATAATTCGCCACAATAAAAAGATAGTGTCACAAAATCGCATTTTGAGATTGTTATATAGGTACGAGAAAGGAGGTGATCTCTTGCAGCCAACCATCCCCGGGGAAGCGGAAGGAAAAAGGAATGCAATTGAAGCGGTTGTAGAACAGGTCCAAGCAGGAGACACACAGACATACCAAGCGATCATTATCCAGTTTGAACGGCAAATGTATACTTACTGCTACTATATTTTGAAGGATCATACGGAGACGGAAGATGCCGTTCAGGAGATCTTTATTCGCGCCTATGAAAATCTTCATCAGTACAGAAGACAAGTATCCTTCTCTGCTTGGCTGTATAAGATAGCCTACCATCATTTGATTAATATAAAGAAAAAGCAGAGCCGCTGGCTCAAGCTGATCGAACATTATAAAGAGCAGCAGCCTGCGCTGCAAATCTCACGCGACGAGTCAGTGGTCTATGAGCTTTTGACTTATCTTACAACGGAAGAGCGGCATATTTTACTCCTTAAGGCGGTAGAACAGTACACCTTTGAGGAAATAAGCGAAATCATGGGCCTCAAGCCCGCCACAATACGGAAAAAATATGAAAGATTGCGTCGAAAACTGATGGAACGTACAAGCCAAAAAGGAGAGATGGCACATGGGACATTGGCCGAAACAAACGGAATTCGCTGAAATGGATGCAATAGAACAAATGATTCGTGAATCGTCATTACCAGACAAAAGCAGGAGTGATCAAATTATGAATAAAATTGGAGAGAGTGAACTGACAAGAAGATCTTCGAAACGAAAACCAAATATAATGAGAAGAACCGTCTTGGTCGCATCTGTCGCAGCAGTACTAGGTGGAGGTGTGATTGGCACGGGATTTGTATCGCCGGCAATGGCTGCAACATTACAGAATATTCCAATGATCGGCGGCCTTTTTAAAGGAATGAGCAAAGAAGCTCTGGATACTGCCATTAACCAGGGAATCGTATCTGAACCCAACCTGAGTGTAACCCATGATGGAGTAACGCTGGAGTTAGCCAGTTTGCTCTACGATGGAACCCGTTTATCCTTCGTGTTGGAGCGTGAAGGGGCAGATTTGCCGCCAACTGCTGCTTATTCATATCTATCTGAAGAGGGGTTCAAGGGAGAAATTATCGATCCTGACTTTGAGAAAAAACCGATTCATCTTAAAGGGTATATTAAAAGGCCAACCATTCTTGTTAACGGACAAGAAATTGAATTTGACAGCTCCAACTATGGGGATTTTCTTGTACAGGACGATGTTGCTTATAAAGTTGAATTGACACATGGATTGAAATTGCCTGACCAATTCGAGCTCACGATTCAGGCGGATGTCACACAGGTTAATGAAACCTTTGAATTCAAAACTCCCGTGAAGATAGAGAATAACTCGCTTGTGTTGAAGCCGGAGGTCTCCAAATCGGACGGACAGTTCAGTTATACCGTCAAGGAACTAGTTAGTTCACCAGTGTCTACCCGTCTCATTCTGGATAGTAAGGGCCCGGTTCCAAAATCTCCGGAGCAAACGGGCGATTACAGCGCCAGCATGGTCTATTATGAGCTTGTGGACGACAAAGGAAATGTCCTGCAACCAGATGGGGTCGAGTACTTCTGGAGCGAACCCAAAACAGAATATCACATTGATAAGCTGTATTCCCCTTTTGACGGCAATACGAAATCGATCACGATCAAGCCGTTTACCCTTACGGTAAAAACCAAGGATTGGAAGGTTGTCGGCGGCAATGACAAGGATAGAACATATCTGAAGGATCTGGAAGTGACCATTCCTATAAAAAAATAGCAAAAAAATAGAGAGGCTGTTTCAAAAGTGATATGCTCCCCTTACGGTAGATAGGTGAAATAATAAAACCTGTGTATGGGGAGCTTTTTATGCCTAATAAAAAATATGATGCGTCAGAGAAACTCTCATTATCCTTGATGAAATCGCAAGTGGCGAAATTGGTGTTAAGGCTGCAGCCA
>NZ_JAMAWB010000150.1:0-254 GCF_023713585.1 Paenibacillus sp. MER TA 81-3
CAGCACATTTGGAACACGGAAAGCTTTGGGGATACACGAACCCTTATGGTACATATAAGCAATCTACGCAAAAAAATCGAACCAGATCCAACACAACCCCGGTATATCGTTACGGTGAGAGGTGTAGGTTACAAATTTCAGGCCGATTCCTATTAGAGGTTGCTCAAAAAGTCCTCTTTTGAACACGCACTATTAGTATATCCATCCATGCGCCAGAGACCGCCATCCTGCACAGGTTGACGGTCTTCTTTTCA
>NZ_JAMAWB010000151.1:0-253 GCF_023713585.1 Paenibacillus sp. MER TA 81-3
ACGAGAGTTCTTCCGCGCGCCTTAGAATTCTCTTCTCGCCTACCTGTGTCGGTTTGCGGTACGGGCACCTTCATCCTGGCTAGAGGCTTTTCTTGGCAGCATGAAATCAAGACCTTCGGTACTATAATTTTCCCTCCCCATCACAGCCCAGCCTTATGGTCAGCGGATTTGCCTACTGACCGGCCTCACTGCTTGGACGAGCATCCATCAGCTCGCGTCCCTATCCTTCTGCGTCCCCCCATTGCTCATAACG
>NZ_JAMAWB010000152.1:0-249 GCF_023713585.1 Paenibacillus sp. MER TA 81-3
AGGTTCGGGGTGGAAGCACAGCAATGTGTGGAGCTGACGAATACTAATCGGTCGAGGGCTTATCCTAAGCAATATGATTCGAAGCAGTTGAAACTTTCGCGTTCAGTTTTCAAGGTGCAAACCCTTGTAAATCTGTTTGGTGGCGATAGCGGAGGGGTTCCACGCGTACCCATCCCGAACACGACCGTTAAGCCCTCCAGCGCCGATGGTACTTGGACCGCAGGGTCCCGGGAGAGTAGGACGTTGCCA
>NZ_JAMAWB010000153.1:0-249 GCF_023713585.1 Paenibacillus sp. MER TA 81-3
CTCGGAAAAAGACAATCTGGCGTACAGCGCCCAAAACGAGATTGAATTAGTGGCGAAATTAAACCCTTTAATTACGCAGGGTAACCGAAAGAAAGAAGATGAATTTGAATTCAATAAAGATGCGGGGTTATACGTCTGCAAGGCGGGGCATTTGGCGACTCGCCGGGCGCGGCAGGGTAAGAAAGGCCGAGGGAAGAACCAGGTGGACACCTATTATTTTGACGTGGAGAAGTGCAAACGGTGCCCGCT
>NZ_JAMAWB010000154.1:0-246 GCF_023713585.1 Paenibacillus sp. MER TA 81-3
AAGGTGGGGTAGATGATTGGGGTGAAGTCGTAACAAGGTAGCCGTATCGGAAGGTGCGGCTGGATCACCTCCTTTCTAAGGATTACGTCTCCTGCGACGGAGACATACAGGAAGCATCGCTTCCACCACACAAACGTTCCACTCGTTTTCAGTTTTGAAAGAGGAATCTCTTTCACACTTGTACCTTGAAAACTGAATCGCGAAAGTAGTAAAGTGTCTTAGAATCATCCTTATGTTGATATAAAG
>NZ_JAMAWB010000155.1:0-246 GCF_023713585.1 Paenibacillus sp. MER TA 81-3
TGCTGCCGGACGGACCCGAGTTGTTGCCGCTGTACGTGCTTGCCACGATGCCGCCGGACAAACCTTGGTTCATCGTGCCGTAGCCGCTTTGGCCGCTGAAGTTGTTGTACGCGCCTTGGTTGGCCGTGCTGCCGGACGGACCCGAGTTGTTGCCGCTGTACGTGCTTGCCACGATGCCGCCGGACAAACCTTGGTTCATCGTGCCGTAGCCGCTTTGGCCGCTGAAGTTGTTGTACGCGCCTTGGT
>NZ_JAMAWB010000156.1:0-245 GCF_023713585.1 Paenibacillus sp. MER TA 81-3
CGGGATGGACGTACCGCTGGTGTACCAGTTGTCTCGCCAGAGGCATGGCTGGGTAGCTACGTACGGAAGGGATAAGCGCTGAAAGCATCTAAGCGTGAAGCCCCCCTCAAGATGAGATTTCCCAATTTAGTAAGACCCCTTGAAGACGACGAGGTAGATAGGTTCGGGGTGGAAGCACAGCAATGTGTGGAGCTGACGAATACTAATCGGTCGAGGGCTTATCCTAAGCAATATGATTCGAAGCA
>NZ_JAMAWB010000157.1:0-238 GCF_023713585.1 Paenibacillus sp. MER TA 81-3
TTCAATGTATGGGCAATTTCTTTTACCGAATGCCCTTGTAAATGCAAACTTATTGCCAAGCAACGCTCGTACATTCGGCGATCCCTTGCTTTTCTCATGGCTTGCTTTACTTCTTCAAGCTTCGTTGTGTTTTCCATGTTCTTTTCCTGCCTATCTTCTTCTATTTCCTTCTTTATTCGACATGCAGGGTTGAAATTCCTTACCATAATCCTCTAATTCTTTTGTTCAACTTATATAG
>NZ_JAMAWB010000158.1:0-237 GCF_023713585.1 Paenibacillus sp. MER TA 81-3
AGGCATTCTTCATCGATTCATCCAGCGAATAGATAACTTTTCTCAGCTTTTTGGAGCGTTCTCGGAGCACCTCCTGCGGCGTCTTTTGGGTATAGCGAGCTTTGGTATGGGTCGAATCTACAATAAGGGATTTGCTTCGAATAATGCCTTGCACAATCGCAATTTCCACGGTTTTCTGAATCAACAGATCCAGCAGCTTCATGTCTTTAAGCCGTAATTTGCGGAACTTGGTCAGTA
>NZ_JAMAWB010000159.1:0-234 GCF_023713585.1 Paenibacillus sp. MER TA 81-3
CTTATCCGACGGGGAAACTTGTTCTTGTGTTAGATAATGCCCGGATTCATCATGCAAAGCTGCTTCAGCCGTTTCTGAAAGAACAGAATAATCGGCTTAAGCTTGTATTTCTGCCACCATATAGCCCGCAGTTAAACATCGTGGAAGGACTCTGGAAATGGCTCAAGTCCAGTGTGATCAACAATGTGTTCTATTCCACCGTTTCCGAAATCCGTCTGCGTGTCGGGCAGTTTA
>NZ_JAMAWB010000015.1:0-155971 GCF_023713585.1 Paenibacillus sp. MER TA 81-3
TGCCTTGCTCCAGATAGTTCACGCTCAGCTTTTGTGCTGTTCCTTTGTAGTAGAACGTGTACACATTGCCTTCTGCTTTAAAGGTGTAGCTATCACTTTCCTTCAACGGCGTGTAACCCGCTACTTCCGCGGCTGTCAGCTCCACCGTTTTACCTGTTACTCCGTCTACGGTCGTGGCTTCCGCCAGGACTTTATCCGTGCCTTGCTCCAGATAATTCACGGTCAGCTTTTGCGTTATTCCTTTATAGTAGAAGATATGCTCTTGGTTCGCTTCAGCCGTGAACGTGTAATCCACTTTGTCTGGCTTCACCACGCTATATCCCGCTACGGTCTCCGCAACCAGCTCAACTGTGTCGCCCGTTTTGCCTGATAAGCTCTTCGAAGGATGTACCTCTTCGGTTGTTCCTTCTTTATAGTACTTTACGGTTACGCTTTGCTCACTGGCGGCATAGTTGAATGTAATGGTTACATTCTTGCCAGGCATCACGCCAGTTACACGACCATCGCTTACGTTCAAGCCGCTTCCTTCACTGACCACGACATCCGTGAAATGATACCCAGAGAAAGTCTTGCTGCCAACGTCTACGGATTCCCCCGGTGCTTTATCCACTGCACTTCTTTCGAACACTTTATCTCCGGCTTGATGCACAAGGGTCAACTTGCTCGGAGCATCTGTAAATCCGAACCAAATGATTTGTGAAGGCTTGCTCAGCGTCAAATCAACGTTTGTAGGATTCGTACCGACCTTCAAATGATAGTTATCAGCCGATGGCGCAGGTACAGAATACGACTGACCTATATCAAGCGCTTTGTCCCCGTTAACCTTGAAATAATCGCTGTACAGTTCTTCCGCCAAATCTGGCCTCTCGACGACTTCTCCATCCGCATTGACCGGAGTTCCCTCGGCATTGACCTTATAGCCTTTAACGAGGATGGATCCTTTACCGAAGCTTACTTCCGGCACTTCGAAGTCCTTCGCTGTGGGTTGGCTATTCGCGTCCGTATAGTTCATCGTCGTCTTGCCATTCGTCGGATACAATTTGCTCGGATCCGGATTCTTCGACAGATCCATCAACACTTTGTAGGTCAGTGTCGCCGGGGTGCCTTCTACGATTTTGCCGACATTCCACGTAAATGTCTCCGTAGCCGAATTCCACGTCACCGTGCCTTGTGAAGCCTTGTAATCCTCTTCGCTCAGAGAGCTGCCCTTCATCTTCAGGTTGAACATGTCACCCATTGGATCGGTAACTTGGGCGTTCTCGGCCGCAAAGGCAATTTTGCTTGCCAGTTCGGCAAAGATTTTCTCAAGCTCCGAACTGTTGGAAGAGTAGTAGCCCTTATTCTGACTGTTGGTCAGGACATAGGTGGCATTACTGTTACTGCCGACATCAAGACCTATGGAATAGATGTTAACGCCGGAATCAATAACGTGCCTGGCTTCAGAAATTGTACCAATGCCATTATCTCTGATGTTCCACTTGTATCCATTCCACCAGTCGTAATCGAGTCCATACTCGTACCGCCCTAATCCATAACTTGAGCCTGATCCAATAACGTTGTTGTAGTTGAAATTCGAAAGGATAAAATTGTATTTCCCGCCAGGCCATGTATGATTGGCTGCAGTAGAAGCCTTGTAACTGTATGTAGGTTCGCCATCACTTAACAGCACAACGACCTTGTTCTGAGCAGTGCTGCTCTCCAACAACGTGCGGGCACGGAGAAGGCCTGCTTGTATATTCGTCCCGCCGTCTGCTTTAATACCTTGAATCGCTTGTTTTAAGGCATCCTTTTGGTCGGTCCCTTTAAAACCGGAAACTTCTTGATATGACTTATTGAAAGTAACGACGGCTATTCGTGTCCTAGAATCCTTGACAAGCAAGTTGTCAACAAACTTATTCGCTGCATCTCTGGCTTTGGTCATCCGCTGTTTATCGTTCATGCTCCCGGACTTGTCAATGACGAGAACGACATCGGAACCGCCAGATTTGAGGTTTTTCCCCTCAGCTGTCAGCGTAATCTCCCATTCGCCCTTGGTCCCGGTGGGCTCAGCGCTCTTGGTCAGCTTGACCGCCCCTGGATTAGGCCAAATCAGATCCCCCGAGTTCGCGGCTGCCGCTGCGCTTGGAAGGGTATTGGGCATAAACCCGAAAAATACCGACAACATGCACAACCATGTAACGGCCAATCTTAATCTACGTTTCATGTATCCACCTCATTTTTTCATTTAAATCCTCCTTTGCCTTTTCTACTTGCCTCCTCATTCTTATTTATATAGCTCTACGGAACGGAAATTCCGTTGAGTTGAGAACTCCACATAAATAAAAAAGCCCGGCTACATTAACATAATTGTTAAATGCAGCCGGACGATCATTAGTCAGAGCGACTATTAGACTCCAAAGCTTTGCGACCTAATCTTTCGATTAGTGTGCCGTATTATATTGTAAACAGCAACTAACTATGAATCGAAAATAAGCCTCTAAACCTAGTATTTAAGAACTAACAAGCTCAATATATTTCACGAGTACCTTTTTGTCAATGGGGTTATGAAAAATTTTTCATGCCCACTCTAACCTCAATCCCTCGCTCCAAAACGGGCATCACTCCTCGTAATAGAACTATAAAGAGCACCTCAATCAGATGTCGCTATCGTAATACTATCGAACCAGATACGTCAAGCAGTTACGGAATAAATCCACCCCTCATCTCCACCGGTGGATGATTTTCTTTATTCTTCCGGTTGATTAGTATAAAGGCTGATAAACGTGTTCCGCCCTGCTGCTTCTCTTAGATGCGGATAGCTTGTTATTTTCGTGGAGAAATATCATTCAATTTATGGGGAGAATGTTATGACATGGTGAAATATAAAGGAAGAATCATACTAGTATTGATTATAGTGGCAACGTCATTCTGTTTTTATAATTATAATTACTTCTTCGACGATTACGGTGAAGAACTTTACATGTCCACCATTATTCTTTTTGCTTTTTTGGGATGGCGATTAGGAAAACGTTATGATATGGCGGTCCATGACTCCGAGAAGGATGCACTCACAGATATTTATAACCGCAGATATATCATGGATGCGTTCCCGGGACTGCAAAATACAGCAGACAAACGACTAGAAAAATTATATATCTTTCTAATCGATGTTGATAACTTCAAGTCAATTAATGATCGGCTCGGTCACAATATCGGAGATCGCATATTACGGCAGGTAGCCAGAACACTTAGCTCCGTCGTTCGCAGAAGCGGCTACGTTGCTAGATGGGGAGGGGACGAATTTTTGTTAATCATCCCCTGCACAGATGAATCAGGTATGAAGCTGCTGCAGAATCACCTTCAGCGCACTATTCATGGCTGTATTGACGACAAAACCGTACAGGTATCTTGCTCATTCGGTCATGCCGTATACCCGGATGAGGGAGAGCATCTGTATGATCTCATCTCGATAGCAGACTGCAGAATGTACCATCACAAAAAGCAATCACGCCACACAACAGAACGTATAACCCAAACACTCATTCAGCTTCAATCTGCAAAAAGGTAATCTCTCATCAAGCCACACAACCCCAATAGGCTCATTAAGCTTGAATCGCGGTTGCGCCGCCTTGACGCTTCGCTTCCAGTTCGCCAATCATTGGGCTCTGACGCCGGACTTCCATTCACCGTAGTCAACCGTATCTGCCAGCATCGTGAACAAGAGGCCTGCTGTAAATCCAATACCGACATTGCCTATACGACAGCATCGACATTAACGCAATGCCAACCACTACCAAGCCGCCCAGTTGACCGAATATCATCCGGACCGAGTTGACGACCGTACGTTCCTGCGAGTTGCTCGTCATGCTCGGCAAGAGCGATGTCAACGGCAGATTAATTGCCGCATACAAAATACCGAGTGTAATGTAAGTAATGTGAGCGTATACAAGTTTGCCCGTGTCGCCGAAGTCCGGTGTCATGAACGTCAGCACCGCAACGATGGCAAACGGTACCGCGAGCCAGAGAAAATAAGGCCTCGATTTACCCCACTTCGTGTTGGTGCGGTCGATCAGCACCCCGATGATCGGACTATCGAAGGCATCGATTATCCGCGCCACTAAGAACAATGTGCCGATTGCTGCCACATTCAATCCGTACACATCTGTATAGACGAACATCAAGTACATCGTAATCATCTGAAAGACGAGGTTGGAAGCCGTATCCCCGAGGCCGTAACTAATTCGTTCTTTCCATGAAACCTGGTTTCCCATGAGGTGAACCTCCTTCATTAATCCCTACCGTAATTGCATGGCCTTCTTAAAACCGGATTCCATATAAGATGTAACCCCTCACATTTATGATTATAGGGATAGGATTGCGCTGCCTCTGCATGATAGAATATCCCGCCCTCTACTTATACAAGTAGAGGACGAGATCATTTTATTAATTCAGTATCACTTCTTTGCCTGTTCTGGCAGATTCATAAATAGCCTCCAGAATCGTCGTCACGACATAGGCCTCTTCAGGCTTTACCAGTGGTTCTTTATCTTCAATAATAGCCTCGAGCCATTGTCTGGCTTCACGGTCCGCCTCGGTTACCTCTTGGGAGCCGTAGTATGGGAGCATCGACTGTAATGGTTGAATGAGAGCTGTTCGGTGTTAACACGTGAATCACGTCAATGGTGACATCTTGTGTCAATTGTTTATAATCCGTATATGTCTTCGCCCCTGGAACACCATATTGCTTGGCAGCAATTTCGGCACGTTCTTCAATGATGTCGCAAAATGCTATCATTTCTGCAAGATCTGTCAATTTGGCCAAGTCTGGAAAATGCTTTGCATGGGCGATTCCACCGCAGCCTATAATCCCTATTTTTAATGTGCTCATTCTCGTCTCCCGTTTCTTACAGCTTTAAGATTGGAATAGCTTAGAGATATATTTATAGCTGATCTCGACACTTTCTAGCTGGTTCTTTTTCGTCCAATCTTGCTCAATAAACAGGTATCTGGCTTCCGGTTTACTTTTAAACGCTTCCACAATCACGGGAATGTCCATGATGCCCTGCCCGGCCTCCGTGAAATAATCTATTTTGTGCAGCTTGACCATCAATTCCATATCAATATTGGCATCGTAACCGATTACTTCAAATAAATTCATCGGCTTCACATCAGCAGGCAAGTCTTTCTGATGAAGAAGGTCGCAGCGGTCCACCAGCTTCTGCAAATATTCAATAGGATCGACTCCGCCTCTCAATGCCCAATACGTATCAAATTCAACTTTTACGAGATCTTCAGCCGTATTTTCCAAGATGATGTCTAGTACATATTGATTGTCAAATTTCTGGAACTCTTCAAAATGATTATGGTAATACAGCTGAAGTCCGTTTTTCTTAAACAACTCACCGGCTATTACACTTTTTTACTCGTCAATGCTTTTTGGGAGAACGAACTGAATTGGGGCCAGAAACGGGGTGCCTATGATTGTTTGGAAAAAAACGGAGTTATCAACAAACGGTTCATAACGTGCGGTAAGTGGTCAAACTAAGGCCCCATCTGTGTTCCTCCAGATACGAACGCATATACCCTAAAACTCGGGTCTTTTTTAGTGAAAAAAGTCACATGAAGGCGGTTTAATTGTTACAATATTGCGAAGTGGGGGTCTTGCAGCACCAATTATGAACAAAATGAAAAGTCGCCGTAATCGCAAGAATTTACGAGAAAACGAGCTTAATTGAGAGATAAATGTCATGGAACACCCGGGTAGATCTAAAAACAATGGTTTTTCATGGTAAATATGGTGCACTTTATGTGCTGTTTCTAAAATAACTTCTCACTAATATAGATGTGATCAAGTTTATACGACATTTGTCATTTTCATAGCTCATCTAAAGCACATCTTAGAGAGAAAGGGGTACGTTATGAAGAAGAAAGGGTTGTTAATCAGTTTGTTTGCAGCTCTTCTTGTCCTCTTGACCGGGTGTAATTCAATAGCTGTTCTGAACCCGAAAGGTCCAGTGGCCAAGACACAGTCTGACGTCATTATTTTTTCCATGATTGTTATGGCTGTGGTATTGCTTGTCGTCTACGTCCTTTATATTTACATGTTAACGAAGTACCGCGCTTCCAAAGCGGCACCGGATTACGAGCCGCCGCATATGGAGGGCAGCAAATGGCTGGAGATTACATGGACTCTGATTCCGGTCATTATCGTCATTATTTTGTCCGTGGTCACGGTTCGCAGCACCTACGCGGTCGAGAAGACGCCTGAAGGCTATGAAAGCGATAAGCCGCTCATTATTTACGCCTCATCCTCTAACTGGAAGTGGCACTTCAGTTATCCGGAGGAAGGCATTGAGACGGTCAATTACGTCAACATTCCGACGCACCGTCCAGTAGAGTTCCGCTTGTATTCGTTTGGACCGATTACTAGCTTCTGGGTTCCTCAGCTAGGTGGTCAGAAGTACGCCATGAGCGATATGGTGACGAGGCTCCATCTCGTAGCTGAACACGAAGGATCATTTGTAGGCAAGAACTCCAACTTCTCAGGTAAAGGCTTTGCCCACATGGAATTCGAAGTATTGGCGATGTCACCTGCCGGCTACACGAAATGGATTGATGAAGTGAAGCAGACAGCTTCCGAATTGACCGAACAAGAGTTTAATTCCTTGCTGGAAGCAGATCATGTGGGCCGGAAGACGTATACTTCCACACACTTGACATTCAGACCAGCGCCAGAGGGAGAACATGGAGGACATAACCATGGAGCTCCTGCCGCTGGCTCCAATGAAGGAACGGATAAAGAGATGGATCACTCGACTATGGATCATTCCAACATGGACCACTCCGAGATGGAAAATCAAGAGGCCGACCATTCTCAGCATGGCAACTAGAACGAACCAGAAAGGAGTTCTTTGAGTATGAAATGGGACGAATTTTTCGTTACCGGTGAACCGATGATCTACGGCGCTATGGCCAGTATCGTCCTCGTGTCGCTAGCCATCCTCTTCTGCTTGACCTATTTTAAAAAATGGGGCTATCTATGGCGTGAATGGCTAACTACCGTTGACCATAAAAAAATCGGTATTATGTACATCCTCAGTGCGTTGATTATGCTGTTCCGCGGCGGTGTAGATGCGCTGATGATGCGTACACAGCTTGCCGGACCAGACATGAAGTTCTTGGACGCGCAGCATTATAATGAAGTATTTACGACTCACGGTGTCATTATGATTTTATTTATGGCGATGCCGTTTATTATCGGCTTGATGAACGTCGTGATTCCGCTCCAGATCGGGGCGCGCGACGTCGCATTCCCGCGGTTGAATGCAGTCAGCTTCTGGCTGTTCTTCGCCGGAGCAATGCTGTTTAACATTTCGTTTGTTATCGGGGGATCTCCCGATGCAGGCTGGACCGCTTACTTCCCGTTGGCGGGCATCGAGCTGAGCCCATCCGTGGGCAATAACTTCTACTCTATTGCCCTGCAGATTGCCGGTATCGGTACGCTGATGACAGGCGTCAACTTTATTGTGACGATTCTGAAGATGCGTGCGCCTGGCATGACGCTGATGCGTATGCCAATGTTTACGTGGTCTGTACTTATTACATGTGTCATCATCATTTTCGCCTTCCCGGTCTTGACGGTAGCATTAGCGCTTATGATGTTCGACCGCATGTTCGGCTCCCAGTTCTTCACGATGGCCGACGGCGGTATGGATATGCTATGGGCCAACCTGTTCTGGGTATGGGGTCACCCTGAGGTATATATCGTAGTCTTACCGGCGTTCGGTATTTATAGTGAGATTATCTCAACCTTCTCACGCAAAAACCTGTACGGCTACAAATCGATGGTCGTCAGTATGATAGCTATTTCGCTCTTGTCCTTCCTCGTATGGGCGCATCACTTCTATACGATGGGTCACGGCGCCATGGTTAACGGATTCTTTTCCATTACCACGATGGCAATCGCGGTTCCGACAGGGGTTAAAATATTCAACTGGCTCTTCACCTTGCAGAAGGGCAGGATCGAGTTCACGACACCGATGCTGTATTCGCTCGCCTTTATTCCAATCTTTACGATCGGTGGCGTAACCGGCGTTATGCTCGCGATGGCGAGCGCCGATTATCAGTATCACAATACGATGTTCTTGGTCGCTCACTTCCACTACGTGTTGATTCCGGGCACAGTATTCGCGGTTATCGCCGGTATGTACTACTGGTTCCCGAAACTGTTCGGCTTCCGGCTCAACGAACGTCTTGGCAAGCTTAGCTTCTGGATTATCGCGATCTCCTTTAATGTGACGTTCTTGCCATTGTTCTTCTTGGGGCTGAAAGGCATGACACGTCGTATGTATACTTATTCTGAGAGCACCGGCTTCGGTCCGCTGAACCTGATTGCTACGATAGGCTCGGCAGCCCTTGCTATCGGCTTCGCCATTCTCGTATACAACATTTATTGGAGCTTCCGTTACCAACCAAGAGATACAACAAGCGATCCGTGGGATGCGCGCACGCTCGAATGGGCAACGCACAGCCCGGTACCGGAATATAACTTTGCCATTACACCTAACGTGAAGAGCCTGGATGCATTCTGGTTCTGGAAGAAAAACAAACAACCATTGTTCGAGGGCAAAATCGAAGAGATTCATATGCCTAACAACAACGGACAGCCGTTCGTGCTTGGCGTTATCTTCTTCTTCTTCGGATTCTTCATGATATTCAGCTGGTGGACACCGGCTATCATATCGGGTATTGCGATTGTGATTATGCTTGCCGTGCGTTCCTTCGAGCGCGATCATGGACACCATATTCCGGTGAAGGAAATTAACAAGACGGAACAACAATTGCGGGGTGATAAAGCATGAAGATCGATAACACGCTGCCGCTAGAATACCAGACGGAAGAGAACAGCAACCGTATATTCGGCTTCTGGTTGTTCCTTGGTGCGGAGATTGTGCTCTTCTCTACACTCTTTGCCGTCTACTTTACACTATGGACTCGGTCGGGCAATGGCCCGACGGCTCAAGAAATATTTCAGATTAAACCAGTACTGCTGGAAACGTTCCTGCTCCTGACGAGCAGCTTCACCTGCGGTCTCGCGATTCACAGCATGCGTCTCAGCCTGAAGAAGCCAGCATTGATCTTCTTCGCCATTACGTTGCTGCTAGGTCTCGGGTTCCTAGGCATCGAGATCTATGAATTCGTCACTTATGTGCATGAAGGCGCAACGCTTCAGACATCTGCATTCCTATCCAGCTTGTTCGTCCTGCTGGGTACGCACGGTGCGCACGTAACGCTCGGTCTCCTCTGGGGATCAGGCCTGATGATTCAGATTAAGCGTGAAGGCTTCACGCGGGATACGGCGAACAAGTCGTTCATCTTCTCGCTGTACTGGCACTTCCTGGACGTCGTCTGGATCTTTATCTTCAGCTTTGTATACTTGAAAGGATTGATGTGACATGAAACAACTATTCCCGATACGTCATGTGATGGGATATGTCTTTTCTCTCATCCTTTCCTTGGTTGCGCTAGCCGTCATTGTCTGGGATATGTCCTTCGCAACAGGCCTTACGATCCTGCTAGTCTGTGCAGCGATTCAAGCAGGCGTGCAGTTGATTATGTTCATGCATATTGACGAGGACAAGTCCAACAAGGCCTCGAACTACACGAATATCGCCTATGCGCTGTTCGTAGGTCTAGTAACAGTGTTCGGTACACTGTTCACGATGATCTGGGGTTACTTGTAAGAGAATAGCAGATATTACAATTGAAAGGCTATCCTTGAAGTCAACGACTTCGGGATAGCCTTTTTTGCTTATTGCATGGGGCTTACTTCGACCGCGAAGAACGAACGGCAACCACGCGCAGGCGTTAGTCGCACCAGGTTATCGGTTTACTTGAACTTACATCGAAGAAAAAGGACCCTCCGATGCATGAGAGTCCTTTTTCTTCGATTGGTCATTGGGCTTCACGTTACCATATCATGGCCGTCATTCTGAAGCTCACGAGCGAGTCAGTTGAAATGCTTCTGCCAACAGGCGATAGGAGGTCAGCCTTGCCTCGAAATCATGCATAATGGTCACGATCATGATCTCTTCCGTATTATATTGCTCGCTGTACCGGAGCAGCTCTTGCTTCACCCGCTTAGGGCTGCCGACAACCATCCGCTTGCGATTTTCTTGGATACGGCTCAAGTCGAATGGCGTATAAGGATAAGACGCGGCTGTCTCCACAGAAGGAACGCCCGGCCGATGGATGCCCTGCTCCAGAAACAGAAAGGTCAGCTCCAGGCTGGAAGCCAAGCGCTCAGCTTCCTCATCGGTTTCGGCGCAGACGACAAATACGGCGAGTATGGATTGAGGACGCTCCCCTGCCGTGGATGGCTGAAAATGCTGCTGATACCAGCGCATCGCTTCTGGTCCCCCGTAGCTGTTAATAAAGTGGGCAAAGGCGAATGCCGTTCCCTGTTGGGCAGCGATCCTTGCGCTTTCGCCGCTCGATCCAAGCAGCCACATTTCCGGAGCAGTCGGAATAACCGGAGTGGCCCGGAGTCCGCTATAGCGGTGATTGTCCGGGAGCGAATCGTGAAGATAGTGCATCAGATCAGACACCTGCTCCGGATAGCGATCGACCGGCGCTCTCCCATCCATCAAAGCTCTGGTGGCCAGCGGCATGCCGCCGGGTGCCCTTCCCAGTCCCACATCAATCCGGTCCGGGTACAGTGCTTCCAGCAAACGGAAGTTTTCCGCGACTTTGTAAGCACTATAATGGGGCAGCATAACTCCGCCTGAACCGACACGAATACGGGACGTTATGGCCGCCAAATGCGATATTAGCACCTCCGGGCTTGAACCTGCAAGGTTGGAAGCGAAATGATGCTCCGACACCCAAAAACGGTGGTAACCCAGTTGTTCTGCTGCTTGCGCCAGCCGAGCCGTCTCGGCCAGCGTCTCGCTCGCTGTGCTGCCTTCGGGTATCGGAGATTGGTCCAATATGCTAAGTTGAATCATAGGTCACTCACCCTCGGTCATCTTATTCCAGAACGTCACCTCATCCACAGGCACACGAGGTGAAGAATGCGCCGGTTCAGAGGCTTTGCCTACAGGCAGTAACATCACGGGGACATAGCGCTCCGAGATTCCAAAAGCTTCCTTGAACTGCTGGGCATGAAACCCGCCCATTGGCACGGTGTCATATCCTTTAGCTTTCGCAATTAGCATCAATTGCATCGCAATCAATCCGCCATCGACGAGCACAATATTGTTAATTTTCTCCGCGCTCATGTTTGCATAACCATTCGTAATTCTGGTCACGAATGACTCTTTTAGTTCCTCATCCATGTAGCCCGATTCAACCGCTTGTTCATAGATGCGCTCCGCCTGTTTGTAGCCTTCCAGATCACCCAGTATAGCGATGACGGCTGACGCATCCACAACTTGCTGTTGATGATTGGCTATCGGAAGCAGCTTTTCCTTTAGCGCTTGGTCGGTAATGACAAGGAATCGCCAAGGCTGAAGATTTGCGCTCGAGGGAGCGAGCGTGGCCTCCTTCAGCATGTCATGCAGCTCTGCCTGCGAAATGGTCACGGTTGGGTCATAATGGCGCACCGAATGCCGATCACGTAACACGGTAAAAAAATCACGCTTTTGCTCTACTTTTGTCTCCATCCTATCCAGCCTCCGATTTTGTTCGAGTTAAAGATGCTAACATTATACTGTGTAGATTAATACACAGTTAAACATAAAAAAATTCCCGCTACTCATCACATCATATTGCAGAATATTACTGTGTAAAAACATACACAGTTAACGCTGTTGCAACTGTGAAATTATATGCACAGTATAATCCCCTTCAAGACCATTGTCAATCATCCCTTCCTACACTAAGGATTGATCCGCTAGGTCAGCAATGGTGTACTTTTGCAGCACGGCCAGCACGCTTTGATCCAGTTCCGCCATCATATCGGAAAATGTGGCTTTCATGCACAGCCCGAACGGATGGTCACCCGTCGATTCGAGCAAACTGGTATGGAACGATTCATCTTTCTGTAGAGCCGTTAGGATGTCGGCGCATGTAATAAGTTCCGGTGCTCTCTTCAGCCGGTATCCGCCGTCGCGTCCCTCACGCGTCTCCAATATATTTTCCTGGGCCAGCTTAGCGAGAATCCGCCGAATTAAGGTCGCTTCCGACTGAACATGCTCAGCGATTTCCCCGCTAGGACAACGATTCGGATATTGGGATATTACCGTCAACGCCTGTAGAGCCAATCCAAACGATTTAGAGTGGAGATGACAGGTGTATTTTTCTTTTTTCAATGCTAGTCACTTCCCTCCGGTCACATACTCTGTGTGCATTGTAGCAAAACCGCGGAATTTGATCAATACGGCACAGTCGCAGTGTAACACGTTAGACTCTTCCCGAATAAGGTATTTCTAGGCGAATATCATGATTTGGAGGTAGAGAAATGAATCCGTATCCGATGTACCCCTATTACGGGAAAGAGACAAAGTGCGAGGAGAAGCCGCTTTCCTTTCCACCGCAGCATCAAGACCAGCAGCCCGGGTTGGAATATGTCATGTCCCCAAGGCCGTTATATGACAATCCTTCCTATGTCGGCAGCTGCAAGCTGCAGGACCGCGTGGCTCTCATTACAGGAGGAGACAGCGGCATCGGCCGCGCAACGGCGGTGGCGTTCGCCAAGGAAGGGGCGGATGTGGCGTTCGCCTATTTATATGAAGAACAGGACGCGCAGGAAACGCGCACGCGCATCGAGCAATTGGGCAGACGATGCTTGCCGCTTCGCGCCGATCTGCGCACCAAGGCAGCCTGCACCGCTATCGTCGCACAGACGCTGCACCACTTCGGCAAGCTGAATGTGCTGGTCAACAACATTGGCGTCCAATATCCGCAGCACAGCTTGCTGGACATTACGGAGCAGCAGCTGGAGCAGACGTTCCGTACCAATATATTTTCCTTCTTCTTCGTCACGCAAGCCGCACTGCCTTGCCTGCGTCCGGGAAGTTCGATTATCAACACAGCTTCGGTTACCGCCTACCGGGGAGAGAAGACATTAATCGACTATTCCGCCACCAAAGGAGCAGTCGTCTCGTTCACCCGCTCGCTGGCGCTGTCCGTGGTCGATCAAGGCATACGCGTCAATGCCGTTGCTCCCGGTCCGACATGGACGCCGCTCATTCCGGCCAGCTACTCCGCTGAGCGCGTGGCCACCTTCGGCACAGATACGCCGATGCATCGGGCCGGCCAGCCATTTGAGCTCGCTCCGGCTTACGTATATCTCGCCAGCGACGATTCCCGCTATGTGACGGGCGAGACGATGCATGTCAATGGCGGCAGCTTCATCACCTCTTGAGGCATGGAAATAGCCGGTTCTCTGCCCATCATGCTGCTCTTCTCCGCAGCAATTGATAGACGACCTCCGAAAATACAAGCCCGATTGCAATCGCGCCCGATATCATAGACGCCTTGAAAGCAAGCGGTATCGCGATCTCATATTCATTCTCGACCATGTTTCTCATCGCATCATAGGCCATGCCGCCCGGTACAAGCGGGATAATGCCAGACACGTTAAACACGATAATCGGTGTTCTATAAGCCTTGGCGAATAGATGGCTAACCATTGCCACCGCGAACGAAGCAACCAAGCTTGCCGGAATCGGATCAACGTCATTTAGGGTGAAGGACAAATAGACGAGCCATCCGATCATTCCGACGGAGCCGCACTGCAGCAAGGTTTTTTTCGGGACGTTAAAGATGATGCCGAAGGCGGCGGAAGCGATGAAGCTAGTGACAAGCTGCTCGATGATCATAGACTTCCCCCTCTTGTTCTAGCTGAAAGAAATGACGCAGGCTATGCCCGCTCCAATCGCGAACGCAGTCAGTAACGCTTCAGCGCCCTTCGAAATCCCGGATACAAGATGACCCGCCATCAAATCCCGCACCGCATTGGTGATAAGCAATCCGGGCACGAGCGGCATGACAGAACCGATGATGATTTTGTCCAAATCCCGCCCCAGTCCGTTCTTGATACATAAGTATGATACCGTTCCGATCGCCACCGAAGCCAGAAACTCGGCAAAAAACTTGATGCGGACCAAGCGGTGGACGTATAGCAGGAGCGAGAATCCGATTCCGCCCGCAAGCAGCGCGGGAATGAATTCCGGCCAGCTGCCCCGGAACATGATGGCGAAGCATCCGCTTGATACGGAAGCGGCAGCGATCTGGATCCATACCGGATAAGCCAAATTCGCCTTATCTATCTTTTGCAGCATCCGAAAAGCTTCGGCCCCAGATAAGCTCCCGCTGCTGATTCTTCGGGAGATATCATTAACGAGCGTAACCTTCTCCAAATCGGTGGACCGATCGGAAATGCGGAACAGTCTCGTTGTCGGAGCCGATCCGTCGATAGCGAATATAATGCCTGTCGGCGTCACGAAGCTGTGACAGTTCTCGTATCCGTAGGAAGCGGCGATGCGCATCATCGTATCCTCGACACGATACGTTTCTCCGCCGCTTTGCAGCATGATTTTGCCCGCCAGCAAGCATATTTGGGTAACTTCGTAACTTTCATTCGACTGTGCGCTCATTCCCTGTCTCTCCTGTGAATGGCTTGTAGTGGGGTTTTATGTAATCGGTCGAGACCGCAACATACATTAACAAAAAGGAGAGCCTGCGCCCTCCTATTTATGCCTATAGTGTAACCGACGCCCCCGGGTTTAGTCTATGCCCCCAATGCTGTATCCATCATTACTTTTTGCTAGAATCGATACGCATTCTTGTGCCACTCCTGATGCAAGAACATACAATCGCATTGTTGCGTCGCTTCTTCATAGGAGATTTCCGTGCTGCTGCCCAAAATGGCATCGAAATAGGCGATCCGATTCGCGATGTCCCGGTCGATGCGCTGCTGTCCGCTAATAACTGTTCCGTGACTGGGGATGAGCGTACAGTGGCTGTAATCACGTAATTTGGCCAGAGAATCCCGGTGTCTGCGAACGTATTGGTTGTAATCGACAGATGGCAAAATCGGCTGTCCGTCATTCGAGAACATAAGTTCGTCACCGATGTGCACGAACTGCTCATTAATCATAATCAAGCTGCTGCAATGCGCATGCCCCGGAAATGACGTCAACGTCAGTTCATGCCGGGCGAACGTGATTTGCAGCGAGTGCTCGAACACGATGTCCGGCGTGAAATAGGGGTGTTCCTTCGGCTCTGTCCACATATCCAGTGTCGTCTGATAGTGCGCGCTTCCGTAGACCGGAACCTCCGGCAATACCTTCAATCCATACATATGGTCATCATGGAAATGCGTAAGGATGACCCCTTCTATCCGAATCCCGCACTCAGCCAGATCCTCAACGACCTGTTGTGCATGCTCCTCAAATGCAGTGTCAATGAGAATCGCCTGCGCACCGTCAATTAATGCGGTAATGTTGTATCCGTAATGCCGATCAGGCCTTGGATCGAACATGTACAGAATGATTCCTTCGGCTATTTCTTGCTTGAACATAGGACTCCCCCATACTATCTTTATTTTCATTTTTTCACATCGTATGCATCCGATACCCCCACTATAAAACACAATGACTGACATCTAGATGTCAGTCATTGTACGAAATTAATATTTTGGCAACGTATTTTTTCATTTCTTCCCGCAACACGGGCGGATCAACAACCTCGCAATCCTTGCCGAAGCTTAATATATATTTCATCAGGCCTTCCTCATGCGGAAAATAATCCTCGACGATATAATGGCCATCTTCCGTCTCCTTCATCTTCTCTCTGGGAAAGTGCTCCGTCAGTTGCATCCCTATGCGCGGCGTAAATCGCAACGTCACCTTCATGCTGCGACGATAGTAGCCTTCTTCGAAGATCTGGTTCATTCGCTCCTTCGACACCGATTCCCTTGGCTCGAAGCGGCTGCCGAGCTTGAGATTGTGAATCCGCACCAGCTTGAACCGCCGGTAATCCTGCCTGCTTCTGCAGAAAGCGACCAGATACCATTCACCTCTGGAAAAAGCGAATTGCATCGGCTCCACCGTTCGTTCGGAAACCTCCAGCCTGCGGTTAATGTAATCAAATACAAGCAGCTTCGACTCTTCAATGGCTGCGTTCATCAAGACTAGGTATTCCTTCAGCTCCTCTTCCATACTGAAGTGAGACATGTTGATGCTCCATTTATCCGATGCTCTGCGTTCTTGCTTGTATGTCTGACCGAACTTCAGGACGACGTCATTGAACAGCTTGTTCTTCCCGAACAGAACGTTCAAGTTATCCATAACCGCCATGAATGTATGGGCTTCTTCTTCATTCAGGAAGAGGTTGTCCACATTGTACTGCTCCATGATGTAGTAGCCCCCGCCTTTGCCGCCAATGGCTGCGATGGGGACGCCCGCCTCGCCCAGCTTCTCAATATCCCGGTAAATGGTCCGCAGCGACACTTCAAAATGTTCCGCCAGCTCTTTCCCCGTAACCGTCCCTTTCTGCGAAATAATAAGCAGCATCGAAAGCAATCGTTCGACTCTCATGAGCCCATCGAATCTTTCCGATCGAGTCCATGCCCGTTCAGATGATCCTCATCCAGCGTCTCTCTAGTGAAGCGAGCCTCGATTTTTTTACTAACCCATAACGATACGGCGAGAAACAATACGACATATAAAATTTGAACCGGATCTTGAATGATGCTCGATATATTATGTCCGATATAGGAGACCGAGAGCACCATGAGCGCCTTCCCGCCCGCAACGGCGATTAAAAAGGAGCGCAACGGCATGCGGGCCATTCCCGCTACCATATTGATAATAACGAATGGACCAACCGGAAAGATGCTCAGCAGAAACACATAGCTGAACGCATTGCGGCGGACCCAGAGCATGCCTTTTTTCACTTTAGGCTTTTGCGCCCAGCGTTCCAAGTACGGATGTCCGGCAATTTTGCGGACGATGAGGAACGTCACCAAGCAACCGCTTACCAAGCCGATCCAGGAGTATAGGAATCCGAGCCACAATCCGTACACGGCCGCGTTAACGCCAACGATGACAAGCGTCGGCAGCGGAGGAACGAATGATTTCATAAACGTTAACAAAATGCCGGGAAATGGTCCGAAGGATCGATATTTCTCCAGCAATTCCAGTAAATTGTCTTCCGTAAGATAAGACATCACATTCGATAACTCCATCTCTTCGCATGCACCCACTTTACCTTTACATTAACTAGCATCCTCGCCCTAGCATAACATAAATTGTCTAGAATCCGATTGCCCAACATGTCATTTTCGTGATGGCACTAACGGATTGTAAGGTTGAGTGAGCCAATCTTACAAAGCTGATCGGACATGTCCGCAAAATTAAAGTTGACAAACCAACCCCGTTGTAACTATAATGATTACAACAAAGCAAAACAATATGATTGCCTGCAGGAAAGCGCGACCCCCTTCCGCTTGTCCTATTTTTTAAATCTAGTTGTAACAATAATGGTTACACTCAATCTATTAAGAGGTGAACACGAACCATGACCTTACAAATCAAAGTGTACTCTGATTTTGTCTGCCCGTTCTGTTTCTTGGGTAAAGCGCCCTTCGAGGAAGCAATCAAAGGCAAAGACGTCGAAGTCGAGTGGATGCCATTCGAGCTGCGCCCAAGTCCAGCGCCTAAACTTGATCCTTGGAATGATTCATCCAAATTGCAGGGTTGGGAATCATATATTACGCCGACTGCCAACAAGTTGGGCGTCGACATGAGATTGCCCCGGGTGTCTCCGCATCCTTATACAGGTGTTGCGTTTGAAGGATATCATTACGCCAAAGAACAGGGCAAAGGCAATGAATACATGAACCGCGTATTCAAGGCATTTTTCCAAGAAGAACAAAACATTGGCGAAATCAAAGTGTTAACGAAGATTGCCGGCGAATTAGGGCTGGATGAGCAGGCTTTTAGAGATGCGCTGGAAACAGGAACGTATAAGGAAGCGCAACAACAAGCCCTCCAACATGCGTATGAGGAAGCCCGCATTACGGGGGTGCCCACCTTTGTAATCGGCAACGAGCGTGTTCAGGGCGTAGCAAGCAAAGAAATGTTCGAGAAGGTTCTCTCTCAACAAATTGAAGATAGCGCGCCTGTATCCGAGGGTTTGCAATGCGATTTAGATGGACACTGCTAAACATATAACTACAATTGCATGGAGGTAATGGAATTATGAAAATCGGAGTTATCGGAGCAAGCGGTAAAGCGGGAAGCTTGATTGTAAAAGAAGCTGTAGACAGAGGACATGAAGTGACGGCGATTGTGCGCGACGCATCCAAAATGAAGGACAGCAGCGTGTCTGTTATCGAAAAAGATGTATTTTCCCTTACACCGGATGATGTAAAAGGATTTGATGTGGTCGTGAACGCCTTTGGAGCACCACATGGACAAGAGCATCTGCACGTGGAAGCAGGAAGAGCATTGATTAAAGCCTTGCAAGGAGCGTCTGACACCAGATTGCTCGTGGTGGGCGGCGCCGGCAGCTTGTTCGTCGATGAAGCCAAGACGACCCGTCTTATTGATACGCCAGAGTTCCCGCAAGAGTATGCGGCAACCGCATCGAACCAAGGGAAAAATCTTCAGGATTTGCAACAGTCGAGCGGTATCAAATGGACCTTCATCAGCCCGGCTGCATTCTTTGACCCAGCAGGCAAAAGAACCGGTTCTTATCAAAAAGGCAATGATAATCTGATGGTGAACGCTAAAGGCAACAGCTATGTGAGCTACGCGGACTATGCAATTGCCGTTCTGGACGAGATCGAACAGCCTCAGCACATTAACGAACGATTTACTTTGGTTGCAGAAGCAGAATAATGGAAAGTCACCCCTACCGCATTAAAGTGCGGTAGACTCATTCCCAAAAAGTAAAAGCCGATTTTTCCTGACTACAGGAGAAGTCGGCTTTTACTTTGGCAGATTATATTTCATCAGCAGGAATGATTGGATATGATTTGCAAATGGAATGCTGTGTGTTATTATTTATGTAGTTACGTAATTACGTATTTAAGTGATTAAAGTTGGAGGGATTCCCGTGACCGTATCGCGTAATTTGGAAACGGAATTAGACGCACTGAAAGTGCAAATGAATGAGCTGCAGCAGCTTGTCAGACAGCTGGCAGCTGGAAACGCGTCCCAAGACGCGCGAGTGGCGACAGATGAAGCAACTCAGGAGCTGCTCAAGAACAAGGATGGAGAAGGAGAACTTGGCGGTGTCTTTTATTCGGGTCAATACTGTGGTGAAAAAGGGCAGTTCAGATGGGAGCCCCAAGAAAGACGTGTAAGCCAGCTGTTGGAGCTGGACGGCGACAAGGTCGCCAAAGTGCTGGCGGCCCTCGGCCATAAGCAGCGCTTGGACATTCTGCGCTCGGTTCTGAGGGAACCTCTAACTGGCACTGAGTTGGTTGAACGATTGAATATGGGCACGACTGGCCAGCTCTACCACCATATCAAAGCCTTGTCGGGGGCCGACCTGCTTGTTCAGGAGGAACGGGGTGGATCCTATTCCGTTCCCGGTCACCGGGCGCTTCCGCTTCTTCTGCTGCTGGCAGCTGCCTCAGACTTGTTAGATACGACTGACTATATGGACATGGCCGAAGCCCGGAATAACGCCGGATCGTACTTGGGTCAATCGAAGGAGGAGTATGATCCCCATCTTCTGCTGTGGGCCGTCGTAGAGAACAGTATACTGGAGCATCAAGCTGGGTATTGCAGCGAAGTAAGCCTATTCTTGCATGATAATGGAAGCATCACTGTGTCCGATAACGGGCGCGGAATTCCCGTGCAGGCTCTGCCGAACACCGAGACGTCTCGGGTTCAGTCTGTCTTTACGGATATGGGCCGCTTAAGCGCCAGCGCATCCATCATAGCTCCCGGAGGCGAGAAAGGCATCGGCATGTCTGTCGTCAATGCGCTCTCCCTTGCGCTCTCGGTTGAAATCCGGCGGGAAGGAACTGTGTTCCGGCAAGATTATAAGCATGGCATTCCACAAACCGGCGTCATGACCGTAGGCATAACGAAAGAAACGGGAACGAGCGTCACCTTTCTGCCAGACAGCGACATTTTCCGTTCCCCGTTCGATTATGGCGTATTAACGAAGCGTGCGAATGAAATAGCGCAAGCTTACCCTGAGTTGGCGATTCGTGTGTTTAACGGGCGGTAGACAGCTAATTTCAGGATCGCATCCGACCTTGTCTCATCCTCCATTGGATTATGTACAGCGAAACGAGTGCATTTTCCTCTTTACGGCAGGTTTGATTGGAAATGATCCAATAGTTTGTCACTCATACCTTATCAGACGCTAAAAATAGCCGGTGCCACTGCACAAAATACAGTCCACAGGCCGTTCTGCCGCCAAATTCGCACATTTGACTGTATGTTTTCCAATGGAATTGTTTCTAAGGGTTCGCCCCCTGCACAACAAGCGGATGCAGGGGGGGTCATTATGTTCACTTAACTAAGCCTTAGTTCAGAATCACCGCTGATGATAGTCCCCGTGTTCTTGCCATCCATGATTTCACTCATACAGCCGGGCTTATCGAAGTTGAACACATGAATCGGGATGTTGTAATCTCTAGCGAGAATGAATGCGGACTGGTCCATGACATGCAGGTCATGTTGAATCACATCGTTATAATGCAGCGAGGCGTATCGCAGCGCATCCTTATTGCGCTTCGGGTCTTGATTGTACACGCCGTCCACCCCTTGCTTGGCCACGAATATCGCCTCGCAGTTCACCTCAATAGCCCTCTGTACCGAAGGATAATCGGTCGTCACGAACGGTTGACCGTTCCCTCCCGCGAAGATGACGATGTACCCTTTCTCCAAATGGTGAATGGCCCTTAAACGGATATAAGGCTCAGCCACAGACGTGACCGGAATTGCGGTCATCACCCGCACCTCTGTCTTCGTCTTCGATTTCAATACGCCTCTAAGCATCAAGCTGTTGATGACCGTCGCCAACGTTCCGATATTGTCAGCCTCGGCTCGTTCGATGCCCCAAGCTTCGCCCATGTTGCCGCGAAAAATATTGCCTCCTCCGATAACGATAGACACTTCGACCCCTATGCTGACGACGGATAATATCTCGTTCGCAATGTGCTCCAGTCTCTCTGGATCGAACCCAAATTCGCTGCTCCCCGCAACGGCCCCGCCGCTAAGCTTGATAAGAACCCTTTTGTACCTCATCGATGCCACACCTCCCAAGAAAATAAAAAACACTAAAGCATTGACTGCTTTAGTGTCGAAAAAAGGAATATGAACGATCGGATCAAAGGTTTGCTTTATCCCGGTCTTTAACATATTCCCCCACCTTCCATGTGCATTTAATTTCCAATTTTATAGTATCGGGTAATGAATTGCAACCCTTATACTCTACAAAATTTGTACTTCTCGATTATCCGTTTTATCGACAATTTGCTTAATGACTCGCACGTTTTCATCCTGCTGAGGCAGGATATGGGTGATGAATGCTTCGGCAAGCTCGACCCTATTTGTTTCGTCTTCTATTAACAGGATGGATGCTGCGAATTGCCGACCAGCTTCACCAAACGCATCCTCTACGCCAGACTCTTTTCCTGCTTTTGTTACAATCGTTCCTCTTGACCGGCCCATGTAATTCTTCCACTAGAATCGCTCTGGATGATACTGATATAATTCCAAATTTATTCGGTTATCTGCCTCGCCGTTATTCCGTTGTCTTCCGTTCGATGACGGTAAGCGGGGGAAATGGAGCCGCACTGTTCGGCTCGTCCGATTCCACCAGATGCTTGAGCACGGATAGCTTATTTTCCCAATACCGCTCGTAGTAAGCGAGCCATCGCTTTAATTCAAGCAGCGGTTCCGGGTCAAGGCGGTAGCGCGTCTCCCGGCCGACCTTGCGGTCCTTGACGAGTCCCGCATCCGCCAAGATGCGCAAATGCTTGGACACGGCCGTCCGGCTCATCGGAAAGTGACCGCTGATGACGGTGACGGGCATCTCCTGATCGCTCAACAGCTCCAGCAACTGGCGGCGTGTAGGATCGGCGATAGCCTGGAACACGTCATGCTTCGGTAATGATGCCGTCATTTCATGCCTCAACATGGGCAGCCAGCGATTGCTGCAGCCCTGTCCATCCCTGATTCATTCTGTCGCGCACCATTGCATGGGATTGCCCGAATTCGGTCACCTTGTCAGCATCCCAGCCCGCATGGATGAGTGTAAACTCTGTTTTTCCGTCCAGATCGACTAACTCGAACGTGAGGGTCCAATCTTTGCCCCAGTTGAAAGACAAGCGGTTAGGCGGAGCGATTTCCGTCACTTTGCATGGCGACATGCCGAACGGACCGGCGTTCAATTCGAACTCGTATCCCTCAATAGGCTGAAAATTATTGGGCATGAACCAAGCAGCAATTCCCTCCGATGTGGCAACCGCATCCCATACCTTCTGAATCGGAGCATTCAGCACCAACGTCTGACGAATGTCCGGCAATGTATTATTCGAGTTGTGTTCCATAACGAAACCTCCAAATATTGATTGTAAAATTTATGTTTTGCTCTTTACTTTATCCTGCGGGCGCAATCGCAGAGCCGACCACTTTTCATCGACAGCCACGTTGCTGACAACTCGATATGTTGTACTATTCTGCACCATCGCAGCCAGAATATCCCGGTTTATGTCTGTTTTTACTTTTGAGCTTTGCTTCGGATACGTAATCCAGAACACTGCTTCTTCAATAATTCAGCTTGCATCGGATCATACCCTTCCTTTATGACACCTTTTGGTTTCGTTTCGTATTATATGACACCTTTTGGTTTCATGTCAAATGATGAAGCCGCTTCAATAAGAACGAAGGCATCATAACGAACAGCCCCTCGGGTAGACAGCTTGTATCTCCCTGCCTATCCTGAGGGGTTATCTCGACGAAGACTGTGATGCTGCTTCTAACGGCAGCACGACCTCGAATGAGGTTCCTCCGTCTATTTTACTCTGTACTGCGATGCTTCCCTCATGCATTTCTACAATTTTTTTGACAATGGACAGCCCCAAGCCGCTTCCTCCTTTTTCAGAGGTTCTCGATTTGTCCGCTTTGTAAAACCTCTCGAATATACGCTTCATATCCTCATCGTTCATACCGATTCCCGTATCCGATATAGCTACGAATGCGTTCCCGCTCCGTGCATATACGCGTATCCGAATCGTTCCGCCATTCGCCGTAAATTTCACGCTGTTCGTAATGAGATTATTCCACACCTGGCTCATTAAATCTTCGTCGGCTGTAACGGTAATCGCTTCACATTCGAGCTCCATCTCCAGGTCCTTCTCCAGCCAAGCCGGTTCACACGCCAGCATGGCGCTCCGCAATTGCTTATCCAGCCGATATCGTGTCGGCTCGAACGGATGATGCTGTGATTCCAAGGAAGTGAGCTTTAATAAGTTTTCGCTAATTTTTGATAAACGATTGCTTTCCATCTCGATAATGGTGACATAATGTTGACGTTCTTCATGCGTCAGGTCAGCCCTTTTTAGCACATTGGCGAACCCATGAATCGAAGTGAGCGGAGACTGAATTTCATGCGACACGTTGGAGATGAAGTCTTGTCTCATTTTTTCCAGTTCGCCAAGCTCGACCGCCATCTGATTGATGGTGCTCACAATTTTGCCAAGCGGGTCGTTTTCATTAGAACGGATGTCCAGACTGACACTGAAATCTCCCCTGGAGATTTTCCGTAAAGCTTCTATGATTTTATCCCATACCTTATAATGCTTCTTGCCTACAATGAGCGAAATAAGATACATCGTACATCCAAAAATAAAAAAGACGAGCAGCACATTAATCCATTGGGCAGCGAAGCTGTGAAGATGTATGCCTATATACTTATAAAGCGCTTCGGTGCCATAGAATGCTATCCAGGTTCCTATCGTCACCACTGCCACAACAAGGCAGACACCGCCCATTATTTTAAGAATGGCTTCGCCCTTCTTCATGAACCGATCTCCAATCGATACCCGAGGCCGCGAATGGTGCGAATTTTGAAGCCATATCGCTCTTCCGGGAACCGCTCGCGCAACCGCTTAATATGAACATCGATGGTGCGCTCGTCGCCTTCGTAGTCATATCCCCATATTTCTTCAATTAATTGCTCTCTGGAAAATGTTTTTTGCGGATAGCTCGCCAGTTTGTACAGCAACTCGAATTCTTTTAACGGCAAGGTCATGGGTTCACCATCACTGCGCAGCTCATACGTGCCCCGATTCATGAAAATCGTGCCAACTTCGACCGTTTGCGAAACCGAAATACGGTACCGCTTCAATAAGGATTTCACCCTTACGATCAGCTCGGCTGGATCGAAGGGCTTCACGAGATAATCATCTGTACCTAGATGGAAGCCTTTGACCTTTTGTGTCGTCTCGCCCTTGGCCGTCAGCATGAGAATCGGCATGTCCTCGTAATAGCGGCGTACCTCGCGGCATAGCTCCCACCCGTCCATATTCGGCATCATAATATCCATAATGACCATATCGACTTTGACGGATTCGAGCGTGGACAGTGCCTCGACACCGTCCGCCGCTTCAAGCACGTCGAAGCCTTCATTGCGCAAACAGACTTGCACAAGTTCTCGAATATGTGCATTATCATCTACAATTAATAGGTTAGCCATCGCGCAGATTCCTTTCATTCCCGCTCTTGAATGCGCAGCTGCTGGGCAGCGAATTCCCGGTACATGTCATGGGTTTGGTATAGCTGCTCATGCGTGCCGCTTCCGGTAATGCGACCTTTCTCCACGAATAAAATGTTATCGGCATCGACTACTGTCGAGAGACGATGCGCAATGACAAGCGTCGTTCTTCCCTCCATCAAATTATCGAGCGCCTTCTGCACGTAAATTTCCGACTTGCTGTCCAGACTCGAAGTGGCCTCGTCGAGCATTAAGATCTGCGGGTCGCGCAGCAGCGCACGTGCGATCGCGATACGCTGACGTTGTCCTCCCGATAGCTTGATGCCCCGTTCCCCGACCTCTGTCTCATATTGATCCGGAAGCTCGGATATGAACTGATCCGCGTAGGCCATCTGCGCTGCCCGCTCCAATTCGTCCTCCGTTACGTTTCTATCGGTACCGTACACAATATTATCGCGGATGGTACCGGACAGCAGTGCGCTTTCCTGTGCCACGTAACCGATCTGGCTGCGCCAAGATTGCAGAGAATACTCATCAATCGGTGTATTTCCCAGCTTAATGACGCCGCTCGACGGAGCGTAGTATCGTTCCAGGAGCGAGAATAGCGTCGTCTTCCCGCCGCCGCTCGGACCGACAATGGCCGTGACTTTGCCAGGTTCGACCGCAAAATTCATCTCCGACAAAATCGTCTCTTCTTCATATGCAAACTCAACTTGATCCAAGATTATCGGTTGATTCACTTCAGTCAGCTGCTTGCCTGCATGCAGATCTTCTTCCTCATGGTCAAGCACGGTAATGATGCGCTCCGTTGCGCCCATCGCTTTCTGCAATTGGGTGAAGAACATCGTTAATTGAGTCATCGGCATAATAATCTGAATCAAGTATAAGATGAAGGCGACCATATCTCCAGCCGTGAGCGCTCCGGAAGATACGCGCACGCCACCATAACCGATAATCGCGACAAGCACGACCATTAAAATGAACGAAATCAACGGACTGATAATCGCTTGTATCTTCGCTTCGCGCAATCCGAACCGGAACAAGTTCGTAATGCCGGACTTGCCTCTGTCATATTCGATCTGCTCCGCATTGGAAGCCTTGACGAGACGAGTTTCAGGCAATACCTGATTGAGTACGGCAGTGAACCGTGCCGTTTCGTCCTGCATCCCCTTCGAGATGGCGAACATCTTCTTCCCGAGCAGCATCAACACGAGCATCGCCAGCGGTATGGCCAGCAGCATCACCAATGTCATCTGCCAATCTAGGAATAACAATATCGTGACAGACCCGATAATCGAAATGACGCCTGTCAGGCAGCCCGCCAAGTGCTCGGTAATCAGTTCTTTCACAACCGATGTGTCATTCGTTACCCGGCTGAGCGTTTCTCCAGTGTCGTGCTTGTCATAATACGAAATAGGCAGGCGGAGCAGCTTGTTCCACAATTGATCCCGCAAGTTCGCCACGACCCTGTGCCCTACCCGATTCAACAAGTAAATGGACAAGCCGCTCGCTGCAGCTTGTATCACGAAGGCAATGACCAGCATGCCGATTTGCCAGCGATTCAAGGACTCCATCGAGAAGCCATCGACCAGATTTTTCGTGAACAGCGGCACGACGAACCCTACCCCTGTCGTAGCTACACTCATGCAGAGCGCAATGATTAACAACAGCTTCGACGGATTCGTCTGTTGTATTAGACGAACGAACTGCCGCCAATTCCCTGACGTTTTTTCTTCCCTTGCTTCCCTTGCTTCCCTCATCTATTTCTCTTCCCCCTATCTTCTTCATGCTAGCCGTTTTTTTCATCTTACGGCCTTCTGTCATTACTCTCTGTCGTTAACTTATCAATCTATTATGAACTGAATATGAACTGCGGGAAATCATGGATGCTGTCGATCTCTAGAGAAAAAGGGCGACTGCATCGACGCAGTCACCCTTGATGTGTTCCCCTATACATTCCTTCGCAGACCGTCCCTTACTTATTCGGCCGCTTCGCCAAATTTTCCTGCGCGAGACGGATCATTTCGCGAACCATCGTACCGCCAATGCGCCCCCCTACGCGGCCAGCTGACTCTGTAGATAATTCCCCGTTGCTGCCTGGCTGCAAGGGCACTCCCAACGTCTTGGCCACTTCGTACTTGACGTCATCCGGGCGATTCGGATCGACAGCGAAGCCCTCGCGCCGCATCACCTCTGCCTTGAATGCATTGACACCTTGTTCTGCCCCTGTAACGAGCAGCTTCCGCCGGCTCCTTCTGGCCATACCAATATACCTCCTGCTTGTCTAAAATCATTTTATATTCATAACATTCCCCTGCTTGTTCATAATATGTGAAGTTCTAAAGTGACTCTAAAGTGACGAGTACTGGCGCATCGTTCGTGTTAATATGGAGATATATAACTATGAGTTGGGGTGACGATAGATTGAAAAGCGAAATCATTCAAAGATTTTCGACCTATGTAAAAGTGGACACGCAATCCAATGACGACAGCGACACTTGCCCGTCCACGCCGGGGCAGCTTGATCTGGCCCGGATGCTCGTTAACGAATTGAAAGAAATCGGCATGGAAGACGTTACAATGGACGCAAATGGATACGTTATGGCTACCCTTCCTTCCAATACGGAGAAAGAAGTGCCGACGATCGGATTTTTGGCCCATATGGATACGGCGACTGATTTTACCGGCGCGGGCGTCAATCCGCAAATGGTAGAAAACTATGACGGAAGCGAGATTGTGCTGAATAAAGCGCTGAACATCGTGCTGTCGCCGCAGGACTTCCCGGAGCTGGCCAACTATAAGGGCCATACGTTAATTACGACGGACGGAACGACACTGCTCGGGGCGGACAACAAAGCCGGCATTGCCGAAATCATGACGGCGATGGCGCATCTCATCCGCCACCCTGAGATCAAGCACGGCAAAGTAAGGATCGCTTTTACGCCGGACGAGGAGATCGGAAGAGGCCCGCACCGCTTCGACGTAGCCGCCTTCGACGCCCGGTATGCCTATACCGTGGATGGAGGACCGCTCGGCGAGCTGGAGTATGAGAGCTTCAACGCTGCACAAGCGAAGATTACGATTAAAGGGAAGAACGTTCACCCCGGAACGGCGAAGAACAAGATGGTGAATGCCGCCAAAATCGCGATGGAGCTGAACGGAAGACTGCCAGCAGAAGAAGCCCCGGAATCGACGGAAGGATACGAAGGCTTCTATCATCTGATCTCCATCAGTGGTGACGTGGAGCTGACCAAGCTGCGCTACATCATCAGAGACTTTGACAGAGATCATTTCAACGCCCGCAAAGCTAACTTGGAGACGATAGTGAAAGACCTGCAAGCGACTTATGGACAGGGAAACATCATCCTGGAAATGAGCGATCAATATTACAACATGAAGGAAAAAATTGAACCGGTCAAAGAGATTGTCGACATTGCCTATCAGGCGATGAAAAATGTGGGCGTCGAACCAAGCATCACCCCGATTCGAGGCGGCACGGACGGCTCGCAGCTCTCCTACATGGGGCTGCCTACACCGAATATTTTCACAGGCGGCGAGAACTACCACGGCAAATTCGAATATGTCTCAGTCGACAATATGTTGAAAGCGACAGACGTCGTCATTGAAGTCATCAAGCTATTCGAACAGAAAGCGTAACACTTACTTAAGCGTACCGCACACACGAATAGGCGCCTAAAGGCCATCCGGAACGGATGGCTTTTCTTCTTTTCATCGGAAAAAGATCGCGCTTCCTGCTGCCATCAAACGTGCATATGCTGCTCGGCCTCATCCCACGGCACGCTGTACGCTTGTCCTTTCGAACAGAACATGGACGAAGACGTATATGCTGGATCGGCATCCTTGTTGTATGCTTTCTTGGCAATGACTTCTTCTCGATTATGACATTCCCCGTAACCGCCGAACATCAGCTGGATCGTCCCCTTGCCCTGTGTAAATGAAGCAAGCTCCGCGCTGTAATTCATAAACGCAGCCACCGGCACTTTACCCGCAATAACGGCTTTGCCGCCAGCGAACTCAGGGGGATCGAACCGGCCGCACGCCTTCTGAATATCTGTCATGACTCTTCCCATATCGTCGATATCCACTTTAATCTTCACATCGTAATACGGTTCAAGCAGTATGTTGTCCGCATACTCCAGCCCTTGCCTGAGTGCCCGATACGTTGCTTCCCGGAAATCTCCGCCGCTCGTATGCTTATTGTGCGCCCGGCCTTTCAGCAGCGTAATGTGGAGGTCCGTGACTGGCGATCCAGTCAGCAGCCCATGATGATCTCGCTCCATCAGATGCTGCTCGATGACATGCTGATAATTAACCGTCAACACGTCAGGATGGCATGCATTTGTGAACGTGATCCCGCTGTTCCGTGCGGCTGGCTCCAGCTTCACATGAACTTCGGCATAGTGTCCCAACGGTTCGAAATGACCGCAGCCGGTAACTGTGGATCCGACCGTTTCTTTGTATAAAATTTCAGGAGGCCCAAACGTCACGTCCATCTGAAATCGCTCCTTGACCACTTGCTCGAGCACCTCGAGCTGAATGACGCCCATCACATGGATATGAATTTCCTGCACATACTCATCCCATATGACATGAAGCGAAGGGTCTTCGACATCCAAGAGGCGAAAGCATCTTAGCGCCTCTTTTGCATGAAGGGAAGGGGGATAGATGACTTTCGACGTTAAGGTAGGAACGATGTCGTACACCGCCTGTTCCTGGAGAGCGCCCAGACCGTCACCCGTTGAAGCTGCCGATACCCCAGTTACTGCAAACAGTTGTCCTGCCTCCACACGATCCACATTTTGATGCTTATGGCCGTTGTACACTCGAATGGACGTCACTTTCTCGGTTGCCCTATCCGCTCCCAGGCCGTAGCTAATCTCATCCCTTACATGGAGCGCTCCGTTTAACGCTTTTATATAGGTGATTCGGGTCCCGTTCTCGTCGTGGCGGACTTTATAGACCCGGCCTGCAAATGCGCCTTGGTTCGAGTATTCAGTCAACGTCCAAGTGTCCAGCTGTTCCAGAAATTCCACAATGCCGATATCCTGCAAAGCAGAACCGTATGCGCAAGGAAACAGCCTATGTTCCTTCATCATCGCCTTCATCGCATGCAGCCAGACTTCATGGTCATAAGCCTCTTCCATATAGAGCTCAAGCAGGCGATCATCCCGTTCGGCAATGAAAGCGATCAGTTCCTCGCTCATGCGGCCTGCCTCATCATTCGACGTCACATCACACACATCCGGGGTCAGGTTCAAGCGGATGTCCCCGTACACCCGCTGCACATCTGCCCCGACCCGATCTGTTTTATTAATAAAGAAGAACGTCGGCACCCTATGCTTGCTTAGCAGCTGCCAGATGGTCTCCGTATGGCCTTGCACGCCTTCGACCGCACTGACGACAACGATGGCATAGTCCATCACTTGAACGGCCCGCTCCATTTCGGAGGAAAAGTCGACGTGCCCTGGTGTGTCGATCAAGGTATACGTATTATCCTTATAGGTCATCACGGCTTGATCCGCAAAGATCGTGATACCTCGTTCCTTCTCAATATCATGGCCATCCAGGAAAGCGTCCTTGTCATCGACCCGCCCCCGATTCCGAATGCTTCGGGTATGATATAGCAGCTGTTCGGCCAAAGTCGTTTTACCCGCGTCTACATGGGCGAACATGCCGATTGTCTTGTTCATGGCGACACCTCGTATTTTGTAAGAGCATCTTTCTGCTGCTTCCATGATAGCACAGACGTAAATGGCGCTCACGGGGGCTTCATTCTGTTGAGCTGCCCAGCTCAATTAGCAGCTGTGCCGTTTCCTGCGATTGAAAGACGGGAAATTGATGCCCGAACGGAACTGCTTTCACACGAGGATCTAGACGGAAAGGCTCCGTAATCGTGTACACCTTGTCCTTCGCTCCCCAAAGAATCGTTGTGGGCACGCTGGGCAGAGCGGTTGGCGACAAGGCTGGCAGATGATGATGCACCATATGCAGCATGGCTGCATTCGCTGCCGCGATGCGCGGAGAAGAGAGGCCTTGGATGACCGCTTCGACATATCCATCCGGCAGCTCGCTACGTTCCATTGCTCCTTCCTCCCGCAGCAGCATTCTTGTTAAAGAAGCAGTGTTAAGACGTTGCAGCAGGAAGCGCGACCATTCGATGGATGTGCTATGCCATCGGCGCATGCGGTTGCGGGGCGAATGGAGAACCGGCTGCAGCAAGTACAGATGCTGCACCTTATCCTGTAATGCGGCGGCTGCCTTGGTGGCCAGAACGGCGCCGAATGAATGCCCTGCAAGGCGAATAGGACCGGGGTGATCCGCTATCGCGCGGCACAGGGCTTCGACATTGCCTTGCAGTGCATCCCCCTGCCGCAGCGACGGAGATCTGCCGAATCCGGGCAAATCCACGATCCATACCGGATTACCGGTCCGCTCATGCAATTGTCCGGCAAGGGGAACCAAATCATCTGCTCCGCTCAACATGCCGTGCACCAACACCCACGGTATTCCACTTCCCTCCTTTACGAGCACGGCCAGGTCCCCTTTCCGCTCCTTCACATAGCCTTCCGGTTCCTTACGGTTCGGATAGGTCAGGCGATAATCCAGATCGGCAATCGCCATTGGCAGGATGTCGCTTGTATTTAAAGGAGCCTCCCCCATGCGTTCGAGAAGCTCGTTCGTCTCCACGGTGCGGAAGGAGCGGTCGGTTATAAAGGATAGAGACTCGGCGGGAATACCGGTCAGGCGACTGCCCCCAGCCTTCATCGCGGTTCGCAGCAATGACACTGGCACGGACAGCCGGGGAGCAGGCACTCTTAATTCCCGGGCGATTAAGGTCAGCAGCTCCCGCATTCTCGGCTCCCTTCCCTTCTCGCCGAGAATGTTGTAAGTGCATCCGCCCGGTGCTGCATCGCGCGCCAGATAAGCGATGATGCGGGCCAGATCGTCATTGGCAACGATCGGCAGCCAGTGCGATGTTCCCCCGGGGATGACCGGCATCATCTTCCGCCGCAACGCCTCGACGAGAATGCCTAGTCCCCCCGTCTGTTCCGTCGTCCCTGCGGGCTTGGCTCCCACGAGCGTGCACGGGTTCACGACGGATAACGGATACTCATGCACCTTTGCTTGTTGACGTATGTACAGATCGGACAAAAACTTCATTCGTTCGTATGGGCCTTCCTTTTTCATAAACCCATCCCATTGGAAAACATCCGTCTCCATATCGACGTTGCCATCATGAAAGGGACTCATGTACCCGACGATATGGATAAAATGGCGCAACCCCTTCGTTCGCTGTATATCTGCTGCCAGCTCCGCCACATGGCGGGCGCCTTCGAGAAAGGTCTGCTTCGCTGCCGCCGGATCGAGCGTAATGCTCATTGTTCCTCCCGCATGAATGATCACGTCGGCCATACACGCAAGTTCGCGATCGTCCGAACGCAATCCAAGTCCAGGTTCGGACAAGTCTCCTTGCAGCAGCGTGATACGCGTGTCTTCGCCCAATCCCATGCGTTGCAGCATGGCAGAAGCCTTCTCCGTCGAACGAACCAGGAGCAACAGCCGCTCCCTGCCTTCTGCGAGTTGTTTGACAACTTCCTTGCCTATAAACCCGGTTCCTCCGGTGATAAACAGAACACTCATCTCGATTCCTCCACACAATTTAGAACTACGTAGTTCTATTTATGAATAAAAAAGAAGCTTCATTTAATGAAGCATTCTACAAAAATGAACAGCCGTCCGTTTGATGACCCCGGCATCGCGGGTTGTTTCGGCCAATACAAGCGAACCTTCCAGCGCCGCTATGAACAGCGAAGCCGCCTCATCGGCCCCGATGCCTTCCCGGAACTCTTGCTTCTTGACTCCTTGTTCGAACAGCTTCGTCAGAAGCGGATGCAGCTCGGTAAAGAAACGGAATATTCTCTCTCTAACGGCCTCGGCCTGCTCCGAACATTGCAAATATAACGATACGAACGGGCACCCCCCTTGGTGGTTCCGTTCCGTAAAGCCTGCGGCCAGCGATTCCATGAAGGCCAGGATGCGCTCCTCCACCGTAAGGTCGTTTTGGCCGAGCGAGGCGAATAACTGGGCTTCATACCTATCGGCCCAAAATTCGACGACGGCCAGCAGCAACTCCTCCTTGCTCTTGAAGTGATAATAAATATTCGATTTCGACACACGGCTTTCCCGCATCACATCATCCATGCTTGTATAAGCATATCCGCCCATCAGAAACATCTGCGCTGCCGTCTGGATGACCTGATCGCGATTGGATGGTTGGTTTCTTTTTCGATTCATAACTAGAACTATACAGTACTATTTATAATAAATCAATCCCTTTAGTTTAAGGCCGCTATCTTAGGATTCGAGCCGCCGTTATGATGGGCGCACCCAACATACTCCCGCTGAACGCGTCATATTACTAAAATGAAGTATCGATCCTCACATTACGACAAAGGAGCGTGTTTCATCATGGATTATCTCCCTCCGCAGCAACCTGCATATGCAAATGTGCCGCAGCCCATCAGGAAAGACGGGGCAGGCGCAACCGATCTCGGCCCGCGCGATGTCATGCGTGATTTGGAGAATCCCGATCTGCTGGTGCCGCCGGCCACCGATGCCGGAACGGTCCCTAACTTGAAGTTCTCGTTCTCCGATACCCACATGCAGTTGAATTATGGCGGCTGGTCGCGGGAAGTGACGGTCAGGGAGCTTCCGATCGCAACGACCCTTGCAGGGGTGAACATGCGGCTGACGCCGGGCGGCGTGCGAGAGCTGCATTGGCACAAGCAAGCGGAGTGGGCGTACATGCTGCTGGGCCGGGCACGCATCACCGCGGTCGATCAGAACGGGCGGAACTTCATTGCCGATGTCGGCCCGGGCGACCTGTGGTATTTCCCTCCGGGAATTCCGCACTCGATTCAAGGATTGGAGGAAGGCTGCGAATTTCTGCTCGTATTCGACGACGGCAGCTTCTCGGATATCGACACGTTCTCCATCACCGATTGGTTCGCGCATACGCCTAAGGACGTGCTGGCATCTAATTTTGGCGTACCCGAAAGCGCCTTTGACGGGATCCCGACGGAACAGCGGTACATTTTCCAATCCACCGTGCCCGGCTCGCTAGATAGCCAGAAAGTGCCGGATCCTTATGGAACGGTGCCGCTATCCTTGACTTACCGCATGCTCGCCCAGACTCCGATCAAGACACCTGGCGGATCGGTACGTATTGTTGATTCGACCAACTTTCCGATTTCGACCCGCATCGCGGCAGCGTTGGTCGAGGTTCTGCCCGGGGGCATGCGGGAAATGCACTGGCATCCGAACAACGACGAGTGGCAATACTACCTCACCGGCACTGCACGCATGACGGCTTTCGCAGCGGAGGGTGAAGCCCGGACATTTGACTTCAGGGCTGGCGATGTCGGATATGTGCCGTTCGCCTTCGGTCACTACATCCAGAACACTGGCAATCAAAGCCTGTGGTTTCTGGAGATGTTCCAGAGCGACCGCTTCGCCGATGTATCGCTGAATCAGTGGATGGCGCTCACCCCTCACGAACTCGTGCGTGATCACCTCCATGCCAGCCCCGAACTGATGCAGGCGCTGCGCAAACAGAAATGGCCTGTCGTCAAATACGAGGGGACGCCCAAGCCGCCCAAGCCGTTGTGACAGGGGGCATTACTGCTCCAATAACTGCACGATCCCATGTCCGCCATCTACAATGACCCTATCTCCCGTTTTCAGCCTTGTTGTGGCGTTGCCGCAGCCTACAACTGCCGGAATCCCCATACTTCTGCTTTAGTGAAAACATGCCCATATTCAACCTGGTCAAACGAGATTGCCTTTTGTGTGTCCATTACCTGACGCTTTGAGGCATAGCACATAAGTTGAACTTCATTGTTTTCCGTAGTCAGTGTGAGTTCCCATTGGATAATGTACAGTGGAATGTACAGATTGAGCGGCCAAGTGGCATGTTGACTGTATTTAGTACAGTGGATTTGGCTGTTTTTCAGCGACTGCGGCGAAACGAGTCCAAACCATTGGATGAATTCCAATGAAACCTGCTGCAAAGGGATTTACAAGATGTTTCTACTACATAAAATCCAATGAAATGAGACACGGAGGATACGAAGCAGCCTTTCGCCCTGCTTTTTCTCTACATATGAGGCGAGAGGCCAAGAGGGAGCGATTCCCTGCCAGAATGATCGCTGCAACCGAATTCATCGTCCCGGAGTGCTTGTGGATGCTTGATGAGGCAGCGTACAAAAAAAGCCTATGGAGTCGTATGAACCCATAGGCTTCCAAGCGATTCATTTAACTGCAGCGCGCAACGCTTGCGCGAATTTGGATATGCCCGGGCCGATCTCATCAGGCTGCGGCCGCGCATATGTAAAGCGAACATAGCCCGATTCCGAACCGTACACGCTTCCCGGAACAAAGACGACCCCCCGCTTCATGCCTTCCTCCAGCAGTCTGCCATCGTCGACGGGCCGCTTTATTTTGCACCACAGATGCAGCCCGCCTTGCGGCAGCGTATAGGATACCTCACCAGGCAGCTCGCGCTGCAAGGCATCAATGAGCAGATTCCGCTTATGCGACAGCTCCTGCCGCAGCCGTTGCAAATGCCGGTCAAAATGGTCCGAGGACAATAATTGCGCAGCAATGCGCTGCGGCAGCACGCTAAGTCCGAAATCCATCTGCTGTCTCTCGTCCGTAAGCCGGTTCACAACCGATTGCGGGGCGACCATCCAACCGATGCGCAAGCCCGACGCCACTGTTTTGGAGAGTGAACCGATATAGAGCACGGTGCTGTTGACATCAATCGACTTGAGCGATGGCGGCGGATTGCCCGCGAATGAAGTCAAGCTGAACGGATCATCCTCCACTACGGGAATTCCCAAATGCCCGCACACATCGAGCAGCCTCTCCCGGCGTGACGGATCAAGCACGCGGCCGGTCGGATTATGGTAATTCGGATTCACAAAGATCATGCGTATGTTATGTTCCCGGTACAACGATAGAATTCCCTCGGGACAGACACCCTTTTCGTCAACGGGTAGACGGAACAAGCGAAGGCCTGCCGAATGAAACATAGGCAATGAATAGTAATAGGACGGATCTTCGATCGCCACAGCATCGCCCGGGCTTAACAACCGCTGGGTAATCAAATACAGTGACTGATGAGATCCCGAGGTGATAAGGATCGAGGATTCCGTTGCCCGGATGCCGCGATACTGCTGCAAATAAGAGACCAGCGCTTGCCGCAGCGGAACATAGCCTTGCGGATTGTCATAGCCCAGATCCTCATGTAATGAATGCTCGCTCAAGAGCAGCCGAATGGCTTCATTGGGAGATAAGTCGGGAGACAGCTCGCCGCTTGCGAAGTCGATGAGCAGACGTCCCGTATCGAGTTCTTCCCGGATGGTCCGCAAGAAGGATTGGTTCGGCTGTACGACGGTGCCGCCTTCTAAATACTGAAGCCAATCCGGTGTTTGCTTGGGAGCCCCCCATTTATATTTGCTTACCCGCGTACCGCTTCCTACCATGCTTTCGATAATTCCCGATGCTCGCAATTCTTCATAGGCTTGAACGACGGTACTCCGATTTACGTTTATTTGTTCGGCGAATTTACGCTCCGAAGGGAGAATGCTGCCGGGCGGAAACTCCCCATAAAAAATTCTGCGCTCCATATATGCGGCAATCTGCTGATATAGCGCTTGTTTGCTAGAACGATCCGGTTGCCACATAGAAATCCACCTCTTAATTTACTTAGTCTGTGATTTTTATCACACGACTTAAGTATAACATCTCACTAAATTAGTCGGCGCAGGCCGATTTCATCGAAACCTTGTCAACTATGTGTCAGTGTGTTGAACATGGATGATTGACCTCTACATAAATGGATGGCGACACGGCATCCACTCTGCTCTATGATAATGCTGAAGCGATTCGCTGTGTAAAAATTCGGTTTAACGGCAGTGCCGAACCGAGCTGCGCCTAGGCAATGTAATGAAAAATGACGGTTAAGGTTACGTATAGTGACGTTCATATCATGTACAAGCGGCGCATCGTCATTCACACCATTACGTGAACCCATTCACGTAATGAGGCGCCGAAGGGCCTTAAAAACACACAGAACAGCATTCAGCTAAAGGAGGCCATTATGGATCAGGTTATTCTCGCGCGCATTCAATTTGCGTCCACTACGCTATTCCATTACATCTTCGTTCCGATGACGATTGGGCTGGCGTTCTTAATCGCGATATTGGAGACGCTCTACGTTGTGAAAGGCAAAGAAATATATAAACAAACCGCTAAATTTTGGAGTAAATTGTTCCTGATCAATTTTGCAGTCGGTGTCGTAACCGGCATCTTGCAGGAGTTCCAGTTCGGCATGAACTGGTCGAACTATTCCCGCTTCGTCGGGGACGTATTCGGACCTTCGCTGGCGATTGAAGGCTTGCTTGCCTTTTTTATGGAGTCCACGTTCATTGGCTTGTGGGTGTTCGGCTGGGACCGCTTATCGAAGCGCGTTCACCTCGCATGCATTTGGCTTGTATCGATAGGTACCGTCTTGTCAGCCTTTTGGATACTGACGGCCAATTCCTTCATGCATGCGCCAGTCGGCTATGTATTCCAGAACGGAAGGGCGGAAATGAGCGATTTCTTTGCGATTATCACCAATCCGCAGCTGTGGCTGCAATTTCCGCACACCTTATTTGCCGCCTTCGCTACCGGTGCGTTCTTTATGGCTGGCGTCAGCGCATGGAAGCTGCTGAAGCGGCAAAATCTCGAAATGTTCAAAAAATCGTTCCATGTATCGATTACGGTCGCCATGATATCCGCTCTGCTCGTTGCGATTATCGGACATCAGCAAGGTCAGCACCTCCTTACATCGCAGCCAATGAAGATGGCTGCGGCTGAAGCATTGTGGAACACGAGCGAGGATCCTGCGCCGTTCACCCTCTATGCCAATATCGATACGGTGAAAAAAGAAAATTCTTCCGAAATCAAAATTCCCTATATGCTGAGCATTTTATCGTTTAACAAGTTCAGCGGCAGTCTAGACGGCATGAACCAGATTCAGGCGCAGTACGAACAAAAATACGGGCCGGGTGACTACATTCCCTCGGTAAAAATGACCTTCTGGAGCTTCCGCACCATGGTTATAGCCGGCGGCCTCATGTGTTTGCTTGGCATCTACGGCATCGTGCTGGCCCGCACACGGAAGCTTGAACAACGGCCGTGGTTTTTGAAGCTGATGGTAGGCGCGATTGCATTCCCGTTTCTGGCCAATTCGGCGGGGTGGCTGATGGCCGAGATGGGACGCCAGCCTTGGGTCGTATTCGGAGTGATGCGGACCGAAGATGCCATTTCGCCTACGGTATCCGCAGGTGAGTTGCTCTTCTCGATTATTGCCTTTACGAGCATTTATGCGATTCTGGCCATTATCGATGCATGTCTGTTCGTGAAAGTGATTCGCAAAGACGCGGAGCAGGAAGAGGTTGAAGATTCCATTTCGCACGATCCGTTTGATAAGGAGGAAGCACATGCTCTCGCTAAATGAGTTATGGTTTATTCTCGTTTCTGTTCTATTTGTCGGTTTTTTCTTCCTTGAAGGCTTTGATTTCGGTGTAGGTATCGTATCGCGGTTTCTAGGCAAGAGCGACCAAGAGCGCCGTATCCTCATCAATACAATCGGCCCTTATTGGGATGCGAACGAAGTATGGCTCATTACGGCTGGCGGCGCTATGTTCGCCGCTTTTCCGGAATGGTACGCCACCTTATTCAGCGGCTTTTACATTCCGTTTGTCGTGCTGCTGCTAGCGCTTATCGCTCGCGGCGTTGCCTTTGAATTCAGAGGGAAGATGGATCACGGAATCTGGAAAAAGACATGGGATGCCGCCATTTTCATTGGAAGCCTGCTTCCGCCTTTCTTGTTCGGAGTCGTGTTCGCGAATCTCATCCGCGGCGTACCGATTGACAGCCATAAAGAGATGATCGGCAGCGTATTCGACCTGCTGAACGGCTACGCTCTCGCCGGGGGAGTGGCCGTCGTTCTGCTATGCATCCTGCACGGCCTCGTGTTTATCACGCTGCGCACCAACGGCGATCTGCGGGATCGGGCACGGAAGGCTGCCCGTGACATAGGTCCTGCCGTTGCGGCCGTCCTGCTCATATTTGCGGTAATGACCTATTTCAGCACCGACATTTACACCGTACATGGGGCGCAATGGATCGCATTGCCGGTTCTCGCAGGCGCAGCGCTTGTCCTGGCAGGCCTATTTATCAAGAAAAAACGCGACGGTTGGGCGTTTGCCATGACGGGCGCGGTCATCATTCTGTCCGTTGTCAGCATGTTCATCGGTTTGTTCCCGCGGGTGATGGTCAGCTCGATCAGTCCCGACTTTCACTTGACGATTTACAATGCAGCTTCCGGAGCGTATTCGTTAAAAGTGATGACGTATATTTCATTGACGATTCTCCCGTTCGTATTGGGCTATCAAATTTGGAGCTATTATGTGTTCCGCAAACGAATTGACGATAAAGAACATCTGGAGTATTGATGAAGAAAAGCAGAATGCCTCAATACAAAGGGATACAAGCGCTCTATGTAACGCTAAGCTGCATTTCATTATTGCAAAGTATATGTATTCTGCTCCAGGCAACCTTGTTGGCCCATATTATTTCTGATTTATTTCACGGGACGCCTGTGGAGGATTTGTATCTGGACCTTGCTTGCTTCTTGCTCGCCTTTCTCAGTCGAGGCGTACTCACATGGGTGCGGCAAAAGGTGTCTTACCGTTTTGCAGAGAAGACTGGCGCCGAGACGAGAAGGCGGTTGCTGGATAAGCTGTTCGAGCTGGGTCCGAGATTTGCCAGATCCGAAGGAACGGGCAAGCTGGTCACCTTGGCACTTGAAGGGATCGCTCAGCTGCGCATCTTTTTGGAGCTTTATCCGCCACGCATGGTGAGCACCGCTGTGTTGCCGCTCGTTATCGCTGGGTATGTTTTTTTCCAAGATGCCATCTCGGGCGTCATTCTGGTTGTGACCGTACCGATTATTATTATTTTCATGATTCTGTTAGGCCTTGCCGCCCAGAAACAGATGGATAAGCAGTGGGACTCGTACCGTATATTATCGAATCATTTTGTGGACACGCTGCGCGGGCTGGAGACCCTGAAATTTCTAGGACACAGCCGACGGCATCAAGCCTCGATCACCCGCGTCAGCGACCAGTACCGCTCGGCGACGGTCCGCACCCTGCGCGTAGCTTTTCTATCGAGCTTTGCGCTCGACTTTTTCACCAGCTTATCCGTCGCCTGTGTGGCGGTGGGACTCGGCTTGCGGCTCGTGGAAGGAAGCATGGCGTTAGCTCCGGCCCTGACTGTGCTTATCTTGGCGCCGGAGTACTTTCTGCCCGTACGTGAAGTCGGCTCGGATTACCATGCGACGCTGAACGGAAGGACTGCTGCGGACAACATTCAAGCGATACTGGATTACGATACGGTACAAGCTGCGACTGAACTGGACCGTTCATCGTCCTGGGGACCGGATAGCAGCCTGTCTTTGCACGGTGTTGATGTTAAGCACAGGCCAGCAGCTGTCTATTCGCTGCATGATGTATCCTTTGAGATTAAAGGCACCATGAAGGTCGGAATCGTAGGCGAAAGCGGCGCCGGCAAATCCACCTTAATCGATGTGCTGGGAGGGTTTCTGCACCCATCCAATGGCCGAATTCATTGGAATGAGCCTGAACTCCGATCGCTCGTGATGGAGCAATGGCATAAGCAGACGACCTACATTCCTCAGCATCCGTATATTTTTAACGACACCTTGGCGGAAAACATCCGATTCTACGTGCCAGATGCCAGCATGGATGCGGTCACACGAGCTGCAGCTGCGGCAGGTCTTGCAGAGCTGGCAGCCTCACTGCCCCATCAGTATGAAGAAACAATAGGCAACGGGGGCCGTACCCTCAGCGGGGGGCAGGAACAGCGTGTTGCCCTTGCCCGCGCTTTCTTGAGCGACCGTCCTGTCGTCTTATTAGATGAACCTACGGCCCATCTGGATATCGAAACCGAATATGAGCTGAAGCAGACGATGCTCCGGTTATTTGAAGACAAGCTGGTCTTCCTGGCTACGCATCGGCTGCATTGGATGCTGCACATGGATCAAATTATCGTTCTCGATCAAGGACGGGTAGCTGAGATTGGTACCCATGAATCCCTTATCCGGCAGAAGGGCATCTATTATGAACTGATTCGGTCGCAGAAGGAGGGGATACGATGAGAAAAGAGGGATGGCTTCGCCCTTATTTACGGCAGCATCGTTGGCGGTTAACGCTTGCCGCCGCGTTAGGCACCCTAGGCGTCTTATCCGCTGCGCTGCTTTTGTTCATCTCCGGTTATTTAATTTCAAAAGCGGCCCTGCGCCCCGAAAATATTTTGCTGCTCTTTGTTCCGATCGTAGCCGTACGTGCCATCAGCATCGGTCAAGCGGTCTTTCGTTACTTGGAGCGGCTTATCGGACATGATACCGTGCTGCGGATTCTCTCGGCCATGCGAGTGCGCCTATATCACATATTAGAGCCGCAAGCGCTGTTCATTCGTTCACGCTACCGGACTGGCGACATTCTCGGCGTGCTGTCCGACGATATCGAACATCTGCAGGACGTATACTTGCGCACGATATTTCCAAGCATCGTCTCTATGGTTATGTATGGCTTGTTCATTCTGACATTAGGCATGTTTCATTGGCAGTTCGCTATATTTATGGCGCTATACGCTGCGGTGCTCCTGTTTGCGCTTCCCCTCGTCTCCCTGTCCGTGACTCGCAAGAAGCACGTTCGCTTAACTCGTGGACGCAACCGTCTATACCGCAAGCTGACCGACGCGGTGCTCGGCATTAACGATTGGCTAGTGAGCGGGAGAAAGGCTGAATTTATCCAAGCGTATGAAACGAGCGAAAATGAGCTCACGCAGGTGGAACGACGTGTGCATGCCTGGGCGAGATGGCGAGAGTTGATCATTCAGTGCGTGACAGGCGCAGCCGTCGTATCGATGATCATATGGACCGGACACCAGTCGGCGGCGGAACACTTTTCCGTAACGGTCATTGCAGCGTTTGTGTTGTCTTCGCTAACGATCATGAACGCTTTCGCTCCAATGTCGGAGGCTGTAGAGAAAATACCGAAGTATCAAGACTCGCTGCGGCGCATTGCGGAAGTCGGGAACGATCCCGAATCCGAGAGCGGGCTTGCAGACATAACGGATCGGCAGACACAGAGTGTGGCGACAGCTTGGCGGCAGGTTCACCTGCGGCTCAATCATGTGTCCTTTCGTTATCCGGGTAGTGAGGACCGGATCTTGCAAGACATCTCGCTTGATATTCCCTCAGGGAAAAAGGTCGCTATAATCGGCCGCAGCGGCGCAGGAAAGTCGACTCTGCTGAAGTTGATCCAAGGAGCCATACAGCCTGAGCAGGGCACAATCACAGCGAACGGAACGGAGATTCATGAGCTGGAACATCACCTAACGCAGGTGGTCTCCGTGCTGAATCAGAATCCGCACTTGTTCGACACGACGGTGGCCAACAATATCCGTCTGGGGCGTCCTGACGCCTCAGAGCAGCAGGTTCAGGCTGCGGCTGCACAGGCCCAGCTGCATCCATTAATCGCCTCTCTGCCAGACGGCTACCATACACGGACCCATGAGATGGGACAACGCTTCTCCGGCGGGGAGCGCCAGCGCATAGCTCTCGCGCGCATCCTGCTGCAGGACAATCCGATCATCGTGCTGGATGAACCGACGGTCGGCTTGGATCCGCGGACAGAGAACGCGCTGTTATCGACCGTGTTTCAAGCCGTTCAAGGCAAGACGCTACTTTGGATTACACACCATTTAGCCGGTGTGGAGCAGATGGACGAAGTAATCTTCCTGGAAAACGGTGGAGTTGCTATGTCCGGTTCACATGCGCAGCTGATGGAGCAAAGTGCGCGCTACCGCGAGTTGTATGCTCTTGATGCAGTCCCATCCTTATCGCAAGTATAGAGCTCACTCATATTTACGGCGTGATCAGAACAGGCCATCCCTTCATAGGATGGCCTTAATTATATCTTCCGCTCCATGTTCAAATTCATGAACCCCCCCGCTTATTCCTCCCAAAACAAATCATTCAACGTCTTCGATAGCGCCTTGCAAATCGCAACGCATAAGCTCAAGCTGGGATTATATTTGCCAAGCTCGATTAATCCTATAGTCTGTCTCGACACTCCCACAAGCTGGGCCAGTTCTTCCTGCGACAAGTCTTTTTCCACCCTAGCCAGCTTTAATCTCATATTTTTCATCCCCGAATCACCTCACCCGCCTCTATCCGTTTCTCTTATTCATCTAAATCTTCTGCGGCTGCCGCTTTACTGGCCTTATTGGCCAATGCATGCCCAAGTGCCATAATGCCGACGAAAAGCGGGATATATATCATCAACGAGGCGAAAAACACGATCGTGAAATACCACCAAGATTGCGAACCGCCATCTCCATAAGCGACTGCGCTTCGTATGCCAAAGAACAAAGCTAGTGCCAAGCCGAATCCTAGACCGATAAGAACATTTTTCAAGCTGAATGGCAGCTTGCTCGTTCGATCATGCATCTCCACTTCGTCTGAATACAGACCCAAGAACGCCGATCTAATTCCGTAGTACAGTGACGAGGACAATAGAACGATGATTTCGGTTGCGACAGCACCTATGTTTGGCCCATAAAGGATGTGCTTCACGATTACGGACAGACAACATATGAGCACTACGAATACGTAGGCTTCTTTATAAATTTTGTTGCGCATATTTACTATTCTTTCATCCACCAGCCTATTCTTGCCTTGCAACCATTTCATTTTCCATCCACTCCTCAGTATGAATCCCTCAGTAACTCTGCTAATAATGTATAATAAACGATTCTAAATGTCAAATATATATTGCATTTAAATGATTATAAATGTCTTTTTGTCATATGTCCATATAGTTGGTTTAATAGTATTATTTTATGTACATAATAAGTGTAATTCAATATAATAAAATGTAATGGCAACCCTTGATTCTACTGAACTTTTAAGTGTAATAGGCGGTGTAAAAATGACTTATAGTTTTTCTTATGAGCACTTTATATATGAGGAAGATAAAATGGTCTTTCGTCCTAATCTAAATCTCTTTGATTACGATATACAACAGCTAATATTAGAGGCGGAGAGAAATATTGGCGCACTAGCCAGGCTTGGCTTAAAAAGCCATCCTTTAAAGCCCACCATTTTACGAAATTCTTTAGTCAGAACAGCACACTTTACAACAAAAATAGAACAAAATAAGTTGGAGTTCAAAGAGGTCGAACAAGTTTATCAAAGCTATAAAAAGAATCCGCTAACCATAAAACAAAAGGCCCAACTGGAAGTGAAAAACGTATTTGAAACTTCTGAATATATTTATAGTTTAGACCCCAACAAAGATTTTTCAGATATGGATGAACCTGTACTCAAGAAAATTCAACAGACACTCGTGCAAAACTTAACTGGCTATCCTGATGGATACAGGAATATTCCTGTTGCTCTTCAAGATAGTGACGGGCAAGTTAGTTATCAACCTCCAGCATGTAATGAAATTTCCCTTCTTATGCGGGCATATTTCTCTTGGCTCTTTACGAGTGTGACCGGATTGTCGAATCCCTACGAGACCAACGTAGTTTCTGAAAAAAAGGTGCATCCTCTTATTATTTCCGGAATTACCCACCATTTAATAGGGTATGTCCATCCCTTTCCAGATGGAAACGGAGGAACAGCTAGAGCATTTTCTACATTGGTTGGCTTAATTCATGATGACCTATCCACGATCAAGGATGCCTTCAGTGTAGAAGAATACTTTGATAAAAGAATAGAGGATTACTATGATACACTTATGACTGCTACTCAAGGAGACCTAAAACCATTCATCGTGTTCTATCTCGAGTGTGTCATTGCATCGCTTACTAAGGTGCTAAAAGAACTGCAACGTTACGATAGAATTAAGTATATTAGAGAGCTGCTTGGTAAAGGCCATGCAAAAACGATGTTTGAGTTAATAGCCAGAATGGAAGACGGCGAGATATTCCACAGACAACTGTTTGATGAGACATTGGATGCTTCACCATCAAGCATTGCCAAAAATATATCGAAACTCAAAGATTTAGGGGTTATTATACCCGGGGAAAATCGCGGAGAATATATCATTTCAATTGTGGATTAATATACAGGGGCGGTACGAACAGAATTGCTTTTGAAAATGAGGCATTCCTAGAAGGAGTGCCTTTTGTTCTGCTTCGTCCCAAATAGGGAAACAGACTCGTCTTGGATAGAGCTTGGCTCCTTAACAAATACAGGTCTTTTTCTTCACGCCGATCTTCCCGCGTGCATCAATCTTTTCGATGTAGGCTCTCGCCTCGGGCACTTTACATGCGGTAGGCCCCACGTTGACATGCACCTTCCCGATTGCATCGGCGACTCGTATCGCCTCATCATGCAAAGCACGAATATATGCGCCTGTTGCAATAACAAAAGCATTCATTTTATAGCGCACACGGTTTCTTTCTGTATGAATCGTTGTCTCGATTTGGCGCAGCAGACGGCGTATTTCATCGATATCCAATTGTTCGTCCGGGGTGATTGATATGTAGTTGCCGTATGTGCTCCAGCCGCAGGTGGCAATCAGCTCATCGCTTGAATCCATCCATTCCCTTGCCAGCTCCAGAGCAAAAGGGCTCTCTGCGGCTACTCCGGCTACCGTAGTTTCTGTGTGCATCGACCAGTTCGCCTTGTTCGCCCAGTCTTGAAGCGTTTCTTTCGTCATCGTTCTCGGATTGACGGACAGACCTGCCAAATACATGGCATCGCTATTTCCGGTGTCGTATAGAGCCCGTACAAGATTCTGGTCCTTCTTCACATCTTTAACCAGCTTTTTCAGGTCGCCAATCTTCACACCGTATAGGGGCTCTGTCGCTCCGTGACGGATAAAAGTCCGCTTGGTCTGCTCCGAACCCAACGCTTCAAGCTTGCTCATCACTTCTTCCAAGGTCATCACCGCACCCCTTTCGCTATCCTATAACATTACGGCACCGGTATCGTAAACTCAAGTTCGGGGATATACTCTTTTTCGCGTTTATTATTCTCCACCGTTCTCATGATATACGGTTTGACCGTCAATGATTTCGGTTTGGTGCATAGTCCCCTTTCTGTGCAACCATCCGTATGAATCTCCCTTCAGTTCATAGTTTCATACATTAGATCCCGAATTATCGAAAAAGGTTACATCGTGATTTATTCAACCGCTCGCTCTCTCCCCTTGTCCTCTAAAGTCGAGAGTTAAGTCCTTTTAAGAGAATTCCCCCACACACATGCTGATTGTAGTAAAATGGAGGATGGCATTTTCACTTACGTATATATAAGGAGTGTTCTGCCGCATACAAACCGATCAAGGAATGCATTTTGAAGGATTGAAGGGGTAAGAAAAATGAAACACATGTTAGGGAAACTGTTCACCAATTATTGGAGCCCCTATGCCGCGATGGGGATTGCAGGCGTTCTGAGTGCTCTATATTTCGGAATTACCGGAACCGTATGGGCCGTAACCGGCGAATTCACTCGTCTGGGAGGTCATGTTTTACAGCATTTCGGCGTGGATATTTCAGATTGGGACTATTACGGTTTGATTCATATGGACGGGACTACATTCAGCAGAACAGACGGCTGGATCGTCTGGGGCATGTTCATTGGCGCCTTGATTATGATTTTGATCAGCAATAATTTCAAAATAAGAGTTCCGAAACAAAAGCGCCGCTTGCTGCAAGGGCTGATTGGCGGATTCATCGCGGGTGTTGGCGCCCGTTTGGCTCTAGGCTGCAATCTGGCTGCCTTTTTCACTGGCGTGCCTCAATTTTCATTTCATTCTTGGATATTTATGATCGCCACCGCAATCGGTACTTATGCGGGTGTTAAAATCGTAAATACAAGATGGTGGAAGGGCAAGCCTGTCCTGCAAAAAGGCAATATGGCGCAAAGCGCTGCCAAAACAAGAAAGATTCAACCCATTGCAGGTGCCGTCATTGCGTTATTGTATACGGGCCTTATCGTTTACTTTTTCATCTCGGGCCGCACGATGTTGGGAGTAGCTGCTCTATTCGGGGCCGCGTTCGGCATTTTGATTGAAAGAGGGCAAATTTGCTTTACATCTGCGTTCCGCGATCTGTGGATTAGCGGCCGGGCCACCATGACGAAAGCAATCACGGTCGGCATGGCCATTAGTTCCGTGGCGACACTGCTTATCATCTTGATTTACGGCTTGGAGCCGATTACCAAAATCGCCGCGCCGAGCACATTTGTCGGCGGCGTGCTGTTCGGCATCGGCATCGTACTGGCCGGCGGCTGCGAGACAGGCATGATGTACCGGCTGATGGAAGGGCAAATCGTCTTTTTACCCGTGTTTATCGGCAACATCATCGGTGCCACGGCCCTCGCCTATGCGTGGGATCATCTCGGTGTCTATAACGTTCTCGTACAGAGCGGATCCAAAATCAATTTGCTCACGATAATGGGGCCTGCCGGCGCGCTGGCGGTGACGCTGATCCTGTTAGGAATCGGATATGCCATCGCGGTATACTGGCAAAAAAACTACCGCTTCGGCGTTGGATTCAAGAAAGGGGACTATAAAAATGTCAGTTGAAGTTGATTTCACGTTGGACCTTAGAGGGGAACCTTGTCCATACCCGGTTATTTATACGTTGGAAACATTGCGCGACATGAAGAAGGGGCAGCTGCTGCAGGTCATTGCCGACTGTCCGGCGGCCTTCCGCAACGTGCCGGAAGAAGTCGTTAAGCACGGCTATACGCTCGCACAGGAACCTGTCAAAAACGGGCAGGATTTAATATTTTATATTCAGGCGTAAAAACACTCAAAGGATTAGGCACGCGAAATTCGCGACCTAATCCTTTTTTCTTATTGCGGATTCAACAAGAAGGCTCCCCAACCAGCTTCCACTCACTCTCGGTCAGCAAAAACAATCGTCTCCAACTGCATTTATACCGTAATGCGGCTTCTGAATGAGTGGGAGAGTGGAGAAAAGGACTTGGCGGCATATCGTAAACGGCTATTCTATCAGTAATTTTAAAATATGATAAAATAAGGTTAAAATGAAAGAAAAAATAATTTCTATACCCTTAAAAACTAACCTTTATCTAACCGTCCTCCCTGTAAACTGAAGTCACAGTTGCAAGTCATACACCAAAACAATTAAAGCTAACTACAGGAGGAATTACGATGAAAAAGGTTACGATGTTAAAAACAGGATTAATGGTTGCCGCAATGGTGGCCGCACTGCCGCTTAGCGCTTTTGCAGCAACTGGGGTTCCCGTGGCAAAGGCAGATTCCAAAATAATTAAAATGGAATCATTGGATGCAATTAAGGCCACTCACCAACTGACCAATAAGGAACAAATTCAAGTAAAGAAACAAATCACCGAAAAAATTAAAAATCTGAAGCTTGATCAAAAAACGGAAAAGAAATTGAACCAAACGATTGCAGATCTTAGTCTTGAGCAACAAATCATTGAAACGGAAGCGCTAGGCGATGTGAAAGTTGAATACCATACTTCTCCCGCTGACAAGAATGCCGCTCAGCAATTGAAACTGAAAGACGGTCAAGTTTTACTAAAAAAAGAAATTGTAGAAAACAAATAAATCTTATATAAGCCATTTCGTTCAAGAAAATCATCTTCTTGCAACTGTATGATGCAGCAGCCAAGCAGCCAGTAAGCATGGCTGCTTGGTCATGTTCGTGGCACACAAGGAGTGAAAGCGCAATGAAGCTATTATTGGTCGAGGACGAGTCCATACTCTCGAACATCATAGCCAAAGGACTTAAAAAATGCGGCTATGCGGTGGACAGGGCGATGGACGGCGAAGAAGCCATCGAGCTGCATGAAATCAATCAGTATGATTTAATTGTTCTGGATTTAAATATACCTAAAATAGACGGCATGGAGGTGCTGAAAAAAATTCGGGACGAGAACAAAGAAATCAATATATTGATTCTTTCGGCCCGCTCCGAAATCGAAGATCGCATTACCGGATTGGATTCTGGCGCAAATGATTACCTGATTAAACCCTTTGATTTTAAAGAGCTGGAAGCGAGAATCCGCAATTTGCTGTGGCGCTCCTTCGTACAGCAGGATGCCGTTCTGACTTGCGGCCCTATAAGCGTCGATACGGCCCAAAAGTGTGTGTATGTCAACGAGCGGCTTGTTGAGTTGACCAAAAAGGAATACTCCCTGCTCCAGTATCTCACGATGAACAAGAACAGTGTAATCAGCGCCGAGCAGCTGATTGAACATACATGGGACAGCGACACGGACTTATTTTCCAATTCGCTTAAGTTTCATATTTATTCTTTGAAGAAAAAGCTTGCCGAAGTGTCAGGAGAGAAGGATGTAATTAGAAACATAAGAGGACAGGGATACTTTATATCTGATTCTGCGGGGGGAGCACGATGTTAAATAAACTATCTTTGCGTATGCGGTTGACGCTGCTTACCGGGTGTATTGTCATTCTTACCGCCGTTTGTTTAACCTTGACTTCCATCCACAATGCGGACAGCAAGTTTGTGCGGCCCAACGTTCAAAATGCAGTCACCATGAATAAAATGGTGCCACTGAATTCCAGCGCAACGCTAGGCCATGAAGCCTGGACTCGACCAGCTGCGAATGGGGAAGAAACGAGTAATATATCAGTCGAGATAAGAACTATCGAGGCCAAAGAGCAGTTTGTCGATGCCAGTGTCATTTATATGATGATCATCATTATCCTGGGAATGGCTGCAGCCTATGTAATCTCGGGCAGAGCTCTAAAGCCGGTTAATCAACTCAGCAAAACGATTAAAAACATCAACGAGCATAATTTATCCCATCGCATTGACCATATTCAGACAAAGGATGAAATCGGCAGTCTGGCCGGCTCCTTCAATACGATGCTGAACAGACTGGATGAGTCCTTCGCCAGACAGAAAAGATTCGCCGCCAATGCGGCCCACGAGCTTAAAACACCGCTTACGACCATAAAAGCGGGAATTCAAGTGCTGAAATTGGACAAATCCCCTTCTATCGAAGACTATAAAGAAAATGTGGACATTACGGAATTAAGCACGCAACGGCTGATCGATGTCGTGGATGACTTATTGAAGCTGACTTCGGAGAAAAAGGAGAAGTTTGCGGATACGATTGCTCTATCCGACACGTTCCAACATATTGCGCAGGAGTTAGAACCGATGACCCGGCAAAAAAATATTCAAATACAAGTAGTAGAATGTAATCATTCTATATTCGGCAATCAGACTCTTGTATATAGGGCCTTGTTCAATCTGCTAGAAAACGCGGTGAAATACAATAAGCACGGCGGCAAAGTTCAAATAGCCGTTTCACTGCGCGGATATAATACGATCATCCACATTTCCGATACAGGCATAGGTATTCCGAATGAAGAGCTCCCGCATATATTTGAACCTTTTTATCGTATTGATAAATCACGCTCACGCGACATCGGCGGTTCCGGATTAGGGCTTTCCATCGTGAAAACAATTATTGAAAAACACAATGGCAATATTGCCGTGCAAAGCGATCCAGGCGTTGGTACGACATTTGATGTGTTATTTCCAAGTCAACACAAGTAAACCGCCTTATACATTGATTTCATATATAAAAACTTGGTACATTAATATCGTCCAGACATAAATATTACAATCAAAGGTGTGTATAGGGTGCGAATAAATAAATACATTAGCGAATCCGGCATAACGTCCAGACGAGAGGCAGACAAATGGATAGCCGCTCGAAGAGTGACAATTAATGGAATCATAGCCGAGTTAGGGAGTCAAGTAGAACCAGGGGACGATGTTCGCGTTGACAACAAACCCATTATAGCGGAACAAAAACATGTCTATATTGTGCTCAATAAGCCAGTAGGCATTACCAGCACAACGGAACGCCATGTGAAGGGGAACATTGTTGATTTCGTCAATCATCCGCTGCGGATTTTTCATATAGGGCGACTGGATAAAGACTCGGAAGGCTTAATCCTGCTGACGAACGACGGCGACATCGTCAACAAAATTTTGCGCTCCGAAAACAAGCATGAAAAAGAATATATCGTAACCGTCGACAAGAAGCTCACTCCTTGGTTTTTGGACTCAATGGCTGCGGGTGTGGAAATTTTGGGCACGAAGACTCTTCCTTGTAAAATTACCAACATGACCAATTTTGTTTTTAAAATCACGCTCACCCAAGGACTAAATCGCCAAATTCGCCGCATGTGCTCCGCCCTCGGCTATGAGGTGCGCCGTCTGCAGCGAATCCGGATCATGAACATTCACTTGCAAGGTCTGCCCGTGGGCCATTGGCGGGACCTGACCAAAGAAGAACAGAATCAATTGTTTAAAGATCTCAACTACAAGCCGAAGCAACCTTAGACAACTTGGATATTACGTTCACAGCGCCGCACAGGTCCAGAAGACTGGCCACGATGCGATTAGGTGGTGCGGCGCTCACGAGCCTTCCCCTGTTCTCAGAACCTCCATAAGCTCACCCTTGCTTGGCCGGTTACTTTACCGGTCTGTTTGCTTGCGTTCGAGTTTGTATTGGTTAATCCGTCGCCAGATATCCATAAGCTGCGTATCGAATATGGGATCAATTTTGTCAAAGCAAACGGCACGACCTTCAGAAAACTATTTAAGATTACCGAGAACACTTATAAAAACGGTGAGGTGGCGTTTCACAGAACGCATTCCTTTAAAGACCTTTCAACGAGAACTCACTATGAGGGGCAGCATCGTATCTTTATTGCGATCAATGGACGGGAAATGGCCGAAGCTTATCTTCAATTGAATGCAAGCAACTGACAGCAGGGCTCAGATTAAGAGACAGTAACCCCGAGAAAAACAGAGCAAAAGAAGCATCAAGAATTTGAAAGGTTCTTTGATGCTTCTTTCCAACGTGCCATCCCGTTTACGATACCCGGATCTGTTTGCTTCTTAGCTGGCCGCAGGCGGCATCGATATCCGTTCCATGTTCAAGGCGGACACTGCTATTGATGCCATGCTGCTTCAATATGTCATAGAATTCCCGCACCGATTGCGGCTCGCTTCTCTGATATTGACTGTGTTCATCCACAGGGTTATATGGAATTAAATTAACGCTTGCGAGATGCCGCATATCCCGAATCAGATCAACAAGCTCAATGGCATGTTCCTTGCGGTCATTCACACCCTTAAGCAGTATATATTCCAGCGTCACTCTGCGCTTCGTCTTGTCCAAGTAGTACTGAATGGCCTGCATTAACTTCTCGATTGGAATGGCGCGGTTTATTTTCATGATTCGCGTGCGGAGCTCGTTATTGGGCGCATGCAAGGAAATCGCTAGATTGACCTGCAGATTCATATCGGTAAATTCGTAGATCTTATCCGCAAGGCCGCTCGTGGATACCGTGATGCGTCTTGGACCAATCGCCAATCCTTTGTGATCCTTGATGACATTGATGAAGTCTACCAAGTTATTGAAGTTATCGAACGGCTCTCCAATGCCCATCACCACAACGTGACTCACTTTTTCGTCTTGCTTCGCTTCATCCAGATGCAATTGGACCTGCATAATCTGCTCCACGATTTCGCCGCTGATTAAATCCCGGCTCTTCGCCAACAGCCCGCTTGCGCAGAAGCTGCACCCGATATTGCAGCCAACTTGCGTGGTGACACATACGGATAGTCCGTATTTATGTCTCATCAATACCGTTTCAATCAGATTGCCATCCTGCAGCTTGAACAGGAACTTAATCGTTCCATCCGCCGATTCTTGCTTCACGTGCTCGTCCATCGTCCTGATGGCAAAATGTTCAGCCAATAATTCGATGCAATCTTGATTGACATCGCTCATTTCCGAGAAACTCGTTACCCGCTTTCTATAAAGCCAATCCCAGACTTGCGCTGCCCGAAACTTTTTATGCCCATATTGAGCCAACCATGCCGTCAGTTGCTCCATTGTTAATCCATAAATGGATTCCTTATTCATTCCGATATCCTCATTTCACAAACGTTATCACTCTGCCCTATTATACTAAAGCTGGCGCAGCACACAATCTGTTTATTATTCTCCTTCTTATTAAATATATACAAGGGGGAGGAAACAGTCATGTTCCTTTGCCTCATTGCAATATGCATCTGGATGCAGCGAGTTCCGGGAACTGGTCACGCTGCAAAAAAATACGGTATACTTAGCACAGAAAGGACAGGCTTTGTCCAATGTGGAATCTATGCTCTTCATAACAACAGGTAACAAACTGGCATATTCTTTCCTTAACAGCCATAGAAGCACGCACCTACATGAAGGGAGAGGATATTATTGAAAAAAAGATTGTTGATCGTGTCCATTACCATTCTAGCACTGCTATTGATTGTCATCACGTCTGCTAGCTTTTATTTCTACCACGTCGCCATTGCACGCGCCGAAAAGAGCTTCTTGAAAGGCAATCCCGATCTGGCGGTTAGCGCGAGCGTCGCGAATCCGTTCGATGACAATGAAGAGTGGTGGGGGAAACAAGCTTTTACGGAATGGAGCATGACTTCCAACGATGGGCTTAAGCTGCACGCCTACTATCTGGCGGCCGCTCAACAGACGGACAAAACCGTAATTATCGCCCACGGATACTCCGGACATGCCGAACAGATGGGCCATTTGGCTCAAATGTACAGGGATGTGCTAGGCTATAACGTACTTCTACCGGACGCCCGCGGACATGGGAAGAGCGAAGGGAATTATATCGGATTCGGTTGGCCGGAACGCAAGGATTATGTCAAATGGATCGACAAAGTCATTGAACATACAGGCGACCAAGCGCAAATCGTCCTTCATGGCGTGTCCATGGGAGGGGCGACGGTCATGATGACCAGCGGCGAGGACCTGCCTCCTAACGTCAAAGCGATCGTGGAGGATTGCGGGTATACATCGGTTACAGATGAGCTGACTTACCAGCTGCAACGAATGTATCATCTCCCGTCTGTTCCGATCGTCCAAACGACCAGTCTGCTGACCAAAATTCGGGCGGGGTACTCTTTCGGAGAAGCTTCGGCCTTGGAGCAAATAAAAAAATCGAAAACGCCGATGCTGTTTATTCACGGCGGCGCGGATTTGTTCGTGCCGACCGAAATGGTTTACGAATTGTACGAGAACGGTCCTGCGCAGAAAAAAATGTTGATCGTGCCCGGCGCGGGTCACGGTATGGCCAGACAAACCGATCCGGAAGGATATGACCGTGAGGTAGCCCAATTTATCGGAATGTATGTGAAGTAAATGAGCAATAAATAAACTTTGAGATCGGCCCAAGGGCCGATTTTTTGTTACAAGTATCCCCCTCTACAAAGGGCAGTACATGGTTTAAACGGTACGATTGATAATACAACAAGCTATTCATGCACGAGTTTCTTGGACTGAAACATACCACTATTTTGTGCTATATTATCCATAATAGATAATTTCAAAATTATAATGTATACTCCCTTAAAATATAGCTGTGAAATCTTCGCTTTTGTAGTTTATTTTTTATTTTATAAGGCAGGAATGATTGGATGAAGCAGGGTGAAAAGGAACTCACCAGACAAGAACAAATGGTATTGTTGCTGAAAAAAGCAGGCTGGTATGAGGGCAGACACGTTGATATTTCATGCTTTGAGTTACGCTGCAGAGAAGAGGGCACGGATCTCTTCGACAGTGCGAAGAAGTTTCTTCAAGAGTTCTCGGGCATAGATGATATGGTTTTTTTTAAATACCATCATGACATACCCGACAGCCAGTGTGCTGATTCATGGTATGATTACACGTTTAATTTTCTTCCAAACGCACTTGAAGAAATTTCATATCCCGGGGACTATCAAGAAATTTTGACTTTTGCACAGGAGGACTGCTTCTGCTTGGGGGAATCAGGATATTACTATCCTGCCGTTGCAGCTATTGGACGCTCTGGGAAGCTGTATTTTAAACATGACTATGAGAACGTTGTCCGTGTCTTTGACACACTAGTCCAGAGCATGGAGCATGAGTTGGAGAATCATGATATCGTAATCTCATCTTTGTATGAGAAAAACGAAGTTTTGCTTCCAACGTTATGGGGCAATAAACTATTTCCCGTCAAACGTCAAAATCCTTTTTCGTAACTGTTTGTCCCCATATCCTGATCAGGCTTGAGTTGAACAGACGAACTGAACTCATGTTATACTTGCAAAATAAAAATAAATAACGTCAACAAGCGAGACGCTCCACAAGCCCAGAACGGGGACATGGAAGCGTCTCGCTTTCGTCTTGCCATCATTTTATCATTTGTTTCACGAGTTGGCGGTTGCGTTCTTTGAACAAATCATTATGGGAGGACACCATTCCGTAGCCATTGGCATCCGGCTGGATGAATTGCTTCGCCTTGTTCACTGCGTTGGCCGCATCCTGGAAGGCCCCTGCGATCAAGTGCAGCTTCCCGTCATAATGCAAAATATCGCCCGCCGCATACAGCCCGGGAATGGACGATTCGCTGCTTGCATTCCCTGCCACGTAAAAGTCATCCACCTGCTCGATCTTCAATTCGCTATTCCCGATTAGGCTCGAATCCCGTTCATAGCCATGGTTAATAATCACTTCGTCAATCGGCAAAGTTGTTACCTCGCCAGTTGCCTGATTAGTCAGCTCTACACGTTCAATAACCTCGTGATTGTCAGAAGCAATCAGCTTCGTAATGGATGAATTGAAGTGGCACACGATAGAGCTGTTCATCAGCTGCGTGATTGTCGCTTCATGACCGGATAGGGATTCCTTATCCTTGCGATAGGTCAAATACACCTGCTTCGCAATCGGCTCCAACTCATTCGCCCAATCAATGGCCGAATTGCCCCCGCCGGAAATCACAACCGTCTTATCCTTGAATTGCTGCAGAGACTTCACCGTATAATTCAAGTTGGACACTTCAAAGCGTTCCGCGCCCTCGATGTCCAATTTCTGCGGATTTAATATCCCGCCTCCAACCGCAACGACGACTGTCTTTGAATAATGCTTCCGGCCCGAAGCCGCGTGCAGCACAAATATGCCTTCCTCGTTCCGCGAGATCGACTCCACCTTTTCATTCAACACGACTTCCGGGTCAAATGTTAACCCCTGTGCGGTAATCTGTTCTATTAATTGGGCTCCGGGTACGGGGGTCAGGCCGCCCACGTCCCAGATCATTTTCTCAGGATAGACATGAACTTTACCGCCCAGACGAGGCTGGTACTCAATCAGCTTCGTTTTCATTTCCCGTAGTCCACTATAGAAAGCGGAGAACAGCCCTGCCGGACCTCCACCAATGATCGTGACATCAAATAGTTGTTCCTGATCCAATCGTGTTCACTCCTTGGATTTATATTGTTAATGATTATCATTATCAATATAAGCGTTTTCCTCATTTTTTACAACAAGAAAACTATTGACACGAGAAAAAGAGATCTTTATTATATGGAATGAAATCGAGGTTGATAATCATTATCATTTACCTTTGAAACTATAAACCAATGTGTGCCACACACCATTCAGTAAAAGGAGCATACCCACATGAAAAAGCTATTTATTCCTTTCATGCTCATTTTCGTGCTTATGATTAACGCATGCAGCAACGGGCCAGCAGATAACAAGGACAACTCTGCTGCCAAGGACAGCACATCAGGCACGATCACATATCAGTCGGAAAATGGCCCCGTTGAGGTGCCTGCCGATCCGCAGCGCGTTGTCGTACTGTCTTCCTTTGCCGGCAACGTCATGGCGCTGAACGTCAATCTTGCCGGTGTAGACTCTTGGTCCAAGATGAATCCACGTTTCCAAGATAAATTAAAAGATGTGGCCGAAGTATCGGATGAGAACTTGGAAAAAATCATAGAGCTGCAGCCTGACCTAATCATCGGTTTGTCCTCCATCAAGAACGTGGACAAATTGAAGCAACTTGCGCCTACGGTAACGTTCACCTACGGAAAAGTAGACTACCTGACGCAGCACTTGGAAATCGGGAAGCTGTTGAACAAGGAAAAAGAAGCGCAAGCGTGGATCGATGATTTCAAAAAACGCGCTGGGCAAGCCGGAAAAGATATTAAAGCCAAAATCGGCGAAAACGCAACCGTGTCTGTCATCGAGAACTTTGACAAGCAGATTTATGTGTTCGGCAATAACTGGGGCCGCGGCACCGAAATTTTGTACCAGGAAATGAAGCTGAAGATGCCTGACAAAGTGAAGGAAATGGCGCTGAAAGATGGCTACTACGCTCTATCGCTAGAAGTTCTTCCACAGTTCGCCGGTGACTATTTGATTTTCAGCAAAAACAAAGATACGGACAATTCTTTCCAGAAAACCGATACGTACAGGAATATTCCTGCGGTGAAAAACAACCGCGTGTTCGAAGTCAATGCGAAAGAGTTCTACTTTAACGACCCAGTCACGTTGGATTTCCAATTGGACTTCTTTATCAAAAGCTTTCTGGGCCAGTAACAGTAATGGGAGGAGGAATTCTTAGATCTAAGAATTCCTTTTCCTGTATTCTATAACGGAAAAGAAGAGGGACTATGACGAAAGAGAAGCGACGTTTCATCCCATTTGCATATAAACTGATGGCGGGCATTGTTGTATTTATAGCTGCGTTTGTTGTTGCCATGGTATTTGGAGCTGCTGACACCACAGTGAGAGAAGTATGGCTGGCACTGACTTCCCGCGCCACCAGCGACAACATTTCCCTACTCCGTGAAATTCGCTTACCACGCGAAATCGGCGCCATTATGGTTGGCGCTGGACTGTCCGTATCCGGTGCAGTCATGCAAGGAATGACGAGGAACCCGCTTGCCGATCCCGGCTTGCTTGGCTTGACTGCCGGGGCTAATGCAGCGCTCGCCCTGACGATTGCGTTGATTCCATCAGCGAACTACTTCCATATTACGATCGCTTGCTTTATCGGAGCAGCTGTCGGAGCCATCATGGTATTCGGCATCGGAGCCATGAAAAGGGGCGGCTTATCCCCGCTTCGCGTTGTATTGGCCGGCGCTGCGGTTTCGGCATTCCTGTACGCCATCGCGGAAGGAATCGGGCTCTATTTTAAGATTTCGAAAGATGTGTCCATGTGGACGGCAGGCGGAGTCATCGGCACTTCATGGAGCCAGCTTCAGGTCATTGCGCCTTTCATCATCACCGGTATTGTGATTGCGCTTGTGCTTTCAAGACAGCTCACCATTCTGAACTTGAATGAAGAGGTTGCCGTTGGATTAGGCCAGCAGACCATTCTTGTGAAAACGATCCTGTTCATTGTCATTATTCTGCTCGCCGGCGCTTCCGTCGCTCTGGTCGGAAATATGGCATTCATCGGCTTGATGGTGCCTCATATCGTGCGTGCCATGGTCGGAACGGATTATCGCTTTATTTTGCCGATGTCTGCGATTGCAGGGGCGGCTTTTATGCTGCTGGCCGACACTCTCGGCCGAATGATCAATGCCCCGTATGAAACGCCTGTGGCGGCCATTGTGGCAATGATGGGCTTGCCTTTCTTCCTGTTCATTGTACATAAAGGAGGCAAAGCATTCTCATGATTCCATCTGCCTTATTGAAAAAACAACGGCTCATCGTGGGTGCCTTGCTCATGCTTATTGCACTGACAGTCGTGATCAGCATGGGATTGGGGTACTCTTCTCTGTCGTATGATCGGCTGCTTCCAACCCTGTTCGGTCAAGGAACGTTCAAAGAAGAATTTGTACTGTTTTCCGTTCGGCTGCCGCGAATCATCATCACGCTGTTGGCTGGGATGGCACTCGCCCTATCTGGCGCTATCTTGCAGGGCATCACGCGCAATGACTTGGCTGAACCCGGCATACTGGGCGTCAATTCCGGGGCAGGCGTGGCGATTGCTGTTTTCTTCTTGTTTTTCCCGATAGACGCAGGCTCATTTGCATATATGCTGCCTCTTGTAGCGTTTGCGGGCGCGCTGCTTACGACTTGTATGATTTACGTGTTCTCGTATAACAGAACGGTTGGCCTGCAACCTGTACGGCTGGTACTCACCGGGGTGGGATTCTCCATGGCGCTGTCCGGGACCATGATTGTCCTCATTTCATCGGCTGAGCGTTCGAAAGTAGATTTTATCGCCAAGTGGCTGGCGGGGAATATATGGGGTACGGACTGGCCATTTATATGGGCGATCCTGCCATGGCTGGCCGTGCTGATTCCTTTCACCATGTACAAGGCGCATCGCATGAATCTGCTTGCGCTCAGCGAGCATGTGGTTATCGGCGTTGGCGTGTCGGTTGAAAAGGAGCGGATTATTCTCCTGTTAACTGCCGTTGCGCTGGCGGCTTCCGCCGTTTCCGTCACGGGAGGAATCGCATTCGTCGGTCTAATTGCCCCGCATATTGCCAAAGCGCTAGTCGGACCCAGACACCAATTATTTATCCCGATCGCGATTCTGATTGGCGGATGGTTGTTATTGTTCGCAGATACGATTGGACGCAATGTTCTGGACCCTGACGGAATTCCGGCTGGCATTGTAGTCGCGTTAATTGGTGCCCCGTACTTCGTCTATTTGTTGTTGAAAAAGTAGCGGCATAACTGAAGACCTTCCTTCACTTATTTGAGTGGGGGAGGTCAACGGAATGTGCATAGCAAATAGACCATCTCCTTCAAGGGGTCTTGCCGAGAGAGCACCGAGAAATAACCCTTCAGCAATGGCATAGATCGGAACCAAATACGGAGCCCCCGTCGGCTTAAACCTGATGATTAAAGCAAAAATGATCCGATATTATTATATGTTCATATTTATATAAATTACAGGTTGGTTAAAATTATTGGTTTTAATTAATCAAGCGCATACCGCTCCTCGTCAACTGTTTGTATATCTTGTGCCTTGTTGTTCAACACGTTATCTTCCAATACGGTAAATTTGTCGCCGTATTCTTTAATAATATGCTTTTCCCCCCAAGCGCATAGGGAATCCAAGATCGATTTCAAGCTCCACCCGTATTCGCTAAGTTCATACTCCACTTTCGGAGGCACTTGATTATAGATAATTCGATTCACGATGCCGTCCTGCTCTAATTCTCTTAGCTGCTGCGTTAACATTTTTTGCGTAATTCCGGGCATAAGGCGTTTTAATTCACTTGTCCTTTTCTTCCCGTAAGTCAAATGACACAGGATTACACACTTCCACTTCCATCCAATAACTTCCAGGGTTGCTTCCACTGAAATATTATATTTCTTTTTAATCACAGCCTTTTCCCTCCAAATGAGTTTATAGGAACTTTTAAGTACCTAAATCACTTCAAAGTACGTACTATTCAATTTCATCCTAATGATTGATAATTGCATTTACCGGCCGGACATTACAATATTGTAGGAGTGGGACGAATGACATTGGAAATAAGCGGAGCACTTTGGCGCTGCTGGCGCTAGCAATTAGTACCTTTGCGATTGGCACAACCGAGTTTATCAGCGTGGGACTGCTCCCCCTCATTGCTGAAGACTTAAATATATCTGTCACAACATCCGGTTTAACCGTTACTTTATATGCGTTAGGGGTAACTTTCGGGGCTCCCGTTCTAACGTCCTTGACCTCTAATATCTCACGTAAATCGTTGCTGCTTTGGATTATGGTTGTTTTTATTGCAGGCAATATGCTGGCTGCCGCTGCCAGTGGAATTGTCGTGCTGTTAGCGGCGCGCGTAATCTCCGCGTTGTCACATGGCGTATTCATGTCGATTGGCTCTACCATTGCGGCCGATCTCGTGCCTGAGAGCCGCAGAGCCAGCGCTATCGCGATTATGTTCTCCGGGCTTACTGTCGCGACCGTTACCGGGGTTCCCTTGGGCACCTTAATTGGACAACAATTCGGTTGGCGAGCAGCCTTTCTCGTGATCGTTGCAATCGGCATTCTGGCTTTCATAGCCAACATGACCTTAGTTTCTTCCCATTTACGAAAAGGAACGAAAACGCCGCTTCGCGATCAACTTAAACTTGTCACGAACAGACGATTGCTGCTTGCATTTGCCATCACTGCCTTGGGATACGGCGGGACCTTTGTCGTCTTTACCTATTTATCCCCGCTGCTTCACGATATAACCGGATTCGGGGAAAAAACGGCAGCAATCATTCTGCTTATATATGGAGTTGCCATTGCCATCGGCAATGTTATCGGAGGCAAAGCCGCCAACCGAAAACCTGTTACTGCCTTGTTCTATATGTTTTTTATACAGTCCATCGTGCTCTTCCTGTTAACGTTCACCGCACCTTTTAAAACAGCCGGTTTGATAACCATCTTCCTTATGGGGCTGTTTGCATTTATGAATATTCCCGGCTTGCAAGTATATGTCGTCATGCTGGCTGAACGTTTCGCGCCGCAAGCGAAAGATGTGGCTTCTGCTGTCAACATTGCCGCGTTTAACGCAGGAATTGCGATCGGGGCCTACTTGGGCGGTGTCGTTACGGATACGATCGGGCTGATTCATACCACATGGGTAGGAGCATTAATGGTGATGGGAGCCGTATTGCTGACAGGCTGGGCGTATGCCCTGGAAAGGAAAGACGCACCCGCCCAAACCAGCGAAACAAATACAGTGAACCCTGGCTCACAGTGCGCTTAAGCCATTCAAAACAAGATTCAGGAGGCTATTACTATGATGTCTAAAAATCTTCAAGATACAGTAACGTTGCACAACAGCATGAAAATGCCTTGGCTCGGGCTTGGCGTGTTCAAAGTAGAAGAAGGGCCAGAACTGGTACAGGCTGTGAAATCAGCCATTGCACATGGTTATCGCAGTATCGATACCGCTGCTATTTATGAGAATGAGACAAGTGTAGGGCAGGGGATTCGCGAGGCTATGCTAGAGACTAATTTCCCTAGAGAGGACCTATTCATAACTTCAAAAGTGTGGAATGCCGATTTGGGATACGAGTCGACATTGGCGGCCTATGAAGCAAGTTTAGAAAGGTTGGGCTTGGAATACCTTGATTTATACCTGATTCATTGGCCTGTACAAGGCAAATATAAAGAGGCGTGGAGAGCTTTGGAGACCCTATATCAAGAAGGACGGGTCAAGGCCATTGGCGTAAGCAATTTTCAACTCCACCATCTTGAAGACCTGATGAAGGACGCTGTCATTAGACCTATGATCAACCAAGTGGAATTCCATCCGCGTTTAACCCAAAAAGAATTGCTCCGATTCAGCAAGGAGCAGGGCATTCAGTTGGAAGCCTGGTCGCCATTAATGCAAGGCGGGCTGTTGGATAATCCGATGCTGAAGGAGATCGCGGCCAAGTATGGAAAGTCCGCTGCGCAAGTCATCCTGCGTTGGGATTTGCAGCATGGCGTTATCACCATACCAAAATCTACGAAGGAACATCGCATTATCGAAAACGCGGCCCTGTTCGATTTTGAGCTAACCCAAGAAGATATGGACCAGATTGATGATTTGAATCAAGATCTTCGAGTCGGTCCCGATCCGGACAACTTTGATTTTTAATAAAATGTGAAATAGACGCCATTCCTTTCAATGAAAAAAGGAGTGGCGTCTTATCTATTAGCAGTTATTTATAGTAAGGTTCACCATGCTGACTGTAAAACGTTTGTTTGATAATCCTCTACCTCAGAAAGCAAATTAGTTCTTGATTTCGCCCTACTTCTACTTCTGCACCTGTCCTACTAAGCCAAAGAAGAACAACTCCATTAACTGATCCACACTCCGAGTTAAGCGTTCTTGATTCGATGCTTCCCAATCCTTCGTTTCTGCATGATGTTTTTGGTGAAAAACGCTATTGGGTCTATTCTAACCATACTGCTTTTTGGCGGACTGCTGACCACTGCGTTATAATGGTAGAGCAGATTTTAATAATAAATCGTCTTCTGAAAACCAGAAGACGATATTCTTAATACTATTTTCTATGATTCGGTTACACTCATTAAGTTCATCCTCCGCAGGTCCTCCAGCTTTCGGCCCGGCATCAGGTCCAACATCGTCTCGCCTTTGAGATTGTGAATACCGGTATTGTAGGTATGCCCCTTCTTGATCACAAAATCGTGATGCCGAGTACCAGACCTGTAGTGTCCTTGGCTTCGTTCCAGGCTTGCTCTACAAGACGCTTGCTCTCTGCTGGCAGGGCTTCCTGATGCATGCGTTTGACCGTACTGACAGGCACTTTTTGCATCCGATGTTTTTCTATTTTATCCTCGCATTATGATGTCAACCACTGGTTTTTGTTTTGAGCCGTGAAAATAAGAGTTTTAAATTATTCAGTAAGCCCTATTTAACGCGAGAAGATTTGATGAAGAAGGAAATAATTAAACCAACCATAGCTATAATTAGAGTGAATATAAAGGAGTCCTGTACTCCCGCTGTTAATGAAGCTCCAATTGAAGAAGGGTCAGATAGATCAGTCATATTGTTCATATATCTTTTCTGAGAAGCGGACATAATCGTAATCGCAACTGCAGTGCCAATTGCTCCCGACATTTGCTGTAATGTATTCATTAAAGCAGTACCATCTGGGTAAAGATTTTTCGGTAATTGATTTAGTCCATTTGTCTGAGCAGGCATCAAAACCATCGATACACCTATAAATAGAATGGAGTGCAGCACAATTACCATACTAACCGGCGTTTCAATGGTGACGTTTGACATGCTCCATAACATGATAAGCATGATCGCAAATCCAGGTATAACAAGTCCTCTTGGTCCGAATTTGTCAAAGATACGACCTGTGATCGGGGACATTAATCCATTCAGCACACCACCTGGCAACAAAACAAGCCCCGCGGTAAATGCAGTCAATGCTAGCCCTGTTTGCAAATATAATGGCAACAAAATCATCGTGGACATTATTACCGTGAAGCAAATAAATACGGCCAATAAACCTAGAGTAAACATTGGATATTTTAATACACGTAAATCAAGCATCGGTTTATCCATTTTTAATTGTCGCAAAGAAAACAAGGTAAGTGCAGCAAGGCCTATAATAATCATCGTAATCACAATCGTGCTTCCCCAGCCATTCTCACCCGCGCTGCTAAAGCCATAGACGATTCCGCCAAAACCAATCGAAGATAGGATAATAGATAATATATCAATTTTGGGTTTAGTTATGGTCGAAACATTCTGCATATACAATATACCCGATACCAACGCAAGAATTAGAAACGGTAAACAAACCCAGAAAATCCAATGCCAAGTCAGTTTTTCAAGAATTAATCCTGAGATTGAGGGTCCAACTGCGGGTGCAAACATAATGACTAACCCTATTAGTCCCATTGTTGCACCTCTCTTATTGATGGGAAAAATCAATAAGATCGAATTAAACATCAGGGGCAGCAATAATCCCGTACCTATAGCCTGAATCACTCGAGAAAACATTAATACTTCGAAGCTTGGTGCAAGAGCTGCGACTAGTGTTCCAATAATTGAAAAAATCAATGACACAATAAATATTTGACGTGTACTAAACCATTGAAGTAAGAGACCCGAGACAGGAACTAATATCCCCAAGGTTAATAAATAACCTGTTGTCAGCCATTGAACCGTGGAAGAACTAATAGAAAATACTTGTATTAAATCCCCGAGGGCCATGTTTAAAGCCGTTTCACTGAACAATCCAATGAAACCAGCAATTAAGAAAGAAATTAATATTGGAGTAGTTTTAATCACTTTTGTTTGCTGTGTTTCTGCTGTTGATGACATGAATAATCCACCTTAAATTTTATTTTGTTATAAGCTTGTCGTTAGTCCGGGCAGATTAATCTTTAATTGCAACTTCTTCAGCACTTCTTTTTGGAACTTGGTTGAACCTAAAATAACGTCTGGTTACAATTGCAATATTTTCTCAAAGTTCGGTTGGTGGTTCCCACCAATTGATTCCGACTCGCCCGTTACGAAACAAACATTTCTGGGAATTGTACGCCTATCGTTATCTCCCCTACTGGATGAACGTCAAGCATTACCGCATCTTCCATCGCTACCATGGCCCCAGTAATCACAATTTTTTTATTTGCAGTCAATTCTATCAACCTTTCCTACATGATAAAAATAGTTTTACGGCTAGGCCTTTTGTGTCACTAGATAAATAAGCCGCCTACTTGGCGGCTTTCATTGCTCCGTTTTTTATTTATTATCTATAGTTTTTCTCTCCAATCCCATAAAATTCTCTGCAGCCAGGCGGATAGCCAGGACGCTTCCTGTATTGAGGGAATTATCGAAAAATAGAACATGATTGTTTTTCACGGCCTTCAGTGAGTTCCACACAGCTAAAGCCTCTTTTTCTTGGACTGCTGCCTTTGCAACGTTAAGATCATGCTGGATAATAATGTAATCCGGATTCATCTCCGACAAAGCCTCCAGGGAAAGTATTGCATTGTCTTCAGGATATCTATCTGGCTTCATCAGCCCAAATCCCGCTGTTTCGTTATAGTACATTGTGTTTTTAGTCCCTTGAGCAGTAAAATTGGCTTTGCCGTCAACCCTCAGTAAGGCGAAGCTTTTATTTTTCAGATCACCCAACTGCTCTTTCGTTTTCTCAATAGCTTCTTTGGTTTCATTGATAAGCTGCTCAGCCAATTCCTCTTTGCCGATAATCTGGGCGCAAATCATCGTCGCCTTTTCCCAAGAATCACTGTATTCGATTTGGATAACAGGAGCAATATTGCTTAACTCATCATAATTCGCATCAATATGGCCTTTGAAGGTTACGATCACATCAGGATTTGCAGCAATGATCGCTTCCATATTCAAGTCCCTTCCACTGCCCAAATCTGCTATCTCGGCCGTTTCGGCATAAGGCTGCAAAGTGGCGAATTCCTTCATCGCATTCGCTGCGTTGCCCGAGGCAATTGGAGGCGTGTCCAACGCGAAAAAATAATCCAAATACAAGGGATGGAGCACTGCTATACGCTCCGGCCGTTCCTTAAATACTATCTTATTACCGGCGGCGTCCGTTATCGTTCTTGGCCATACGCCCTTCTCGGGCATGCCCTCTTCAGGCATACTTGCCCCGCTTGGCTGCCCATTTTCATGCACATTGGCAGCGTTTGTCGAAGGCTTGTTCCCTGCGGACGTTCCGGAACATCCGGTCAGCGCTCCGATCAGTATTACAAGCGGGACAACCAAGTAAATCCATCTATTCATGTCGCTTCCTCCAACACAGTTTCAATTTTAGGTATACAAATGCTTCATCAGTTCACGGTTTTTTGGTGAGAACAGGTCATTATGCGAGGATACCATCCCATACGCATTGGCATCAGGCGAGATATATTGCTTAGCTTTATTCACAGCATTCGCTGCATCCTGGAATGCTCCCGCAATCAGATGCAGCTTTCCTTCATGGTGTAAAATATCCCCTGCTGCATAAATGCCTGGCACTGATGTCTCGCTCATTGATGAGCCTGGAATCCAATAATCCTTCATCTCGATTTTAACCTCGCTGTTGGCCGGCTATCGGCTCCAATTCATTGGCCCAGTCAATGGCTGAATTTCCGCCACCTGAAATTAAAACCGTTTTCTCTTTAAAACGTGAAAGCGATTTTACGGTATAATGCAAGTTAGTGACTTCGAATCGCTCTGCGCCTTCGATATCCAGTTTAATCGGTTTTAGAATTCCTCCGCCAACAGCTAAAATTACCGTCTTTGAACGATGTGTCTGGCCGGAAGCGGTATCATGCATCGTACAGTCTCCTCACTTTATATGGATACAGCTGATTAGCATATTCTACATACCAGATGTTAAATGCCTAAATGCTCTTTCAAGGTCGAGCCTGTATATTCGCCTCTGAACAAGCCCTGTTCTACCAGCTGCGGCATCAGCTTTTCAAAAAATAACTCCATCGATTGTTCCGACCCGCCCGGAAGAGCGATAAAACCGTCGATCGCGCCTGCTTCGAACCGTTCCATAATATCGTTCAGCACGTCTTCAACTGTTCCGACCGAAACCCAGTGTGCAGACCCTAAGACCTCAGGCCTTGACAAAACCTCTGCTACTGTAGGCTGATAGTTTATAATATATCTCCGAAGCAGTTCAGCATGCGTTCGGCTGCGGACTGGTTGATTCCTGATTTATGGGCGGGTAGAGTGAGCGGTCCCTTGACACTGAAGAACTCACCTGAATGATTGATGGAGGAAACTTGATCCGGATCAGAAAATTTGCCTGACTCACGATCAATTAGGATCGCTTCAAGCGGGAAACTTGCCCAAAGCTCGCGCACTACATCAGTAAATTCCCTTGCTCTCGCATACCTTTCTTGCGGAGAAGGCATAGGCGAATCACTGAAATTTTCCGCTCCTTCAATCGAAGTTACGATGTTCCAACCGGTACGTCCACTGCTAAGCCAGTGCAAAGACTGAAGCTGCCTGGCTACAACATACGGCGGATTGAAGGTCGTGGAAACCGTCGTTACCAGTCCGATCCGATCCGTCTCACGAGCAATCGCCGCAAACATGACCGTAGGGTCAGGACTGCCAAAATTAGCGGAATCACCTAGCATTTGCGGACTAATATAAAGATAATCTGCCCTGAACAGAAAATCGAGCTTTGCCTTCTCCGCCAGTTTGGCCAATTCAATATAATAATCAATCGACTCCATCTTCTCCACGCCGCTATCCGGACGCCTCCAGCCGTGTCCTTTCATCCAGGTTGCCGATAAAGAAAATCCGATGCATAATTGCCTATTTGCATTCACTTGCAGCTACCGCCCTTTCCGGTATGATAAAATGGTCATCCGCTCAGAAGTCACTAATCGGATGCACATTTATGAGAACGAATATTGTTCATTATCAAACTCAATAATAACGATAATCATTCTCATTTAGTAGTGTAGCAAGGACTCCTCTAAATGCAAATACACAAATAACAAATGCAACATACACTATTATCAAATCTATCCGCGTTTTGTTCTTCAATGGAATGCACTAATCTGCTCTCAATTATTATGATTATTTAGTTTATTTGCGTATGCTGAGGGAGACACAGCGAATCTCTTTTTAAATGCTCTGTTGAAATATATCGGATTACCGTAGCCGACACTAACAGCAATATCGCGGATAGGGAAATTTCCTGTTTTAAGAAGTTCACATGCTCTTTCCATCCGATGTTGGATAACAAAGTCGATTGGACGAGAGCATTCAAAACAACCTCTTTCGTAACTTCCCTTTTCATTAAATTAAATCTTTTATCTCCATCAATATTAGACATTCCACATAAATTTAATCCAGCAACTTATGCTCCCAACAGCCTATTGATCAACGCCGCTTCAACCTTTATCATCATTCTAGAACGAGACGCATTAATTGGTGCGGCAGCGTCATGCGGCCGAAGGACAGCTTCGTCTGGACACGGCGCAGAACACCATCGGGCAGACCGTTGGACCCGCCAATGACAAATACGGCGTGACTCGTTCCATACGGCGCCAATCGCTTGCTGTACTCCGCAATCCCCTCTGAATTTAGAGAAGATGGCCATTGCGATCTGGTTAATCCTCAGACGCGGTGAACCGAATTTATGATGATGCTGCTCTTGTCGTGTGCAATTGTCCTCAGGCTGGAAGCAATGAAAAATTGGGCGGCGTAATACGTTATCATAATTAACGGTTCCGCGAAGGCGACTTCAGACACAAACATGTTCCAGGATAAAATGGAATCCGATGTCGCAAACAAAATGCTTCCGGCAGCCGCCAGCTTGTTGCCGGTCATGATGGCCGACCAAGTCATCAAGGAGATGATGATAATATAGACGAGAATAGGTGCGATTAAGGAAGCATCGCCGTCACGAATCAACGCTTGAATGAGCTGCCAACTCATGAACGAAGCATATAATAGGATCGGAACGATCGCACTGAAGCGCATTTTTGAATAGCGCCATCTGCCAATAAAACCGGTCAAATAAAACAGATGCCCGATGAGGAATGCGGACAGGCCAACGACAAACCAGCCCAGCAGCCCGTCGCCCAGCATGCAGAAAAATAACCCGATCCAGATAACCCAATGACAACTCTTTCTATTGGAGGGCATTTGAAGGCATCCATAAGCGATAATAAGCCACATCGGAATTAATTTAAACAGCAGTTTGGCCGCTTGCGGCTCGCCAGGAATAATGAAAATGTAGAGGATACTCATGACAACGATAAGTGCGGGCAGCCCATACTTGATCAAAAAGAATCGCTCCTTTCATTTCATTGTTTTTAGCAAAAACACTCCAATTTTATGCATCTTCCGTTTTTTGTAAACGTATTTGTACTATCCTATTCTTTGTGCCCGCTGCAAATTCCTTTCAGACAAGCTTCTTTCAATGATTATCGAAAAAAGAAGGGTGGACATTCATGTTGTCTCAGACCGTTCAGAAAGATATCGTAAGCCTCGATTTCTACCAACCAATCTATCGATCACAACTTGAAAAATATCACTTGTCAGAGGAACAAAAACACTTTACGGCACTGCCGCTGGAGGCTATAGCAACCTGTGAACAAGAAAATGATCGGCACCCCATTCTAATCTTGAGTGATAATACTCCAGTTGGTTTCTTTGTGCTTCATGGATGGGAAGGAGTTAAGAACTATAGTGACAACCAAGACGCCATTCTGCTAAGAGCCTATTCAGTCGATTCATCCATGCAGGGAAAGGGGATTTCCAAAAAATCACTGTTGCTGCTGCCAACCTTTGTTCGAAAACATTTTCCGAATAAAAATGAGATTATATTAGCCGTAAATCATTCGAATGCGCTAGCGCAATACATATATAAAAAATGTGGTTTTGAAGATAAAGGCCTTCGTGCAGACGGCCGTAAAGGGGAATTGCTCATCTTACACCTGGATCTGGGGAACGGTTAGCTTTATTCGTTTCAATGATGATACTGCACATATTGCTTCGATCTTTTTAGTGATAGAATGAAACCATTAGATCTAGCCCACAGACATCGTGCAAAAGCCATAAACAACAGAGGGGAAAGAGATGAATGACAGAAATAATAGATTGGAAAAATGGAGCTAGCGGGCATAAATTCATTGCTTCTTTTAGTGGAGGAAAAGATAGTGTGTTAGCTCTATATAAAGCAATGAAGGTTGGAGAAGCAGTTGGACTAATCGTGATGTTGGAGGAAGAGGGGAAACGTTCCCGATCCCATGGAATGCCTCCAGAGCTAATACGCGCTCAAGCTGAATCGATAGGAATACCTGTATATACTGCGGCTGCGAGTTGGACAGATTATGAAACAATCTTTATGCGCCTTTTAGAACAAGCTAAAAATCAGGGAGCAGAAGTACTAGTAACTGGAGATTTGGATGTGCCTGCTCATGGTTGTTGGCATGACAGGGTTACGAAAAATGCTGGATTAAAGCTTGGGATGCCTCTATGGGAAATGAATCATCTTGAAGCTGTCCAAGAGTTCATCAATCTAGGATTTGTAACGATCCTTGTAACCGTAAATTTATCATTAGGAATGAGGGAAGACGATTTAGGGCGAATGTTAACCCATGAATATGTGAAGGAGCTTGAAGCTCGCGGTATTGACCCATGCGGAGAAGGTGGAGAGTTCCATACCACAGTAATCGATGGGCCCATTTTCAAACATCCTATTCCCGTTCGCAGATGTGAGATCGTTAAGGATGGATCATATGCTTTTTTGCCTTTAGAGCTAGAACGAAACAGCAACTGCGGAAGTTCTCATCAAGGGGAATAATCTAGTCACAGCTCAGGATCTCAAAGCAAGAATAGAACAAGCCCTCCATGCCAGAGGGCTTCCAATACAGGCTCGTTCTGTATCATTAATATCGCATTTATATCTTCTTAACAAATTCAGACTTTAATTTCATGGCTCCAAAACCATCGATTTTGCAATCAATATCGTGATCTCCATCAATCAAACGTATATTTTTTACTTTTGTGCCTATTTTTACGACCAATGAACTTCCTTTTACTTTCAGGTCTTTGATTACGGTTACAGAATCACCGTCGTTTAAGACATTTCCATTTGCGTCTTTGATGATCTTGTTATCTTCACTGTTCTCGGTTTGTAATTCCAAAGACCACTCATGGCCGCATTCCGGGCAAACAAAAAGAGCTCTATCTTCGTAAGTGTATTCTGAATTACAGTTTGGGCAATTTGGCAAATTAGACATAATTTCATTTTCTCCATTCGTGATTGTCCGTTTTAATATAAGAGTTTCTTATATGCTTATATACTGTCATAGTCTTCTCATATTGGCAAACCTTCGTCTTACAATATATTTGATCTTAATCGATGAATCCACTTAATATGATAGTTGGTTTGGAACTGTACCCCATTCCTGGAATTCAAAACCTGACTTCCAATGTCAGTTACGGTTTGATGCTGTTTATGACTATGGGGTTCGTTATGCCACTTCCACAACTTTCCCCGCTGATATTCCCAATCATACTGGTATTTCTTTTTCTTCCCCGTCTTCGTTTCGTTAAACTCAAATACCGTCATGTAAGTTCCATCCATGAATTTGATGGTTTTCCGTACAAATGGCCCCTTGCTCAGCTCATCGCCGAAAAAACCGTGCACAAGTGTTTCCTGCAAATACCCAAATATTCATTTAGGCATCAAAAAAAGCGCCTGTAATCAGACGCTTACATATTTGTCAGATATAAAAGTCTGCACCAGATTTAGCCGTTATTTATGATATTTCTTAACTTAACGGGTCTAAAGACGCCTTCAAAGGCACGGATGCATGAACCGCTTCGGGAACTGTCCAACACAGCAAATACAATTTCATCAAACAGCGTGCCGTAGCCCTCGACCTCCAACAGTTGTTTCCACCATTGTGCCACATCAACAGGATTGTTGCGGAATACGCCGCAGCCATACGCACCGAGCACCAAGTATTTATCTCCTCTATCCGCAAAGATCGCCAGCGCCATACGCATGCGATCCTTCATCACGCGCTTCGCCTTCTCGCTGTCTTCACCCTTCAACAGCACTTGGCCATAGTTGACGGCGGGCAAGGTCAGAACCGAAGCAGTCACCGGCTGCTCCAGAAGCTGAAACCGTTCATTTCGGAAAAATACAACATTCGGCGAATAGATGGCATAATCGGTATACATCATGGAGCGGCAGGCGCGATTAGCCGCATAATAGGCCTCGTTGCGCAGCTGCGTTCCGTACAGGCCGCTTGAAGCGGCGAGACTTTCCTCCTGTGCCATCGCACCGTTTAAAAATCCGCCTCCCGGATTTTTCGCGCTTGCAAAGTTAAGCACCCCGACGCCGCGAATCCCCGCTTGGGCGGCATCCAGAATCGCTTTAACGGTGGCCTCGTTGGCTGCGCGTTGTTGTGCCTGGGTCCCATTTGGCGGCAGCTTACAGCTCTTTACCAATTCCATACCCTGTTCAGGCGCAATAAGAATGCTGTTGTCCTCCGAATATTGCTGTAGAGCCGAGAAGTCCACCTTTTGCCCGTTCCATTCATAATATCCCTGCTGGATATAGCGAAGCGTATCCTGCGCAAGCTCCTTTCGGTTCATGTTACTCCCCTTCTTTCTCTAGCAGCTGGTCCCGCACCTCAGTCAGCGCAAAGCCCAGCAGATTTCTCCCTCGCCATTTCATTGGATTGTCCGTAGCGGAATTCTCCTTCACCATTCCAATCCCCCACATCCGATCAGTGGGGCTCGCTTCCACCAGAATCCGCTGTTTCGTTGTTCTCATAAACGCCCAAAGCTCCGGATTCTGCGAGAATTTCGCCAAGTTGCCCCGCTTCACAATGTCATAGCAGTTGCTATTCCACACGTCGTTGTTAAAGTGTTTAACCGCTCGTCCAAAGGCTTTCATTTGTTTCGGATGCTTCGCATTCATAATTTCCGCAAGCATCTCGTCATCGTGGAACAGCCGCGCCTTTTCCGCCATCATGTACTGTTCGGTGCAGCTGTATGTGTTCCCGTCTACGGTAAATTGGCACTTCCACCATTGACTGAAGCAGCTCTGATTGACGCTTCCGTCAGCGGGAGGCGTATGTCCCCAGAAAAATAAAAACTTATATTTCTTTCCCGCTTGATACGCTTTCTGCAAGTCTTCAATATTGTAAACCATCATATCCCCTCGCGATTCCTCCGGTATAGCCGCGACGGGCGGTGCCCGGCATTCTCCGTGTAATGATCCGTCTCTTCGACAAGCGGGGCCGCTTTACGGCGGAAAGCCGCCTTCAGCAGTTCCTTGTTCAGAATGACTTCGTAAACCTGCTGCAATTCCGTCAGTGTAAACAGCTTGGGCATCAAATGCAGAGCGATGTCGGTATACTCCACTTTCCCCCGCAGGCGTTCGATGGCATAGCTGATAATCTTGGCATGGTCGAAGGCCAACCCCTCATTGGAGAGAATGACATATTCCACTGCAGATGATGCTTCCGTAGACATCATTTTGCGCTCCACCACGGCGGTTAACGTTTCCTGCCCCCCCGTTAGCTTTAGCTCGTACTGCTTCGTCTTGATTATTCCGTCCTCCAGCAATTCCTTCTGCTCCCTCATGAGACGATAGGAGACACTGAACCAAGAGGCTTCATCTGCATCATCTCCGGCCTCGATATGCACCTTAGAGCTATCGATCAGCGCCATATAGGAACAGCTCATGACCCAAGTCCGCGGATCCCGCCCTGGCTCGCTAAATGTATACAGCTGCTCCAAGTAGACGTTGTCCACTCCCGTTTCCTCCTGCAGTTCCCTCTGTGCCGCCTGCTCCGTCGTCTCCGCAGGACGGACGAAACCGCCCGGCAGCGCCCAATTCCCAAGGAAGGGATGCCCGCCGCGTCGAATAAGCAACACCCGCAGTTCCTTCTTCGGAAGCTTGCGGTAATTACTTTCCTCGGTGTCGGTAACCGTAAAAATGACCATATCTGTTGCCACAGACGGACGTTCGTAATCTCCTGCGGTATATTGTTCAAGAAACTCTTGCTCGGTAAGCCCACTACGGTCCCTTATTGACATTACACCACCACCTGTTCGTAACCATTTGTTATTATCTATTTATTACTATCAAAATATGCGATTTCGGGCAATTTGTCAACATGTTCGCAAACAAGCGTTTCAAATAGGGGAACGACAATCGGACGATAATCCTACTTTTGCACACGAAACTGAAATAAAATAAAGCGCATACATGATACCATAGAAGTACTTGTTGCACTTCATTGCAAGTGGATTACGCCTCAGCCTCAAAAGGATTTAAATAATGGGAGGGATTCGATATGAGTAAGACGATTGTAGCCATCATCGGCTGCGGGACGATTGCCAACAGCGCCCACATTCCTGCTTATCTGGCCAATCCAGAAGCCGAGATCAAGTATTTCTGCGATATTCGCAAGGAAAGAGCAGAGAAAGCGGTCGACCAGTACGGTTCCGGGGAGGCAATTGAAGATTACCGCATCATTCTGGAAGATCCGGAAGTAGAAGCCGTCTCAATATGTACGCCGAACAATTGCCACGCCTTGATCGCTATCGAATGTATGCGTGCCGGCAAGCATGTGCTCTGCGAGAAGCCGGCTGCCAGAACGTATGAGGAAGCGCTTGAGATGCAGAAGGTGCAGCACGAGACCGGGAAGACACTGAACATCGGAGTCGTAAATCGCTTTAATACGGGTGTGAACATCATTAAGAAGATGATCGAAGATGGAGAGCTGGGCGATCTGTACCACGTCTACGTCAGCTTCCGCTCGAATCGTTCGATTCCAGGACTGGGGGGAGACTTCACGAACAAAGCTGTCGCAGGCGGCGGTGCGCTCATTGATTGGGGCGTGCACTTTCTCGACATCGTGATGTACTGCGCAGGCGACCCGGATCCGAAGACAGTTACAGGACAGACGTACTCCAAGCTGGGCAAGGATATGAAGAATTACTCCTATATCAATATGTGGGCGGGGCCGCCCAACTATGAGGGTACGTACGATGTCGATGATTTCGTTACAGCCATGATTCGAACGGCAGGGCCTTCGATTACGGTAAATGGAGCCTGGGCGCAAAATATCGGAGTCGAAGAGATGTACATTGACTTTCTGGGAGACAAAGCGGGAATTCGGCTGCAGTACGGGGCGGATTTCACCATTTACAGCGCCAAGCATGGCGCATTGCTGGAAAGCACGCCGAAGTTTACGAAGACCGATCAATTCCAGAACGAGATCGACAGCTTCCTCTCCTGCGTTAAGTCGGGGGAAAAATTGCCGTCACACATTGATACCGTCATCCTGACAGCCAAAATCATTCAGGCCATCTATCAATCTTCAGAGCAAAGAACAGAGATCTCTTTCGTGAAAGAGGGAGCGCCAGCATGAAGAAAATAGGCTTTATCGATTATTATCTGGATGAATGGCATGCGAACAAATACCCGGAATGGATTCGAAGCGCATCCGGCGGAAGTATGGAAGTCACTTATGCATACGGCATGAGGGATGCCGAGCAGGGATTGAGCAACGCGGCGTGGTGCGAGCGTCATGGCGTTACGCTGTTGAACACGATTGAAGAGGTCGTGGAAAAGAGCGATTATTTGATCGTGCTTTCACCCGATCACCCGGAGCATCATGAGGCGCTCGCTTATCTGCCGCTGGCATCGGGCAAGCCGACTTACATCGATAAGACATTTGCCCCTGACCGAGCAGCCGCGCTTCGCCTGTTCGAGCGGGCGGCGCAGCATGGCACGCCGCTATATTCCTCGTCAGCCTTGCGATTCGCGACCGAATATGGCGACGCGGAGCGGAGTGGCATTGAGGCCATCTCCAGTTGGGGTCCCGGCGCGTTCGAGAACTACTCGATCCATCAGATCGAACCGATCGTATCACTGATGGGGGTAGATGCGAAGCGAGTCATGTTCATCGGAACGAAGACAGCTCCAGCCCTGCTAATCGAATTCAAGGATGGACGGCAAGCGATGATTCATCACCTGGGCGACGAGTGTCCGTTTACGATGGCAGTAAAGTATGATTCGAGTAGTTGCAGCATTCTGAAGCCAGAATCGAATTTTTTCAACCTGTTCATTCATGACCTTCTTGCCTTCTTCGAGACCGGGCGCATATCAGTTCCTTCCGCTCAAACGATCGCCATCATTACGATTATCGAATATGGTCTAAAAGCGGTTAAGCAGCCGTATGAATGGGTAGAGCTGCCATAGCGTTCCAGTTCGATCTTTAACTGGCATTCGGATAATTCCATGGATCCACCCTCTTTCTGTGGAAGTATTTGTATCTTTGTATTCTATCATCATGTAGATCATTCCTGTAGAATATTGCCTTTTATATAAGTAAAATAGATATCGATAAGAGAGTAATAGACTCGGTTCGAATCTATGCACGAAAGAAAGAGGGTAGTTTTATTGAGTAAGCGGCATTATGTATGCTCTATATTAGCAATGTTGTTGACGATTACACTGCTATTCCCGCAACAGACGGCGGAAGCGGCAGGTAAGCCGAATACGACTGAGAGAACGAAGATTATGCTGGATGAATATCCGCTCGAATTCTCAGCAGAGCCAATCATTGTGCAAGGCAATACGATGGTTCCGTTCCGCGGAATCGCTGAAGCGCTGAATATCGAAGTGCTGTGGAATCCAAAGAATCAGACCGTAACGGCGAATCAGACGGCTGTTCAAGAGAAGAAGGTCGTTGTTCTGCAGTTGAACCAGAAGACGGCGAAGGTTAATGGCCAATCTATCCAACTCTCAATGGCGCCTTTCGTTAAAGCAGGCACAACGTATATTCCACTCAGCTTTTTCAGCAGACAATTCGGAGCACAAGTGTCCTGGAATTCGGCTGCGAAAGTTGTCTCTATCCAATCACCGCCGAAGAAGATGTATAATATGGCGTTCTATGCTATTTCTTCATTTAAAGAGCGGAATCTTATTCCGCAGTTCGATGCGACCGCATTCGGATGGGCGCGCCTTCAGGAAGACGGGACGATTACGACAGAAGGCAAGGACTTCTATTGGCCGCAGGCAGCGGGAGATAATACGCCGGAATCTATTGTTGCCGAATCGAAGCAGGCGGGAACAACTCCTTACCTGATGGTGTTCTCCTCGGATAGCAAAGGCGAGCTGACGAAAATGCTGGAAGATGAGACACTTCGGGATAAGGCGATAGAAGATATCATGCAACTCGCACAGGATAAGAACTTTTCAGGCATTGTGCTTGATTTTGAAGGATTGGGATTATCCGGAGACAAGGCGAAGGCGAAGCAGGATTATAACTTCTTTGTCACTCAGCTTGCGAATAAGGCGAGAGCCGCCAATTTGAAGTTGACGCTGGCGCTGCATCCGTTGAACGGCGCTTATCAGGGGTATGATTATAAGACGCTTGCCTCTGTAGCGGACGATATTATGATTATGGCGTATGCCTACGCGGGTGAAAAAGCGCCGGAACCGCTCGATAAAGTGAACGAAGCGATTCAGCTCGCATTGAAAGAAGTTCCAAAACATAAGCTTCTATTAGGTTTGTCGATGGGCAGCGAGAACAGCAAGTCCATCTCGAGTGTCATTGGGCTTGCCAAGCGCTATCAGTTGAAGGGTACGGCAATCTGGAGATTGGGGCTCATTGGGGAAGAAGCGATGAAGCAGATCGAGCAGAACGTAGTGCCGTTGAAGTCATAATAGAGGTTGCTGAAATATAATTGCTAAAAAGGTCGAGTCAGGATTCCCATTTGTTCTTGAACTCGACCTTTTTGGTTCATCGTGCAGGATACGGTGTCAATTTTCACTACGTATGGTGAAGACTTGCCGTGGAATCGTGCCATTTTTCGATTTCCCTCTTTTTATTCTCTTGATACGAAAACCGTATCCAAGAGCTGCTTCTGTTGCCATCGGACAACGATAGAATCGTCTCCTTGGCAAGTGAGCACCACTTTTGATCGACGTCGGTTAGTTTATACTCCGCGGTAACACGGAATGACCAATAGTTCACACTGTCATCTTTGATGCGTTACGAATTTTCGCTTTCCGTCCAACTAGACTATGCGAGATTCGGGCAGGCTTCATGGCAAACGCAAAATATTGGAGTTCAGGGTTGAACATACATTATAGGAGGTAGCGGTTATGTTCAAGTCTCGCAAACTTCGTATGTCCGGCACCTCTGGCATACATACACTGCCCTCTGCAAGTATGATGCATGCCAAGAATCAAGGGGATCCATGCGCATGTGCCGGCAAACACAAGGCTCCCGCTCTGTCAGGACCTACAATTCAGGTGGATCCGTCATTCGCCTATTATCAAAATCGCTCGGCAGCGAGCATCGCTGATGAGATGGTTCAAAACGGGTATACTGCCGTCCACTATTTTGTCGTCAACGAGAATATTGTCAATCGCGAACTCATTGAGGCTTTCCAGAAGAGGGGGCTGGCTGTCTGGGCGCTTGTCCTCGGAAATGGATCATACTCTGTCGAAGGCTTTCCTGCGGACTGGCCGAGTTGGCAGATGAAGCTGCTAAAGCCAGTGAATGACGGGTATTACCGCTTCTCTCCGCATAGTGAGAACTATGTGCAATGGAAGAAGCTGAAGCTGGCCCAATTGGCGAGGGATTACCCATTCGACGGCATCGAAGTCGCGGAGCCCTATTTCCCAGAATGGGATGGCATTAAAAGCGGCGTGTACGGCGATGTAGGTCCGCTTGCCCAAGCGGCGTTCCAGCAGCAATACGGTCATCCCCGCATCCCGAATTTCACAAATCCGCGCCATCCTGACTATTACCTGACGAATAAAGCGTTATATAAAGATTGGGTCGAGTTCCGGGTCGATGCCGTAAATAGCTTCCTGAATGAGCTGATTAACGGGAGGGGCGGGGTGCGCGACGCCAGATGTAATATTCTCGTCGCAACCTGGTCGCTTGCAATAGACGCCGGTGGGGACTCTGTAAATAAACTGCGCGAGATGCAGGGTCTCGATGCCGCAGAGATGATATCGGCCGTCCGGCCTGACCTTCACTTTCTGCAGACACACTGGCCAGATTGGATGAAGCCCCAAAACAAGCTTCCGCCGCAGTATATTCGAAGCTACCAGAACTTCGTCGATGAGATACGCGCCGTTCACCCGGATATTCCGCTTGGCGTGCAGGCCGATATCGGTTCGAATCTCTCGATGGTGAAGGACCGCAATTGGTATAACACATTTGGCCAAGTGGCATGGAGCATGGGGTTTGACACCTGGACGGCCTATGAATATCATCTTGGAAAATATATGTACGAGGAAGCCCCCGTTCCGACCGCGATCACCCGGCCGCAGCACGATAAGGTAGTGATTTCATTCCAGAAGCGAATTGATGAGGCATCCGCCAAGCTCCCCGGCAGTCTGAACATCTTAACCAAGAAGGGTGCGATACCTATTCCTCCCGATTATATAACCGTGGACGGCAATATGCTGGTGATCCAATCGAATCAGCTCCCGCGGAAGGAATTTTGCCTGCGGATTCAACATGTAACAGATACGCCGTCCTACTGGCTGTATAACAAGGAACAGCCTTCAAATGTAATCAAAAGCATTACCATTGTGACGGTAGGCAAGAAGAACCGTTAACCAACAATCGGCTGCCTCCCGGATCATCCCGAGAGGCAGCCGATGCTGATTGTTATGCGTGATAAAGAAATCGCCAAACAGCTGTCGATCTTGCCGCAAAGTCCGCAGGCGCCTGAAGGAGTTACGGTCAGACGGGCTGATTTTTTTGAATCTTATGTGAGAGCTTAGCAACCTATATCAAAAACAATAGGCGCTTGTCCAGTAATCGGAGGAGTTAAGCGCCGACGAACCAACCGTGAAGATTCCGGACGAAGCCGCCCCTGTTGGAGTCAATGCGATTTCTCCCGGCGCTATCAAATGTGATCAGAGCTGAATGCCGAGTTGCCCCCTTGCGAGCGGCGATCAGGCTTAAAAGCGTTATTCTTGCATGCCCATACCGTTAACAAGCCGACAAGGCTTAGGAATGCAAGCGTCCAGGGAAAGGATCCCGCCCCCATTTGTTCCAGCAAAAGTCCGCCAACGATGCCACCACCGGCAACTGCAAGATTAAATATGGTTACCAGCATAGACTGCGCTACATCGGCTCCTTCACCAGCCGCATCCGCAATGGCTGTCTGCAGTAATGTCGGTGCGCCGCCGAAAGTCAGACCCCAGAGGGAAACACCTAAATAAGTTACCCCGTTTAACTCGGAGGCAAGCCCCAGTACCATGGCAACCACGGCAAACGTAGCAAGGCTAATCAGCGTCAGGAAACGGAGCCGGGCGTCAATGAACTGTCCGGTAATCCAAATCCCGATTACAGATGAGAAGCCAAAGATCAACAGGACGAGGCCCAAACGGTTAGCAAGCCCGACGAAAGCCATAAAGGGCGCGATGTAGGTATAGAGGATGTTGTGCGCCAACATCCAAACAAAAAGTACAAGCAGCACCGGTCGGACCCCCGGTGTCATAAAAATTTTGCGTATAGGCTGTCGTTCGTGTTGCGCTTGGCCGGGATAATCAGGCACTGCCGCAACTACCCACACAATCAGGGCAAGCGTGAGTGCTGAGATGATCCCAAATATGCCTCGCCAATCGAATAACGTGCCAAGCCAGGCGCCTAATGGTATGCCTAGAGATAACGCAATAGGCTGACCTACCCCCGCAATCGCCAATGCGCGCCCCTGCAAATGATTCGGCACCATTCGCCGCACGTAGCCTGCAAGCAGCCCCCAGATCAAAGCCGCAGCCATGCCGGCAACGAATCGCGCTATCAGCGTCAGAACATAGTCGGCGGACAAGACGGTTGCCGTATTGAAAAGAAACAGTCCACCGATTGCCAGCAGCAATACCCGTTTTCTGCGCCACCTGCGCGTCGCGGCAATAAGCGGAATCGCCGCCACCACCGAGCCTAAGGCATAGAGCGACACGAGTTGACCCGACATCGCCTCCGAGACGCCAAGGTCTCGACTGATTTGCGGCAGCAAGCCTGCCGGCATCGTTTCTGTCAGAATGGCAATAAAGCCAGCCATTGTAAACGCCAGCAGCCGCCAAATGGGAAGCCGATCTGCCTTCAGCGCATCCTGAAGGCCAGGTACGGCCGATTTATTTTCTTCCACTCTACTCATTATCGGATAAAGTCCAAGTCTCTCCGATTGTTTTTCCATCATGCGTCGTATGATGTTTTGTACTCTTGATGAAGCTGGATCATCGTTCGTATATCGTTTTATCTGGCCTAGTAAAGCAATCCACTCCAAAGAATCAGGGTCTTCTCCATTCATTTTGGGAAGCTTTGTCCAAAGTCGAATTTCCTTATCGTTAAATACATTCTCCTTTAAGGGAGGCAATCTTTTTTGATTTTGATTCGATAACTGAATAAGCTTCTGTACCGCAAGCCGTTCATCCCCGCCTTCGACTGCAATCCCATTGATAATTCCCGCAGTGACGACTCTATACTCCTTAATCTTTCCTGCTCTTCAAGGATATAAGCTAACTGGCTTTTCAAGCTGATCGCCCAATTCCAATTAGAATCGGATAGCATATCTTTAATGTCTAGCAATTTATAGCCCATTCCTTTGAAGAATTGGATATATTGAAGCTTCTTCAGCTCCTCATCAGAATATAAACGATGACCCCCTTCTGTTTTGGATGGAGCAGCCAATAGTCCGATCTGATCATAGTACCGAAGTGTTCTGACCGTGTTGTTCGTTTGTTTAGCAACTTCTTTGATATGAATCAAGCACAGACACCTCCGACGATAATGCTAATTTTCTTTATCTTTATATACAGCATATTTAATTAGATAACCCAATCCTAGTCCGACTACTACTCCAGGCAATGCTTGATCCAACATCAGTCCGATCCCTGCTCCTATAACGACACATGCATAAATAATGATATCTCCTGGCTTCATTCGGCATACCCCCTTTGATGTATCTTTCTTTTCCCCTTATTGAGTTGACTTAAATGGTCATAGCCCAAGGGGATCTTCATCATTGGTTAGATTATACAAAATGACGAAACGTCACTTTCAAGTGTTTTATTATGAGATGTTTCTTGAACGACTCTGGTCGCAAAGAAAGGTGTCGCAAAGGTTATTCAAGAGACGAGTACCCCTAACCAAAAAAAAGAACAATGAAAAGCCTGCTTTCCATCTCTCTAAATGGAAGCAGGCTTCTGATATTTATACTTCATTCATCTGATAGGCATTCGTCGTATTTCCACATTTGTTCATAAGTAACGGAATCACGTTCCGCAAGGGGCGATAATCGCTTAGGGATGCTTAGCCCGTCACCCAAGCAATTTCAAAGGAAAATAAGAACGGCATTGAACATTATAGCCCTCAATTTTCACCTTGGAATTTTATTTTTTTCATTTTGATAGCGGAGTTTCAGCCACCTCACAGTACCCCTTTTCTCCAACTTCCGTAAATTGAAAATATATACTACCGTGAGCAATATCTTTATCCGATATATATTCCAACGAGTATCCTTGATTTTCGGTTGTTATAGGATTGGAATTTGTACTTTTTAATTCTATAGGTGAATTTTTATTCGTTTCATCCATCAACTTCATGACAAAAGCAGGGGTAGCGTCTACAGATATTTTGCATATGTGATTTTTTCTAAATTCCACATTATATCTCTTTTCTTTTGATTTTGGGGATAGATGGAACCCTATTTCTCTTTTACCTGTTTGTGGGTAAACAACTATTCTTACGAGATCATCCTGTAAGTAATTTTCAAACGTCTCATAACTCGTCTCATACACTACTTTATAATTTTCACCATTTTTACTAGCTTCTAACCTAAGTTCCGCCCCATTTGTAAATGTAAACTTTTCACTATAAGAAACATTACTTACTGCATCCGGTTTATTAATATGAATTTCTTCATTATTAATAAATAATTTATATTGAGGATGTTCATAAACACTTGTTTTAATGTGAAAAGAATAAGTATGTAATTCTTTATCATAAAAATAATGATACAGCTCCAACCATTCTATATCCTTATCAGGTTCTACCCCTTGATAGTTAGGAACTGCTTCAGACAGGGAAATCTTCGATACAGATCCTCCACCTTCCCAAAATTGAAAATATACGCTACCCTGAACAAGCTCTTTATCTGTTGTATATTCCAACGAGTATTCTTGATATTCAGTTGTTAAACGAATGGGATTTGTACTTTTTAATTCTATAGGTGTATTTTTATTGGTTTCATCCATAAACTTCATGGCAAAAATAGTTTTGGGTTGATCGGCTTTCACAACCATAGAAATTTTGTATTTGTGACTTTTGAGAAATTGAATACCATATCTCTTTTCAGAAAATCCTTCTTTTGCTATTTTTAAGCAATATTCACCTTTCTTATCTTTCACTACCTCGGCATTCCCAGTTAATTTCGTACCAAAATTGTCCTTTCCATCTGAAAAATCTTCACTCCAATATTGAACCCTCTTTAACATAGATACCCACTCCTAACATGTAATATATTTTTATCATATGATAAGAATCGATAAAAAATGACTGTCGAACTATTTTGTGGTTTAATAGGTGACTGCATACTATAGAGCGAGCAGAGGGTGATCATAGCCGAGTAAATTTTAAGCTTAAACATTTTTCTGTTTATCACGAGGCCTAACAAATTATGCTAGATATTTTATACTAATTTCGCCATACTTACGGTAGGGTTCTCCTTCAGTACCATGACTTCAAAATTTTTCGCCGTCACTTATGATAAGGCTCACCATATCATCTATAAAGCGAACTTAACTCCTATCAAAAGAACTCGTCCATAAGGTAATAATCTCCCATATTATTATTGTTTTTCGGAAATCGCCTCAAAATGCTTGACTATCAACCTTGTTTACAGTTGGAATATCACTGAAAAAGGTCGACATTAACACAATTGGAGTCTTCTGAGCTATCAAGTTTGACTAAATGCAGTGTTTCTATCTGACTGTAGCAGTAAATAAGTGCATCACAAAGAGATCGAGCTAACCTTTGATGAGAAGATTGAGGAATACTTCCAAACTATTGCCCCTTCCGCTAATGAAGCAGAGGGGGCTTTTTGTGTTCCTAGCAAAATAGTTCGTAGTAAGTAGAGGATTATGATAGCAATCTAATTTTTTATATCGTATGATTCTTCACATACAATAAGATTTTGCAATAATAAGCTTCATAATATATATCTTATTACACTTTAGGGGGATAAGGCGTACTGCGGATTATTTATATTTTCCGTACGGGAGTTTTTTCGGAATGGAGAGACTATGAAAAAAATTATTGTCTTTATGATTGCATTACTTATACTGTTCACCGGATTCGCAACACCAAGTTATGCATTATCAGATTCGCAATCTGATTCAATACAAACATTGTTGGATGATGCAAGCCGTATATCAGGTGTACCGGGAATGTCAATCTCAATACTTGCGAACAATGAAGTGCTCTACTTTTCTTCCGGGTACGCAGATCGTGAAAAGGGACTGTCGGCAAGTGAAAATACTCTATATGAGCTGGCTTCGGTAAGTAAAGCTTTTACCGGCATGGGTATTCTGCTGATGGAAGAAAAAGGACTGCTGTCAATGTCAGACTCTATCCAGAAATATTTGCCTTGGTTTACGTTAAAGTATCAGGGGAAACACGTTGATATGCAAAGTATTACGCTCAATAACTTTTTACACCATACTAGCGGCTTAACAAATGGCAGTCACAGTCAAAACATTCCACAAGGCAATACGCCGGATATGTTGCAAAAAACCGTAGAAATGCTCGTAGATTCTGAATTGTCGTTCTATCCTGGTGAGCAGTATAATTACGGAACTGTTAATTATGACGTATTAGGTCTGGTTATTGAGATTGTGTCGGGACAAAGCTATGAAGACTTTATGAGGGAACAGGTATTTCAGCCGTTGGGTCTTCACCAGACGTACGTTTATAAAGAAGATGCTCAAGCCACCGGACAGTTGGCACAGGGCTACCGTTCTTCCTTTTTTATGACAACTCCATATAACGCGCCGGATTATTCCGGGAATAAACCCGCAGGCTACATCATTTCTTGTACAAAAGATATGGCGCGTTGGATGGGCATACAGATGGGTATTGTGCAGGACATACCCGAAATATTCCATACGGTTATCGAAAAATCACATCAGGGTGATATGTCTGTTCCGGCTGTCAACGAAATGTATTATGCTGCGGGCTGGTCGGTAAACGCCAACCAAACGATTTTAGAGCACCCAGGGGGCAATCCCAATTTCGGAACCGAAGTGGTCATACTGCCAAATGAACGAACAGCCATCTGCTTGCTGACCAACGGTGCAAATATCAATAGAAGCATGGTACTAAGAGTTAAAGATATACTAGACGGCAATCTGACGCGGTCATATGGAATAAGCGGCACACAGCTTTTGGACATCATTTTGTCGTCTACCACAATTATTCTTTGCCTATTGGCTGTTCTGTTCTTTCTCTTAGGATTACGCAGAAGGAAAACGAATGAGCGGCAGCCAATGACAAAAAAGCGAATAATCGTAACAGCTATTTTGCTGATTGCTACGATTGTCCAGTGTATAATATGCTGTGCATTAGATTGGTCAACGATACTTATTTGGCAAACATATAGTGTTCTTACAGCTTTGATTTCGTCGGCATTATTAACAGCAAGCATTACATGGTTTGTATACACTCACCGATATAATGCCTCGCTCCGAAAATAAGCATTTCATTCGTTCGCCTTATTGAAAAAACGCGAAGATTTTTTTTAATGAGAGAACAATATCAGCAAAAAGGAAGTGCCAGGCACCCCCTATTTTTCGCCTCACTTGTGATAAGGTTCCCAGCGTTTGATCTTCAACTTTCCTGCCCGTTCGTATTATGAGATCAACCAGTTCTTTCTGGTTGATCCTTTTTTCATTTGCATAGAGGATTAAAGTAGCCTGGTCGAACGTACCTGCCCGTGGGACTTGATCCCGAGAGCTATAATGTTCACCCCTACTTGTCATGACCATGATTAAGGCTGGTTGGGACGTAAGATCCCGTATAACAAGCGATGCTATGGAGCGACAAGAAGATCAACCTTAGGGGATGCCGGTGAATCTACACTTACAAGGGGAGATGAAATGAATCCAGTTATCGGTCTAGATATTTCTAAAGAAGAAAGCCATGGACAAGCCTTTCTAGAGCGCGGAAAGCCATTCCAAGGGATATTCCACTTCGAGCACACTCGAGATGGTTTAGCAAATTCCTTCAAGTTTTAACAGAAGTTGAATTTGCATCTCAACAACGTCCTTTGCTTATTCTAGAAGCAACCGGTCATTATCAAAGTCCCGTTGTTCAGTTCCTAGAGGAACATCATTATATTTATATTGTTATTAATCCGCTCATCTCAAATCGGCTTAGGAAGTCTCAACTTCGTAAAGTAAAGACGGATGCTGCTGACGCTTACCTATTGGGAGAGCTGTACTACAAAGAAGAATTTGAACGGTTTAAGAAAAGAGGTGTGCAACTTCTCAATCTGCGCTATCTTACAAGACAATATGAGTCTCTTTCAAAGATGTGTGTACAAACTAAACTACAATTCCAAGCTGTTTTAGATCAGGTTTTCCCTGCTTGCAAAGGTGTCTTTGGAGCTATGTATTCCGGTATTTCATTACAGTTTTCAAGTGAATTCCCAACCTCATATTCAGTATTACAGACGGATGAAAACACACTCAAATCTAAGATGAAAGAACTGCTTTCTTCAAAACGGGGGCGTTCAGAGGACTGGATTTACCAACGGGTGCAACGGCTGCTAGTTGCGGCAAAACAAAACCCATTTCAGCAAACCATGTATGCAAGCCACTTAATCAATTTGAAAGTCCTTATTACCCTCATTCTTCAGTACCAAGAGCATCTTACTGGATTGGAACAGAACATAGAGCGATGCTTTTCTCTCCGCCTGTTCAATTATTGCAGTATTTCTGCTTTGTTAGTTATACGCCTTTTCCTTGCGTGAAGTAAAAAACAAACGGCACGGGGCTTTCCCATGCCGTTTTGAATTCCATTTTTATTCCCGTTCTTACCTTTGAGCTTAACTTAATGACATTGCCTGTTTGGGTGTCCTTATTGTTTTTCTAAGTTTTGCTTGCTAAGCGACTCTATTCAGCATCATTCTGCTCTTCCAGCCATCTCAAAATCGCTTGGTTTGTTTCTTCCGGCTTTTCTTGCTGGATCCAATGACCGCAATCCAGATTGACCACTTCCGCATTAGGCACGAACTTTGTCAGGTTTTCAGACCTCTGGACCGTATCCCGGTCACCATAGATCATGAGGGTCGGCTGTACCATAAAAATGAAGGGGGTTGCGATTTTGGATGAGCTGTTTCATCCCTTCTTCATTTAGCGATTTGATTTATGCCTCGCATTTAAAACGTTCTGACTTTTGATGAGAATTAAACCCTAAATGATTGAGAAATACAGTAGCTCCTCTCTCCTAAAGATCAGGGAAACAATAGACCCAGATTTATGCAGTACCAAAAATCCTTTTAACGATTCTTTTGTTATTTATATTTCCTTATTCTGTAATATTTTTTTGCAATGTTGAAATTTTAGCCCTTCTTCAGATGAAGCGATCAATATTCCAAGCCTTCTTAATCGTGTTTCTTCTTTCTTGGCGCTCATTACCCACCAGATAGAATCTCTTTTATAGGATGGTGGTAAATTAGTGAAGAATAGCCAGGCTGTTTGATTTGCCTTGATTTGTTCTTCATATTCTTTGGCAAGTTCCACGTTTCTTTGTTCAGAGGAATAGCCTTGTGCATCGGTTCTGTTGTTAAAGACGTGCATTCCTTCTGGTCTCATCTTTCCAAGCTGTATTAGTGCTTTTACCTTCTTTACGTTCACAGCACTCCATACACTATTTACTTTGCGCGGAGTAAAGCGAATCTTATAGCTTTGTTTATCAATGGTTTTTCGTATACCGTCAATCCACCCAAAACAAAGAGCGGCATCTACTGATGCAGACCAAGTAAGGCTTGCACGCCCTGTACTTATCCCAAAATAGCCCACCCAAATTTCACTAGCTTCAGCATGATGTTCTTCTAACCAATCGTTAAACTCTTCTTGGTTGTTGAAAAAAACTACATCTCCCATTGTTCCAGCCATTTTAAAATCGCTTGGTTTGTTTCTTCCGGCTTTTCTTCCTGGATCCAATGACCGCAATCCAGATTGACCACTTCCACATTGGGCACGAACTTTGTCAGGTTTTCAGACTTCGCAACCACATCCCGGTCGCCGTAGATCATGAGGGTCGGCTGCTGGATGATTGGGTTCACTTTCGCCAATAAGCGCCAGTTGCGGTCAAGGTTCCTGTACCAATTTATGCTGCCCGTGAACCCTGATGTTTCAAAAGCGGAGACGTAAACGGCCAGCTCGCTTTCGCTCAATACGGGCTCACCGAGCGGTGTTTCTGCTCTGGCGAGATTGATCAACGCCATACCTGGCTCAGGTGCTCTGAGAGGCTCGTTCTTCCGGTACAGGTTGCGAAGGAACCTGTATGTATTGTCTTCGAATACGGCGTCCGCGACGCCTGGCTGTCGATTGAAGTGGACGAAATAGAAATCGCCGCCAAGTATTTCTTCCATGAACTCGATCCAGGGTTTTTCTCCGCGCTCTTGGTAAGGCAAGCTCAGATTTATCACTTTATTGACGCGGTTTGGATGCAACAAGGTCAGTCCCCAAACGACGAATGCACCCCAGTCATGACCGACAAAGGTAGCGTCCTCGTATCCATAGTGATCGAGAAGCGCGATGAGATCACCCGACAAGTGTTCAATGTCATAGTCTGTTACTTCGGTCGGACGGGATGAGTTGCCGTAACCCCGCTGGTTGGGGACGATGACATGGTAGCCCGCTGCGGCAAGTGCGTCCATCTGATGGCGCCAAGAAAAGGCATGCTCTGGCCAGCCGTGGCAGAGTACAATAGGTTTTCCTGCGTTTTCTCGGCCTGCTTCAAACACTTCGAGTTCCACACCGTTGGCTGAAATAAGGGTGGGCTTGGGAAAATCGGTTGGATTAAACATTGAATTAAAACCTCCTTCTTGTAATACTTGTAGTATAATGGATAAAAGGTGACATCAAGGTGTCACCGTTCTGAAATCATGTAAAAAAAGAGGGCAATTATGGACAAAGTGGAGAGACTCATTTCGATTATCATGATATTGCTGAAAAAAGAGGTTGTTTCTACAACGGAATTCTCACAACTATTCAATGTCTCCAAAAGAACGATCCTTCGCGATATGGAAACATTGAGCTTATCGAACATCCCGATCTACTCTGTCAATGGGGTCAAAGGGGGCTACGGCATAATGGATGAATACAAGGTTGATAAACGCCTTTTAAGCAGCTCCGATTTACAGAATATATTAACTGCGCTCGGCGGATTTGAACAAATCCTCCGTACTGAAGAAGTTGAAAGAACGATAAAAAAAATAGAGGCAATGGTTAGTCCATTGTCTCTAAATCGTTCCATTCAACTGTCGTTTTATGATTGGGAAGGTCGGTCCGAGATTCTTGAAACCTTAAAGACATGTCAAGAATCCATTTCAAAAAAGAGGCTGGTTTCGTTTGATTATACAGATAAGGACGGGGCTGTAACGAATAGAATGGTCGAGCCCTATGAGCTGCATTTTAGCGAATCGAGTTGGTACTTGAAAGGATTCTGTTTACATCGACAGGGATATCGAACTTTCAAGTTATCTCGGATCGATCATATTACTATGGATGAACGCGCGTTTCATCCTAGAGACGATTGGTCAGAGCAAGTACACGAAGCAAATTATCTACCTGAATTCGTCACGATTAAGGCATGGATATCGCCTAGCATAAAAGATCAAATCATCGAAAGGTATGGTCGAAGAAGTATTGAAGACCATAGTTCTGGATTTTTATTAGCAACCATTTATGTCCCACAAAATCGTATGGGATTTCAACTTTTAGCAAGCTTCGGCACTCATCTAAAAGTTGTAGAGCCCAAAACCTATGTTGAAGACTTTCGAAATTATTTATATCAAATGATGGAGAACTATTCCTGATATATTTAGCATTAAAGCTTCAACCTTCAACTCAACTTTTCGCCCTATTTATGGTACGGTTCACCGCGATTAATCTTTACCGCACGGTACATTTGCTCCGTCAGCACGAGGCGCATCAGTTGGTGCGGCAGCGTCATGCGGCCGAAGGACAGCTTCGTCTGGGCACGGCGCAGAACACCCTCGGACAGACCGTTGGAACCGCCAATCACAAACACGACGTGACTCGTCCCATACGTCGCCAAGCGATCAAGCTGCGCCGCCAACTCCTCGCTCGACCAGAGCTGCCCGTCGATGGCAAGCGCCACAACATGCGCATCGGGCTTTATATGACTGAGAATGCGCTCTCCTTCCCGCTCCTTCACCTGCTCCAGCTCGGCATCGCTCATCTTCTCCGGTGCCTGCTCGTCCGGCAGCTCCGTAATTTGAAATTTCACATACGACGCCAATCGTTTGCTGTACTCCGCAATCCCCTGCACCAAATACTTCTCTTTCAACTTCCCTACGCACACCAATTGAATAAACATCTGTCCGCCTTCAACCCCATTCCTTATTCTGTATCCTGATATGTAAAAGGAGAGCTCTTTTCACCCTCCGCTTTTGCAGCAATATTGTTCTAGTGTACCCGACTGCCATATCTTTCGTCCATGCGGGGATTATGACATATTCGAGCGGTGACGCAGCTTCCGTTGGAGAACATCCAACAGAACCTCTTACTACCAGCGCCCATTCAACGTTCTACTGGAAATCATCCAATCAATTGGCCGTTTTTCCACTGAATAGCCGCCTTGAAGGCGATTCTACTGCACGATTTCCAATGATACCTATGATTAGAATACTTAGACAAGCATTCATCGGACTATTTCCAGCAGAAAATTCACTTCCTATCTCAACGTCGACCATTCAGACAGCAGCACACGGCAGACAGCTAGATAACCAGTCAACTAAACAACTAACGACGAGTGGCCATTGCAAGAACGATTCAGCCAGACCTAATTTAACCACGCAACAAGCCGATCGGCTCATAACGCAATGCGCTTTCTGAAGGGGGGGGAGAGTGGCCATATACACTTTTACAGACAACATGCTCGCCGGGATCGCCCCACGTTCCCAATCACATAATTAATTGCAAAAAGGGCGCTCTCCTTAGAGAACGCCCTTTCACTATACATACCACTTTACCGCTTTTATTCACTCATACACGCGGTTGTGCACCCTGTTCAAGAAGACGGCCACTTCCGCCCGCGTAGCGCGGCTATCTGGATGCAGCTTGCTGCGGCTCCCTTGAAGGAGACCTTCCTGCAGCAGACCGGCTAGACTACCCTTCGCATAGTCAGATACCTGCGCCGAATCCGTATACGCCGCTAATGCATCCGAATCGCCGTCAACCTTCAGCATGCCCGTCTTCTCTAAAGCTCGAGCCACCATCGTGAACATGTCCTGACGCGATATGGCATCGCGTGGTCCGAACGCATTATCTCCCTTGCCCTGCACGAAACCAAGCTCCTTCGCCATGCCAACCACTTCGGCATAGTACGCGTCTGCATTGACATCAGCGAAGCCAGAGTCCGCGCCTGACCTGGCGGAACCGCCGCCGGAAGCTTGAAGACCAAGCGCCCGTACAAGCATGACAGTGAAGTCCCCTCGCGTAATGTCAAGCTGCGGTGCGAAGCGATTCTCGTCCACACCGTCGATGATGCCTCTTGCCGCCAATGCTTCAATGGACACCTTCGCCCAATCCAGCTTGCCTGTATCAGCGAACTCCTTGATATTGAAGCCGACCGCATACGTCCCGAGTTGCATTGTCTCGAAGCGTACTATGCCTGTCGCCGCGTCATATTTGGCGCTAGGCACCGCAACCGAACGGCCGCTAGTATCCACTGCCCAGATAATGATGCTGTGCGAAAGTGCCAGCTCCCGCGCTGTCGGCTTGTAAGGAATCGCAACGAGCATAGGTGCTCCCGCCCGCATGCCGCTCAACGGCTTGCCATCGGCCTTCAGCTCCACCGTTACCGCAGGTCGCTCGCCTACCTTCGCGCTCAGCGCTGCGGGCCATGAACCGCGATCGGACTGTCCGATGACAATGCTTATCGTCTTCGCATCCTTCGCCGCATCCTTCGATATCATATTTGATGGCACCGTCACGATCGCTTGCGGCGTCACCATCTCATACTGCTGCTGCAATCCAGAGCCTGTCAATGCCGCTGCCGACATGGATACATCCACGCCAGTCGCTTCCTTATCCGCCGCGACCTCGATGCGAACCTTCTTCACGCCGCGATTATCCGGCTGCGCATCCTTCAACGCCTGATCCAATGCCTCAGCCGTGATGACAGCCTTCGCCACGGTACTGCCTTGCTCCCGCTTCGCCTGAACGGCAATCTTGCCGTTCTCTACCTTCACGGAAGGCTCCGCCGGCTTCGCAGGCTCGCTAGGCTTATAGCTGCCCGCATCCGACGACGAAGACGAAGAGGAAGAGTCCGGCCGCTCTGGCTCCGGCGGTCTGCTAGCCGACTCCACCGTCAAGTTAAAGTCAGCGTACTTATCGGCATCCGCCTTGCTCAAGGCGCGGATGACGGCTGTTCCCGGCTTCACCGCTGCAATGAGCCCCTATCCGACACCGTCGCCACACCGTCCGGCGCTGCTCCGTACACAGACCAGATGACGGTCTTATTACTGACATCCTCTGGCAGCACGGTAGCGTTCAGCTGCAGCGTCTCTCCCTCCTTCAGCTTGCCTTCGGTCCGGTCCAGACGGACTTCGCCCACCTTCACGTCTGGCAGACGGTCAATCGTAATCAAGCTGTCTGCATAAACAGCTTCCACCACGCTCGTTGCACGGACGACCGCTGTCCCCATCTCATGGGCGGTGACGACTCCATCCCGAGTCACCTTCACCGTTCCGTCCGCCGAAGCGCTGTATACGGACCACGTTACCGTCTTATCAGCGGCATTGGCTGGCAGCACGGTGGCGTTCAGCTTTACGCTCTCGCCGATTGCCAAATTCACTTCCGGCTGGTCGATAACAACCTCAGCCGGAGGCACCGCTGGATCTCCCTTGCGAAGCGTGAACTCGTCAACCAACCGGTCGCCTATCGTCTTTACCGTAAACTTGAGTTCACCGCCAACAATCTCGATCGCTCCGTAGATTTGTGTCTGCTCGCCGTCCACCTTGAGCTGCCACTCACGCGGCGTCACGGGATAGAACTTCGGACCGGACGAGCCACCGACGACATACGTCGTGCCTTCCCCTTCGCCGACCGGCTTCCCACCGCGCAGCGGATAGGTACGGACGTACACGTGGTCGTGTCCATTCATCGCCAGATCAACGTTGAATTCGTCAAACGTGGACGTCCACGCCTTGCGGATATGCTCCGAATCGTATTGGCTGCCATATGGTCCGCGGTGGAACGTAACGATCTTCCACGTTTTGTCCGTGGCGGCCAGATCGCGGCGCAGCCACTCTTTCTGTTCCTCGAAATCGTACTCGCTGTTCAGCACTACAATATGCGCATTATGATAATCAAAGGAATAATTGCTGCCTTTCAAGCTATCCAACCCATTCTGCGGGTTATTGAAATGAGCGAGGAAATCATCATTCTTCCTCGTGCCGGTCACCTCATGGTTGCCGACCACCGATACGAGTGTTGTCTGCAAGAAGATATCCTGGGCTGCTTTGAACCACATGCTCCATTCTTTCTCCTTGAACCCATCCTCGACCATGTCCCCTGCTTGTAAAATGAAGTCCAAATCCGGGTGATCGGATACGGCCTTATGAGCGATATCGCTCCACAGATTGAATCCATCTTCATTCGACGCTTGCGAATCGCCAAAGAATAAAAATTTTGTCCGTTCTCCATTCGCTTCCGCTGTCTTGAACGAGCCTTGCTCACTGAGCTTTCCATCCCCGTTACCGACGCGATACACATATTCCGTGCCTGGTTCAAGCCCATCAGCTACTGCCTTGTGAACCCGCACGGTGCCGATATCCCACGTATGATACAGGCTGCTCGTGCCGACCACCTTGCTGACGCCAGGTGCAGCAAAGTCGGTGAATCCATCCTTCTTCGCCATTTCAATGACCGTCGTCTCCACGTTCGCATGGGTGTGCCACGTGAAGCCGCGGGACGTCGACGGATCCGCGCCCATCGACACGCCAATATTGTATGGCTCATCGCTGCCTGCTAACGGCGACACCTTGAATTTCACTACCGGACTGTAGCGGTTATCCTGCGCCTGCACTGCCTGCAGCGAATATTCCTTCACCTCGTCCGTTAACGCCTTCGTGGCGAGCTTGCCGTCCGCATCGGTGACGCCGATGTCCGTGCCATCCGCCGTCATAATGCGGGCGCCTTCGACCGGCACGCCCTTCTCGTCAACGACTCCGAATACCGTCTCCTGCCCCTCGGCCACCCCGTCTGGATTCCAATTCAATCGCAGATGATACTGAATCGCCGCCACAAGCGGCAGTCCGAAGAAACCGAAGTCGGTCTCCCCTTTATCCATGAAGGCGATGGAGCCTGAAGTAAAGTGAATCTTCAATTCGCCATCTGCATTCGTCTTTACCCGATACTTGATTTGCGCCAGCACATCGTCGTCCGTCAGCTTAAGCCAGTTCAAGCCGCTCAACTTCAGCCGCACGGCTCCCTTATCGGCTTCTACCTCCGGCTGTACGTTCGCATCGGTCAGCTTGGGGCCAGCCACCACTTCCAGATTCCCCACCTTTAACGGATCGAACGCAAGCGCGATGTCCGCACGCTTAATGTTCGACGCCTTAACGCTCTTCACATCCACCGTGTACACATTGCCCGCATATACATTATCCGGTCCGTCATACGTCAGTTTGGAGGAATCGGTATCAACGATGAACATCCATTCCTTCTCCGTCTGATTGCCGGATAAGTCCCATATTTTCACCTTGACCGTATGAACGCCGTCCGCCAATGGCACATTCGGCGTGTAGTGAATCTTGCCCTTCGGCGGATAGAAGCCGTGCTGTACGAGGACGCCGTCCACATACATGCGGGTTCTATCCGGATCGATCAGCGTCGTTGCCGGATGCGCGACAGGATCGTACCCATAATCCTCACCGAAGACATGAATTTCCGGTGTCGCTGTGTTAATTGTGCTGCCATCCACCGGAGAAAAATCCTTCAGAATCGGCGGATCCATATCGTCAGTGGCCGGACCATACAACGCCCGAATCTGATCGATGTAGAGCACGCCCGCCGTTTTGTTGTCATTTTTCGTTTCCATATAACGAATCGGCATCGTCATGCGGAGCGGAAGCGGTTTGCCTTTCGGAACATCGGCCTCCAAGTACTGCCAGCCTACGAATCCGAGACCTTCCTTTTCATCCGTAAAATTCAAATCAACCGCTCCGTTGTTGGCATCCCGCAGTTGTCCGCGCAGCCAATGCTTCTTGCCGTCACCGTATACCCAGACGCTAATCTTCTCTGGATAGCCCGGAATTTCGATTTGGGAAGCAGTGTCTTTCGCTTCCAGATAGGCACCGGAAATGCCGACCGTTTCCGTGAAATCATACTCCAGCTTGGCCGCTTTGCTGTCGAAGCGGACGAAATCTTCTCCGGTCTCCTCGCTGACTAGAACGCTCTTGTAACGAGCGCCGCTAACCTCCTTGTAACGTCCCACTCCGTCCTCGAAGTCTTCCAATATAACAGGGGGCTGGCCGACAGTAACTTCCATCGAAGCCTCAATCCCCCCGTAGCTGACCATAATTTTACCGCTCTTCTCCGACTCATTGGCTGCCACAAAGACACCTTGCTCATCGATGCTGCCGATTGGGCCTTCCACGCGCCATGCAAATTGACGGTTGTCCGACACAATCACCTGTCCGTCGCGCAGCGCCGTTACCTGCATGGCCACCTTCTCGCCAGGTGCATATGAATTCACCGCATCTGGAAAGCGAAGCTCTGTCAGGTCTTTCACAACCTCGACACGTCCTTTCCCGGTCAAGCCGTTTGCGGTAACGGTCACATCCGCTTCGCCCGCCGTCTGCTCCGTCGTAAATGCGCCGTTCGCATCGAACGTGCCAAATGCCGGATCGACGCTCCATTGCAGCGTTCCCGTAATGGCCGCCGGATGCCCGTTCGCATCGACGCCCGCCGTCTTAAGCAAATAAGAGGAGCCGACAAGCACCCGCTCCATATTCGGCTGGACGACCAGCTTGGATGCGGCACCCTCCGGCGCTTTGTTCACGAGCAGAATGCCGTTCGCCGTCTTCCGCTCTCCGCCGTCGGACGGACGGTTCAGAATCTTCCGCACCGATTCGCCCGGCAGCTTCACCACGAAGGTCGACGAGCCGCCTCCATCGAGGCAGAGCGCGTTGACTACGCCGATGTCCTTCATGACCTTCGCCAAGTCGTCGTAAGACACGCCTTCGCTAAATCCTGGCGCCCGGCCGTCAATCTCGATCATGACGATCGAGCCGTCCGCCTTCGTGCCGATCGCCACGCGCGGATAGAGCGCCTTATCATCCTGCGGCTGCACCTCGCCGTCTTTCAACAGCTGCGCCACGCCGCCGATCGCCATCTTGACGTCCTTCCACGCCTCTTCCAGCTCGAACTGGGCCGTCACCTCATCGCCGACCTGCAGTCCTTGCAGCGCGTCACGATAAGTGCCGGATGCGGACAAGACGACTTTGCCTGCCACTAGCGGCGTATTCCCCTTGTCCTTATTGATTTCGGCTACTTTCAACTTCAAGGCGCTGCCGCTCTTCACTTCGCCGGACACAATATCCAGCACGACCTCGTCACCCAGATTATTCGTCATCGTCGACGTATGAAAAGAGGATGTGTACAGATTCAGTTTGCTGCTATTTTCCCGCATACGGTTAATCTCGGAAATTTCAATGTCTTTCCGACCGATTTGGAGCGTTCGCTTGAGTGTGGGACTTAATCCGTAAATCGTCGTGCCGTCATTTTTCAGTCCAAACGCATACCAATCAGTAGGCGCAGGCGGACTGACCAATATTTCGCCGCCGCCCATGAACATCCCGAGCGGCACGCCAGTCGTCATATCGTAGAAGTCACCGTTTATAGCTGCGATGACCCGATTGCCCTCCTTGTCGGCATCGTCCGCCATTTTCGTAACGCCTTGCATGCCGTATACTTTTCCGTCAGTCATGCCTGGCTGCATATCCAAGGCCTGATTTTTCGGGTCGAATTCCAAAAAGTGAACCTTCTGCAATCCCTGCGGCAGGTTCATGCTGTACCACGTGTAGTTCGCCCCGGGACCGATCTCCATGCTTCGCTTATCCAGCACTTGTCCGAACGCGGGCTGCGGCCAATCTGCCGCAACAGCCTGTCCAGCCGGAGCCAACAGCGACCATATCATGCACAGAGATAAAATAAAGGCCGGCCTTTGACGTTTCCATTTCATCCGTAATCGATTCCTCCTAAAATTAAATTTCAGAGAGCTCTCTTAAGATGCTATGTGTATGCAGCAAGCCGTGCCGATATGCTATCGGGATGACCAGCTTCATACCCGCAACTGTCAACACTCCTTTCTGCTGACAAATACTAGTATAGATGCGAGATTGCGAGATGTAATGAAACGGATTTTCGATTTTTTCGCCGATTTTTCTCTTAACAAAAAATATAAAGATCAGATAAAGCCGCACTGCAAGATATTTCGTGATCAAAGGGAACTTTTCAAGAACCTCTTCACATGCCCAGCATCCTCCGATATTCGATCGGACTGACAGATACCGACTGCTTGAATACACGGTTGAAATACTGCAGCGTCGTATAGCCCACCTCATAAGCCACTTCATATATTTTCAGGTCCGGCTCCAACAGCAGCTCCTTCGCCTTCTGGATGCGAATCCGGTTCACATATTGCACGAAGGAGTATCCGGTCCACCGTTTGAACTGGGTGCTGAAATACGAATCACTCATCCCGAATCGCCTGCTCATGTCAGGCAGCGTTATTTCCTTGCGGTAGTTCTCGTGAATGTAATCGCAAGGCATCTTAAAAAGAAGCTTTACGTTTCGGTTCCCCAACGCGGAAGTATATGTATGTGCGATCCACACTTCAGCCAGGTGCGAAACAAATGCCGCTCTGTCATGGTCGGTGTCTGGCCACGGACTCGTACAGACAGGCAACGCGGAGGCGCCGAGCATTTGCCGCCACTTATCTGCGAAGAATCGCAAGCCATCCATATGCATCCCGTGCGCATCGCCCTGCGACAGCAGCAAGGATTGAATCAGTTCATGCTGCTCCTTCAGAAGCTCGCTCGGAGTCATGCGCTCCAATCGGGTAAAAAAGCTCTGTACTCCCGCCAACTTCTGATGCGCAGAACAGAAATAATGGACCGAGCGCTCTGCACGCTCCAATGCCCGCTGGACGTCCTCTCTTTTCACAGGCTTAATTAAATAATCGCTCGCTCCATAACGCATCGCCTGTCGAACAGCGTCAAAGTCCGCATATGTGCTGAGCATGACGGTGACGATGGGCAAACGCTGTTCATGGACATAGCGGGCAAGCCGGAGTCCTTCCGGATAGGGAACTGTCAGATCGGTCATTACTACAGTAGGCCAACCCCGTTCGATCCAGGCCAGCGCTTCTCCAAAATTTCCAGCTTCCCCCGCGACAGTATGCCCGCATACCCCTATCATATCTGCTATTTTTTTACGCTCAGACGGATTATGATCCACTAGCAACACCTGTAACATCATATGCCCCCTCTTCTAAATAGGTTGTTTCTTTCAAGTGCGTGTTCAACCTCTTCAAAGTAACATATTACCAGCCATATACAGCGGGCTTGCAGCCAATCTTATTAAAATCTTATCACTCGGCCTGCCAACCAATCATCTCCCTATTCGGATGGTCAAAATGGATCTTAGGCATAATGAAGTCAAAAGGATTCATTGGGGGCCATCATGAAACACATTTTCTCCATCTATGCAACGGACTTGAAAAACATAACGCGCAATTGGGCCGCATTCATCATCATTGTCGGTCTAATCGGGCTGCCTTCCTTATATGCGTGGTTCAATATTCTCGCTTCCTGGGATCCATACGGCAATACGAAAGGCATCGCCATCGCTGTCGCCAACAACGACAAAGGAACGACCATCCTCGATAAACCGATTAATATCGGGAAGGAAATCGTTGCATCGCTGAAAGAAAATACGCAGATCGGCTGGACCTTCGTCGACGAGAAAAAAGCGTTGACCGGGGTAAAACGCGGAACCTATTACGCAAGCATCATCGTTCCGGACAGTTTCTCTGCTCGTATCGGGACCGTGCTCTCAGACGAGCCGGTGAAAGCGGAGATCGTCTATTACGTGAACGAAAAAATCAATGCCATTTCCCCGAAAATTACGTCAAAAGGCGCATCAAGCATCATCGAACAGGTGAGCTCCAACTTCGTCAAGACGGCGAACCGGACCATCTTTCAAATCTTCAATGAGATCGGAGTCGAGTTGAAAAATGAGTTGCCGACAATTGAGAAGGTGAAGAGCCTCGTCTTCAAGCTGGAAAAAGGCTTTCCCGAGTTCGTCCGCATCGCGAACACCGCCTTGGCCGACGTGAGCAAAGCGAATGAAATCGTTCAAGAAGCGCAGAAGAACCTCCCCCTTGTCGCACAGATCGCCACCGAGGGAGAACAATTCTCGCAGCGAATCGGGGAGCTTCTCAAGTACAGCCAGGAAGGAATCGAGGCCATTTCCCCATTTATCAAGCAGGACCTCGCTTCCGTACAGCAAACATCGCTCGCGATGGAGCAATTGACCGCCATCGTACAGGATGTGAATGCAAAGCCGTCTGTCGTCCTCAACGCGCTGGATCAAGCTGCGCGGCGGCTCGATACCGCACTGAAGATCGTAAATGGAACGATAGAGTGGCTGGGGCGTCTGAACCAATTAACCCCCGGAAATATATTCGGGTCCGAGATCGGAAAGCTGCAGCGGATTGCCGATAAGTTCGGGCAGCAATTATCCACCATCAGCGAGATGAAGACAGCCGTCAATACAGGCAGAACCATATCCGGTGAGCTTGCCGACCGTCTGAACAGGTTGGCCCGCGATACGGCCGCCATTGCCGGCGACTTGCTCGGTAGATATGACGGCGAAATCAAGCCAAAAATCTTGCAAGGTGTCGATAAGGCGCGCAGCACGGTAGCTAATACACAAACGCTGCTGCACGATGCGCTCAAGCGGATTCCCGACGTCAAAAACATATTGAACGATGCGGCAAAGGCGCTCACTTTCGGCAATCAAGAAATTATCGCACTGAAACGCGACCTTCCCGTCGCTCAGTCGAAAATCAAACATATCGCCGATAAAATCCGTGCATTGGAAGCTCAGGGCGATATTAATGAAATTATCGATTTGCTGCGGAACAACTTCGAGAAGGAAAGTGAATTTTTCGCTCAGCCGGTTGTATTGAAGGAGAACAAGCTGTACCCAATCCCGAACTACGGTTCCGCGATGTCACCCTTTTTTACTACCCTATCGCTATGGGTCGGCGCCTTGCTGCTCGTGTCATTGCTAACGGTGGAGGTACATAGGGAACCAGAGGAGATGAACAGCATTCATGCGAATACCAATCCTGATCCCGAGAACGGAATCCATTCACGGAAGGAGAAGTTCGCCTCCCCGATGAAGGACCATCACGTCTACTTCGGCAGATACTTGACGTTCGTCACCATTGCCTTGCTCCAGTCGCTGCTCGTCACGACAGGCGATATTTACGTGCTGGGCGCCTACGTGCTTAATAAACTGTGGTTCGTCACGTTCGGCCTCATTTTGAGCGCTGTCTTCATGCTCATTGTGTACACGCTTGTCTCGGTGTTCGGCAATGTCGGCAAAGCGCTCAGCATCGTCCTGCTCGTGCTGCAGCTTGCCGGTTCCGGGGGGACGTTCCCGATTCAAGTGACGCCGCCGTTCTTTCAAGCGATTCATCCTTACCTTCCCTTCACGTACGGAATTAGCATGATGCGCGAGGCCGTGGGCGGGATATCGTGGGATGTCATCCAGCGCGACTTGCTCATGATGTGCATTTATGTGGGGCTTACGCTCGTCATCGGCTTGGCATTGAAGACACCGATTAATAGATCCAGCGCGAAGTTCGTCAAGAAGGCGAAGGAAAGCAAGCTCATTCATTAAGCAGAATCGGGGTTCCACGTTGTCCGCGTTCCGCGCATATTATTGCATGATCCTCTTCCTTGGAAAGGGTTCCCTTGTTACAATGGAGAAGGCTATCGACTTTAGCGGCTATTCCAAAGGCCAAAGCCTTTTCGATTACGCGCTTTAATGGAGGAGCGATCATGCGTTTTTATCAGCAAGCGGTAATGGACTTCAAGACATGGAATCGCAATATTAGAGTGTTTTTTCTAGCAAATGGCTTATTTCAAATCGGCAGCGGCATGTTCATGGTGCTGTATAACTTGTATATTCAATCGCTCGGTTACGGCGATGAGATGAACGGGACAATTATTAGTTTGCAATCGTTGGCGACTGCACTGATGTTTGTCCCGATTGGCTTTCTCGGAGACCGGACGAGTCGCAAATGGATTCTGATTGCCGGTGCGCTGTTCACCGGCCTTGGCTTCGTCGGGCGTTCGTATGTGGTGTCAGAGTGGGGCTTGCATTCCCTCGCCATCTTCTCTGGACTGTTCGCTGCGTGCTTCCAAGTGATAGCGGTGCCATTCCTTGCTGAAAATACGCGCAAAGAGCAGCGGCTGCAGCTGTTCAGCTATCACTTTGCGCTAGGGCTTGCTTGGCAGGTGCTAGGCAGCATGGGGGGCGGATATATGGCCGACCTGCTGCAGACCGCCGGCTGGAGCAAAGTTGCGAGTCTGCAGACCGTCTTGATGGTTGGCGGCGTCGCGAGCTTTGCCGCCTTTCTTCCGCTCCTCTTCGTGTTGGAGCAGAAAAAGGTGCCGACCGTGTCGCCATCCGCAACAGAAATTCGTCCGAAGTCATTGAATCCCAAGCTTGAATGGAGAGACATTCGCCGTCTTACATACTGTCAGCTCCTTGTTGGCCTCGGATCAGGACTGGTCGTGCCTTATTTGAACCTTTATTTTACGAATCGGTTCTCTGTGTCGCTAACGTCGGTGGGCATTCTCATTTCACTCGGACAAGTAATGACGATCATTTCTATGCTTATCGGGCCGACATTGGTTAAGCGGGTAGGCCAAGTGAAAGCGATCGTTATTTTTCAAATGCTGTCGCTGCCATTTCTGCTCTTGACCGGATTTACGAACCTAATCCTAATCGCCAGTGTCAGCTTCTTGTTCCGGCAAGCGCTTATGAATGCTGCCAATCCCATTCAATCGGCCGTCATGGTGGATCGGATTTCAGACTCCCGCCGGGGAATCGCCAACTCGCTCACGCAGACGGCCTTCATGCTTGGCTGGGCCAGCATGGGATCCGTGCAGTCGTACTTGGTCACCACATACGGCTACTATTGGGGGTACGCAATAACGTTCAGCATGACGGGTATCTTGTATGTGACATCAGCCATTTGCTACTACTTCATGTTCAAAGAGAAAAAGGCCCCTATCCCGCTCGGCATAAGCAAGGAAATCGCCAAGTAAGCAGTGGATTGCAGTGATACTAATGTTAAAAGCGAACCCCTTCAGGGCGGTTCGCTTTTTGTAAGTTAGGCTATTCCTATGTTCAATCGATTGTCCGCACTTGCAGCTCCATGCCAGACAGGTACGTCCGAAGCATGCGCATCAGGCTCTCATCGGTATCAAGCTTCAGGCCGAATCCCCCCCTCAGCTCCAATGAAGCGAACCCATGCAGCATGCTGCGCATCCCCCTCACCATATGCAGTGCGTCGTCACGTTCCAACTGATATTCATCCAGCACGTCAAGCAGCAGTTGCACGCTCCGGTACGATGCAGCCACCAGCTCCTCGTCCATCTGATCGGGCGCGGGCTGCGTCGCCTCGTACAGCCCGGGATGCTCTCGCACAAACGCCACGTAGGCGATTCCGATGGAGAGGAGCGCCTTCTCTCCCGCTTTGCCGACCGCTGCTTTCGTCATTGCATCGCACAGCAGCTGCAGTCCGTGAAGGGCCAGCTCCCTCCGCAAGCCCGGCATGCCATCGATATGATTGTAAAGCGATGGCGACTTGATGCCCAACCGTTGCGCCAAGGAGGACAACGTTACTTGTTCCAATCCCATATCATCGGCCAGCTCAATTGCAGCCTGCAGAATGGTCGCTTTATCGAGTGATTTTCTGGACATGCTCCATCTTCCCCCATTCTTGTTCTGCATCCATAATGGCCCGGTCGAGCGCCGATTGCGGGTTGACAATCATCTCGCCGTGACCGACCGCCAGCAGCGTTGGCGACAATGCGCGGAGCTTGCGCACACTATCGAGCGCAGCGGCCTTGTCCCAGGTCGCGAAGGCCGGGAACGGAAACAGCGGCTTAAGCTTGCCAGAGACGGCGATGCCGCCGCGGGTCTGGAGCGCGTCACCGGCCAAGAGAGCACCGCTTCGCTCATCCAGGAAGGCCATCATGCCCGGCGTATGCCCTGGTGCAGATATCGCCGTTAACGAACCAATGCGATCTCCATCCTGAAGGAGCACATCCGGCTGCGTGCGCACCGCTTTCGGAACGCCTCCCCGTATTGGAGTCTGAGGCTCACCCGGTTCAAGAGAGCGATCACCGCGCAGCAATTTGGCATCCCGTTCCGAGATCAAGACTTGAGCCTGCGGCAGAGCCTCCTTCAACGCATCCAACGCACCGACATGGTCGTCATGCGCATGGGTAAGTACAATCCGTGTAATTGGCTTGCTAAGCCGTTCCGCCGCCTTTAATATTCCTTTAACGCTGAAGGGAAGCGCCGCATCGACCAAGGTCAACTCATGCTCCTCCTCCACCAAGTAACAATTCACCGGAAACAGATGAGGTAAAAATGTCAATTGAATAATAAAACCGTGTTTACGCATCCGCATAAAAACCAACTCCCAATTAAACTAATGTTATTAGTATAATAACTAACTACATTAGTTTTGGCAAGCAGTATTTTTCCCTATATTTCAATATCCACATGTGGATAACTTGAATTTCATGACGTTTTTCTCCTTTTCCCCATTATCCACACCCGATCCGGAAGTTGCTCACAGTCAAAACAGAACGAATCACCTCACCGAATTCAAACATTCCATAATGATCAAAAAACAAGGGCCTGCGACCCTTGCGGTCTCTCGCCCTTGTTCCGTTCTTCTCCCTATTCAGCCTGACGTAAGAATGTCCCTTACGATATGCCTTACGCCCTTGGCACGTTACACGACAAGGAAATTCGCTTCATGCTCACAATCCATGCAGCATTTGATCGGTCTTTCCCAATCGCTGAATTCCACTTCATCCAGATCGACAATGTCCGGAGCGTCCTCGAATTCATCTACGAATTTGTCGATAGCCAATTCTACATGATCTTTGCATACTACGTACATGTCGTTCCCTCTTTCTTGCCAGTCCTGCTGTCCTCTAACACCATGTGGCACGCCTCAGCCGTTCGGCACAGCGCTCCCTGTCCATCATATCATAGTTCTGTATGTTCCCGTAAGATGTAATGCATATATACGCATGTTCAAAAGGTTACTTTTCAGCGCCGAGAAATGTGTGATTCGCTCTTATTGTATCCTGCTCACTCTGGCTTATCCGACAGTTCCACCGACGTCGTCATCAGCTTGCCGTCCCGGTAGAACTTCACGTCCAAGCTCTCCCCGATCTTCTTCTTCTCATATAAATATTTGCGGAGATCAAGCGTCGTGCCGATAGGATCGTTATCGAACCGGACAATTACATCGTTCAGCTGCATGCCAGCCTTCTTCGCCGGTCCGGTCGCTTCCAAAACAATAACACCCGCCGTTACCTCTAGCGGCAGCTGTAGATCTTCCCGTTGTTCTTGAGTGATGGGAGCATACGGATTATTCAAATCCACTGTATACACGCCCAAGTAAGGGCGCACGACTTTGCCGTACTGTGTAATTTGATCTACAACCCACATCACTTCATTTGTCGGAATGGCGAAGCCCAGTCCTTCCACACCGGTCGTCGCAATCTTCATCGTATTAATACCAATCACTTGCCCGTTCAGATTGACCAAGGCACCGCCGCTGTTGCCTTCGTTAATGGCCGCATCCGTCTGAATGACCATCTGCTCCCAATCATATATGCCGTCTTGATTGAGCGACACTGGTATAACGCGGTTCGTATAGCTGATAATTCCCGCTGTAAGCGAATCCCCAAATCCAAGCGGATTGCCAATTGCAATCACCGTCTCGCCGCGCCGCAGCTTCTTGGAATCTCCGATCTCCGCCACCGCCGTCACACCAGCATCGTCCATGCGAATGACTGCAATATCCATCACACGGTCTTTACCGATCAACTCCGCGTTCTTACGCTGTCCATTTGCCAGTACAACCTCGAGCTTATCGGCGCCTTGCACGACATGTTCATTCGTCAGCACATACGCTTTTCCGTTCTCCTGACTGAAAATAACCCCGGATCCCAAGTTCGTATCCTTCACTGCTTCACTGTCATCCGTAATACTCTTCTGCTGATTCACGATACTGACGACGGCAGGGCTCACCTTCTCCGCAGCCTGCACGATCCGTTCATACGGATCATACGCGTTCTCGCTGCCCGCTACTGCAACCGGCTGCTGCGAAGCCGTTCCGGCACCGACTAACCAGCTGTATAGAAGGACCGCTAACAACGCACTAATTACCGAACTAACGACCGCAACTTGTACGGTTGACCATTTGCGACCCGAATCCCGTCTGAGCTTCTTTTGTTTCCATCCCGGCGCTTCCGTTTGCCCGTGCCATTTTCTCTTGATCCGACGCGATACCTTCGGCGAGAAAAAATCATCATCAAAAAAGCTCATCCGACCCAACTCCCCTCAACACGGGCTCTTCGCCATGTCCGGTTGATCCACCGCACCTTACCGCCATAACACCCCGTTCACCTGAATGTTATGCGTTCAATCGGTCAACACTATATATTAATGCTTACTATGAGCCTATAATGTGAAATGAAATGTCATAGATTTGCAACCTTGTACATATTCTATCATACAAAAGAGAAATTGAGAGAAAAGAATCGGGATTGTAACCACTATCATCCTATTCCAATTGAAAGGAGTACATGCCTATGAAATCATCATCTTCTGTCTGGTCGGACGTGGATCTGATCGGGAAGCTTGCCGATATGAAGGAAGACCAATATCGGCTGACGTTAGCCCTTTCCACGTTAATGGAACTGCTCGTGGAGAAAGGCTTGCTTACGCATGAAGATATCGCCCTCAAAGCCGAGCAGCTCGAGCTGTGGCTTACAGACGAACTGGAGACTTCACATGAACCGTGTCCCATGGCGTAGGCTTGTCATAATACGTATCTCGTAATTGAAACTCGCTTTCTTTGAAAAAATGTCCGTTATCCTCCATCACGTTCTGCACCGACATGCGGGCGAGGTCCATCATGTTATGATCGCGGCTCAAATGCGCCAAATAAGCACGGCGCGTATTGCCCGTCACGACCTCACCTAACGCTTCGCCTGCTGCTTCGTTCGACAAGTGGCCCATATCGCCCAAAATACGCCGTTTAATGTTCCAAGGATATCGTCCCATCCGCAGCATTTCAACATCGTGATTCGACTCCATAACGAGCACGTCGGAATCGATGACCGCATCTCTGACCTTATCGCTCATATAACCGAGGTCCGTCGTGACGCTCAGCTTCGTATCCCCTTCATAGAAGCTGTAGCCGACCGGTTCAGCCGCATCATGGGAAATACCGTACGATTCCACGCGCAAATCTCCAAAATCGCGAGCTTCGCCCGTCTGCATCACAATCCGTTTCTCGTCCGCGATCGCACCGACATGCTTCGTCAGCGCCTCCCACGTATTTTCATTGGCATAAATGGGCACATCATACTTACGGGCAAACGCGCCCAACCCTTTGATGTGGTCCGAATGCTCATGCGTAACAAGAATGCCGTCTATCTGCTTGCCGGAGAGGCCCTGTTCCTCCAGCAGCTGCTCCGTACGCTTACAGCTTAGACCGACATCAATCATAAGCGTCGCTTCATCATTTTGAATCACTGTCGCATTGCCCGTCGATCCGCTCGACAATACGGTAAATCGTAAACTCATTTGTCTATCTCCTTCTTTCCTGCTTGCAAATTATCGACCGCGCCGTTAATGGCGTTTACGTAATAAACCTCATTTTCCAGCATAATTCGCCAAGACGGGGCGGATACCTGTGTCTCCGCGTCGAAAATTTGCCCGTGGTATCCAAGCTGGATATCCTTCACGATCGAACCCGGCATCACCTTCTCGATTACACTGCCAAGCGCCTGCGAGGCCGGCAAAATCTTCTGCTCCTTATTGCTCTTGGTTTCGATGAGCTCCACGTACTGCTGACGGTATGCCGTTATTTTCTGTTCGCTCACAGATAGTTCCAAGGATACCTCGAAGATCGGCAAGCCGTTCGCCAGCCGTTGATGAAGCACAAATGTGCCCGGTTTGCCCGACAGCTCATCATAGCGGTACATCTCGATATGCGGGATGTCGCCTTGCAGCGAGCGTATCAGTTCTTTTTCTAAAAAGATGATCGTGCTATCCTTCGGTGTCTGTATGGGTACCCGCTCCGTCCCGCGATTAACGAATCGGTATGTAATCTCCCTCAGCGTCGGAGTCTCCGCTGGTATCTTCGCCGGTACTTGAATGTGCTTCACGTCCATAATTTGACGTGTCTCCTCGGATAAAGACGTCCAGTCGAGATCAGAGTGCATCCGATCTCGAACATCCTGCCAGAGCTGATAACCGAGCACGATATTAAGCAATAAAAACGCATAGATTAATACATTTTTGGCCCGACTCCAATCCATGCGGATCCTCCCCTCTGTGAGTGATTGAATTCTGCCATGCATTACGAATGTTTATTTCAGCAATGACACCGTGCCGTCGCTATATTTCACCTGCCAGGTGGGAATAAGCCGTATTACATCTTTCTCCTGCGACGGAACATAGACCGGGTCAAGCGATTCAATCATTTTCCCCTTGTCCAGCAAATTCAGCTTGTTAATAAGCGCATCGCCGCTTGGCAGGTGGCGCACTTCTTTCTCGGTTGCCCGCTGCAAGAGCTGAACGAGTGAACGCTCATAGCTCGTTACGGTGCCTTGCTGCATTGTTACCTGCATATAACCGAAGCGGAAGGCGCTCGTGCTTATAATCGGATACGAGCCCCAATATTGTTGGAAGCGAAATACCCTGCCCAAGCTCGTCGATCCACCGAACACCCCGATGGGCTTCTCATCCGGGTCCATCATGACGAAGCGGAAGCGGCCGTTCCACCCGCCGTGCTGATTGATGAACCGTACCGCGCCCGTCACGTCGGCCGCGACATCTTGACGACCCTCTGTCGGCACTGCCGGATCGGAATAGATAATCCACTGCTGTGCCCGATTAACCTCTAGCCCGCGCTTGGCATCTGTATATATTTCAGAGCTTCCCGTTTCGATATTTTTCGTTACGGTCGGATCGAAGAATAAGCTTCGCTGCATCTCCTCTATCGTAACTCGTTCGAAGGGCAACGTCACGTCCATTAATTCGAGCGGCTGCTCCGGAACGTAATACGTTCCGTTCACCAGCTTGTACGGTGTCCATTTGCGTCCGAATTCAACCTGCTGCTTCACATCCTGGACCGTTAAATTCGCGCGCGTGGATTCGTATGCCGTATCCCCCTTCTCATTGAAGAAGAATACGCGTACTTCACTGGCATCTTTCGTCGCGTACAGCCAAATACTACGAATTTCCTCGGTCAAAAATGCGGCATCATCGGCAATAGGGAACTCCTTCTGCAGAAGCTTAGCTGGAACGGGAGATAAGAAGCGCAGCTCCACACCTTCGTTCTGCTCCCGGATTCGCGTCCATTCGACCGATGAGACCGGGCGGCCCTGGAACCCATCATAGGAGCGGCCTTGCAGCCGTTTCATAATCATGTTATAGAACGTCATCCCCGGGTACAGCACCGTATGCTTGTTCTCTCCAAGATGAAGCACGACCTGATCAGGGAACACCAGATTCTCTACTTTTTCCTCCGGGCCTAACGGTTCGGTCTTAATATAGTCGCTTGACGTCTTCTCAACCACATCGAAGTTCGGCATGTCATAGGTGAGGAAGAAGCTCTGCACAAGACTGAGCAGCACGAGAACGGTGAGCAGCACCGTTTTAACCCGCTCTATCATTCGCTTGCTTCACTCCCTTCGAATGTCATCGGCAAGCTAAAGGTCACTTGCGTGCCGACATTCCACTCTGACTCAATCCGAATGTCGCCTCCGTGCGCTCTTACAATTTCCCGGGCAATGGACAGCCCGAGGCCTGTCCCGCCCATATTGCGCGATCGGGCTTTATCGACCCGATAGAACCGCTCAAAGATTCGCTCCAAATCCTTCTTTGGAATGCCCATTCCGGTATCCTTCACCGTCAAGTGCACCAACTGCTTCGTCTCAGACAGGGAGGCAGACAACGTCACCTCGCCGCCGTCCGGTGTATATTTCACGGCATTGGATACGAGATTGTCCAGCAGTTGGTCGATCTGATCGCGATCGATGACGACGTTGCCGATGCCATCTTCCGCCTCTACCTTCGCCACAATCCCCCGATTGCGGAATTGGAAGGAGAAGCGGTCTACGACATCCTCCAGCATCTCCACGATATCCGTCGGCTGCTTGCGCAGTGTCGCTTGCTTGGAATCAAGCCGCGACAGATGAAGCAGGTCGGTTACGAGCCGGATCATGCGCTCCGACTCATTGCGTATGACGCCGACGAAGCGTTCAGCCAGCTGTGGCTCCTCAAGCGCCCCGTCATCGAGCGCTTCCACATAGCTCTTAATCGTCGTAAGCGGGGTACGAAGCTCATGCGACACGTTCGCGACGAACTCGCGACGAGACTGCTCCAGCTTCTCCTGCTCAGTCACGTCCTGCAGCACGACGATAGAGCCTGTCATTCCTTCTCCGCGGCGGTGAACCGGTGTGAACGAGACGCGCAGCACCGTATCGCTCTCCTCTTGAGCGTGACTCTCTCCTTCCACCGGAGAGATTAGAATCCAATTGAGCTGGCCGCTGACAAGCTGCTCCACCTGTGACATTGGCACGCGCAGCAAATCGGCAATATTGCGCCCCTCCGCGCCTTCCGTATCTACATCCAACATCTTGCAGGCACGGCGGTTGACGAGAATGACCTTGCCGTTCTCATCGGTGGACACAACGCCATCGCTCATGTTGGTCAGAATCGAAGCCAGCTTCTCCTTCTCCTCTTCGTTCGCATTCAGCGCTTCCTGCAGGCGCCGGGTCATATAATTGAACGCCTCGCTCAACTGGCCGATTTCATCGGTTCCCAATACAGGCACTTGCCCGGCGAAGTTCCCTTCCGCCACCTTCGTCGCTTGCTTCGTTATTTCTTTAATCGGCTGAGTAATCGTATGCGCCAATATGATGCCGAGCACCGCCGTTAGTCCGAGCGCAATCGCCATACCCGAGACGAAGATGCGGTTGATGCCTTCAATCGTCGCATACAGATCCTTCATCGACGCGACGATATAGAGGGCGCCCACGATCTTATTGTTCTTGTCGTTCGAAAAGACCGGCTTAGCCAGCACCTGCTTGCGCACATTGTCCTCGTCAATAATAACTTGCTGATTGTCGCGGATTCCTTGCAACGCGCGGTTGACCACCGTCTCCGTATTTTTGCGGCCGACGATTTCCATGTTAGATTGCACGGAAGTCGTTAGTACTTTCCCGGTTGCGTCGATGACTTGAATCTCGACACCGTTCATATTGAAGAAGCTATGCACATACGTATTCAACTCTTCCAATGTGCGTTCGTTCTCCAGCATTTCCTCGCCCTTCAACGTCTGTCCGGCATAAATGGACATAAGCTCGGCCGTCGTCTGCAAATCTTTCGTAAAATTGTTCGTAAGGGAATGCTTCATCGAACTGACGAAGTACACCCCGATAAGTTGCATCGCAATCAAAATGAGCAGCACATAAATAATGATGAGCTTTGCCTGTATCGTTCGAAAGAAGCGGCCGATGCCCCATTTCATCTAGAAGCCTCCGTTACGAGGATTGCGCATCATATAGCCGAGACCGCGGCGCGTAATAATATACTCCGGCTTGCTCGGATCGTCCTCGATTTTCTCGCGCAGACGGCGAATCGTCACATCGACGGTGCGCACATCGCCGAAGTATTCGTATCCCCATACGGCCTGCAGCAGATGCTCCCGCGTCATCACCTTTCCAGAGCTGCGCACCAAGTAATGGAGTAGCTCGTACTCACGGTGTGTTAAATCGAGCATCTCCCCATTTTTATAGACGACATACATATCCGTATCGATAAGCAGCTCGTGCAAGCGCAAGCCCTGCTTCTCCGCCGCCCCTGCACCAGCATCCTCGCCTTGGACTGCTACTTTGTTCTGACGCCGCAAATGTGCTTTGACTCGCGCCAGCAGCTCTCTTGTGCCGAATGGCTTCGTCACGTAATCATCAGCGCCCATCTCGAGACCAAGCACCTTGTCGATCTCCGTATCCTTCGCGGTCAGCATAATGATGGGCATTTGAAGGTGCTGACGCACTTCACGGCACACGTCCATCCCGTCCTTGACGGGCAGCATCAAATCGAGCAGTATCAGGTCCGGCTTCTCCGATAAAGCCAGTTCCACCGCTGTTCCTCCATCGAAGGCACACACGACCTCATAGCCCTCTTTTTCCAGATTGAATTTCAAAATATCCGCAATCGGCTGTTCATCATCCACGACGAGAATTTTGCCGTACATGGAATCTGCACCTCTCTCCAATTTCAATATCACTTAGTTCGATTCCTATTCATGATAGCTGTTAACCAGTGTCACTCTATTTTACCATAATTGTCTCTTCATCCCGATAGCAAACGTTGGAGGATTGAAAAAGTGAGTCCAGACGGCCTATAGGCTCGTGTTCAAAAAGACCCGCTTTTCAGCACGAACAACCTCTATAACGAAAAAGACGGGAACGTGATTCGTCCCGCCTTCTGCTTGTTTATAAATATTTTAGAGGATTTTGCACTTCATCATCTTTATGAATCTCAAAGTGAAGATGCGTTCCTGTTGAATTTCCCGTGCTGCCCATGACGCCGATATTCTGACCTTTTTCCACAATATCGCCTACATTGATATCGATCTTGCTTAGATGTCCATACAACGTCTTATAGCCGTTGCGATGGTTCACAATAATGCAGTTGCCGTAACCGCTCTTCTCGCCTGCGAACACGACAACCCCTTCATCGGCCGCCATGATAGAACGGTCGGATGATATCATATCAATGCCTTTGTGCATACGTCCCCAACGTTTGCCGTATCCGCTCGTCAGCGTTGCGCCGCTGACCGGCCAATCGAACGATCCAGTGCCTTCTCCGCGCACGACTTTCGTTCCCCGTATGACAATTTCCGGAATCGCTGGCTCGATTACTTCTTGATCGATCCACTCTTCATTCGACAGCATACCGTTATCTTTAATGAGACGGTACGACATGCGCTTTAAGCCCTGCTTGCCTTCACGCACGACTTTAGATTCCCCCGCTCGCATTTCCGGGTCCTCTTTCACAATCTTCTGCGGCTCTGTCACGATATACTCGCTGTATGCTTCGACCGTCTTTACGGTAATCAACGGCTTCGCTTCCGTCAGATCGAGCTCTTGGCCTACTTGCAGTACCTCTTCGCCGGCAGATGGATTATTCGTATAAATCGCTTGAATCGATACGTTCATCTTCTTCGCAATGGAGGAGACGGTATCACCTTTTTGCACTTTATATTTACTCGGCTTATTCTGGCCAGTGGTCAATTTGTTAATTGCTTCTTGCGGACTAAGCAGCTTGTCCGGATCCGTGTTGCTGCCTTCCATGCTTACCCGTTCGCGGAAGCTCACCGACTCCAGACGCGACATCGCCTTTGTCGCATTAACGGATCGCACCGGAGCAGACAGCACTTTGACTTCCTTCGCATTCTTGCTGTTCTTCGTGCTTTTCTCTGTATATTTTCCTTTGACCTGCTGCAATATTTTCTCAGCCGTCGCTTCGTCCTTCACAATGCCGATGCTCTTGCCATTTACCTTCAACTCTACGCCTACCGCATAAGCGGTCATCATGCCGCCGAGCTTCACCAGCGTCTCCTTCGTTGCGGGCTGCGCCTTGAAGCCGGAATCAGCCACCGTGCGAATGCCTTCCATATCAAGCTGCATATGCGCATTCGGATGCTTTGCCTGTACTTCATCCTGCTTCTTAGCGTAGAAGCCTTCCAAATCATCAAGAGCAGATATCGTTCCTACGAGCTCATTATTTTTATATACATGAAAGAAAGATACTGTATTTGCTTGTACATAGGCTGTACCGCCCCATACGGCAGACGCAATGAGCGCCAATCCGCCAACTGAAAGCACGATTTGCTTGCGAGATTTCGCAACCCATCGTGTAGCGGTGCTCGATGCCAGCCGCTGCCGCCATGCTGCCGTCCATTGTTGCCATCGGTTCTTCGAGTCTTGTCCGACTTCGTTGTCCCGACGATTTCCGTTGAAACGTTCCATGTTGGTCTCCTTTATTTCAAGTTCATCCATTACGATTTCAGCACAAAGTGACAAAGGTTAACGTTTTGTCATCTTTTTTCATCTTGTTTAATGTAACACAGGTCGAAAGAACAATGCAACTGACGCCGGGAGCAAGCGCCTGCCCCTGGAAAGTCACATAATAGAAAAAAACGCGAATGGCCTCTTCTATTGAAGATGACTCTTTTCGCGTTTTATATACATGGTATTTATTGCTGGATTAGTCTTGTCCCGTGTCTTGCCCGGATTCAGGCCCCAATCTTGAGCTGGCTTCCGGCCCGGATCCCGGTTCGACTTCCTGTGTATTTTGTGCGGCAGCCCCTGAGCCGCCATCTTCTTTTATGGCTGTCCCGCTCTCTCCGACAAGCCATTCCCGCATCTGCTTATACTCTTCATCATTGAGATGCTTTGCTAAAATTTGCTCCACTTCCGTCAGCTCACTCGATGTTAAGCCATCCTCCATTAACGTGGAGAGATGCTGCCATTCCTCTTGCGGAAGCTTCTTCATGAGTGCGGTGAACAGCTCTTCTTTCTTCGTCTTGGACATATCGTCTTTGTTCTTAGACAGCACATCCGGCGGAACGACGACCCGCTCTTGCTGACGGGCCTCCTGCCCTGATGATATGCCCCCCATTACCGGCAGCGCGCCGTCTGACGGTTCACCAGCGGCTGCATTCGGATCCGGCTTGGATTGATTCCCTGTTGACGACCCGCCTCCTGCTCCCCCTGCTTCTCCTGATTCTGTGTCGCCTGCATCGCCTCGTTCTCCTGCAGGCTGGACTCCTCCCGTCACAGACCCAGATGCCTTGGTCGGATCGGTTGCCGCTCCTGAGCCGAGCAGAACGCCCCACATCGATGTTAGTGTTAACGGTTTTCGTTCCAACGGAATGTGAAAGGTATTTAACGCCGTCTGAATATACTGGTCAACGACGATTGCTGTCGTTCCTACCGTTAATAGACTTGAAATCAAACTTACCATCAATATCGTAATCACCATTCGAACTACGCGCATCGTCCATCGCATAAATGATGCCTCCCAGCTAGCCTTCCCGTTACTAGTCGCTTCTTGACCGCGATACGACGGCGCTTCTAGTTCTATCATTTCCTTGAAAGTCACGGAATGGCGCAAAATCATTTACTGCTTAGTATGCCCGTAATTCATCAAAAAAATCCGGCCCCTTCCTAAGGAAGAAGCCGGATTCCATATTAACGGTAGATTGGTTGAACTTGGTTCGTCTGCTCGCGGTTGCGGCCGACGGAGAAAATAGAGATTGGAATACCAGTCAACTCCGATACGCGTTGTACGTAGTTGCGCGTCGATTCCGGCAAGTCTCCCAATGTTTTGCATTGTGTAATATCTTCGGACCAGCCTGGCATTTCCTCATAAATCGCTTCGCACTTGGCCAGCATATTCAAGTTCGCCGGATAGTGCTCGATAATTTCGTCGCCGTATTTATAAGCGGTGCAGATCTTGACGGTCTTCAAGCCAGTCAACACGTCAAGCGAGTTCAGCGACAAGCCTGTAATTCCGCTTACGCGGCGGGCATGACGGACAACGACGCTGTCGAACCAGCCAACGCGGCGGGCGCGGCCCGTTACGGTGCCGTATTCATGACCTGCTTCACGGATGAAATCACCGGTTTCGTTGTTAAGCTCTGTAGGGAACGGTCCGTCACCTACACGAGTCGTATAAGCTTTCGCTACGCCGATAACCTCTTCGATTTTGGAAGGTCCTACACCAGAGCCGATGCAGACGCCGCCTGCCGTCGGATTCGATGATGTAACGAACGGATAGGTACCTTGGTCAATGTCGAGCATAACGCCTTGCGCGCCCTCGAACAGCACCTTCTTGCCAGCATCAATCGCATCATTCAATACAACGGAAGTATCGAGGACATACTTGCGAATAAACTCGGCATATCCTAAGTATTCTTGCAGTGTTGCTTCAATATCAAGCGGTTCGCCGCCGTACATGCTGATGAGTTCGTTCTTCTCGTTCGCCAGATGGCGGAACTTCTCTTCGAACACGTCCTTATCGAGCAAGTCGACAATACGAATGCCGTTACGGGCCGCTTTGTCCATATAGCAAGGGCCGATCCCTTTGCGGGTCGTGCCGATTTTGTTCGGGCCTTTGCGTTCTTCTTCCAACCCATCCAGCACCATATGATACGGCATAATGACATGCGCGCGATCGCTGATGCGGAGATTGTCGGTCGAGAAGCCATTATCGTGAATATATCCAATTTCTTCGATTAATGCCTTAGGATTGATGACCATTCCGTTGCCGATGACACAGATTTTGTTCGTATAAAAAATACCGGACGGAATCAGACTCAGCTTATACTTTTTATTATCAATTAGGATCGTGTGCCCCGCATTGTTACCACCTTGATAACGCGCGACCACGTCGGCGCTTTCGGCGAGGAAGTCGGTAATTTTCCCTTTTCCCTCGTCACCCCATTGGGTTCCTACGACGACTACTGTAGACATATTCATACCCCCGTCGGGTGTTCACACACCGGTTATTCGCTGCTTCACCGAAAAGCAGCATTTCTAGTTTATCAGCGATATCGCACAAAGTCAATGAAAAGCGAACGTTAATTTCCGGATTTAGACTAATGTTCGGAAACTGACGTTCGCTCCTATAAATTATATTGTATTATCCCGCAGATAAGTCCTGATGATTCCTCTCGTAGCTAACGAATTTATTGAAATTTTTCAGAAATACGAGCTCTACGGTGCCGACCGGACCATTCCGCTGCTTGGCTATAATGATTTCAATTATATTTTTCTTTTCCGTATCCTGGTTATAATAATCATCCCGATACAAGAACGCAACGATATCGGCATCCTGCTCGATCGAGCCCGATTCCCGCAAGTCAGACATCATCGGACGCTTATCCTGCCGTTGCTCGACTCCTCGACTAAGCTGGGAGAGTGCGATGACAGGAACTTCAAGCTCCCTTGCAATCATCTTGAGCGTCCGCGATATTTCGGACACTTCCTGTTGACGGTTATCTCCGGCTTTGCCGCGTCCGTGGATAAGCTGCAAGTAGTCGATTAGAATCATGCCGAGGCCGCGCTCTTTCTTCAAGCGCCGGCACTTGGCGCGGATGTCCGCGACGGTGATGCCCGGCGTATCGTCGATATAGATCTCCGCTTCTGACAATGCGCCAATGGACATCGTCAGCTTCTCCCAATCATCATCTTCCAGTTGACCCGTACGGAGCCGCCCGGCATCGACGTTCGATTCGGCGCATACCATCCGCTGTACGAGCTGGGCCGCCGACATCTCGAGACTGAAGATAGCTACTGTCTCTTTTGCCCGAACACCGACGTTCTGGGCAATGTTGAGCGCAAAGGCTGTCTTCCCTACAGAAGGACGGGCCGCGACGATAATCAAATCGTTGCGCTGAAATCCCGATGTCATCTTGTCTAGATCCGGAAATCCCGATGGAATGCCGGTCGTGATGCCCTGCTGCAAATTCAGTTGTTCCACTCGTTCGTATACGTCCATCAGGACGTCTTTAATGGCGATAAATCCGCTCGATGAGCGGCGGTTCGATATTTCTAAGATACGACGTTCCGCATCGCTTAACAGTCCGGAGACATCGTCACCGCCCGTATACCCCTCGCTTACAATCTGCGTGGCGGTGCGAATGAGACGGCGCATCATCGATTTTTCTTCAATAATTTGCGCGTAATAATCAACGTTGGCCGCGGTAGGCACCGCATTGGCCAGCTTCGTCAAATAGGACACGCCGCCGATGTCTTCCAACTGCTGCTTACCTTGCAGCTTTGCCGTCAGCGTAACGAGATCGATCGGCTGATTATCTTCCCCAAGCTCGATCATTGCCTCGTAGATCATCTGATGGGACGGGTTGTAGAAATCCTCGGATTGCACCCGCTCCATCGATGTAATCAACGCCTCCGACTGCAGCAAAATGGCGCCGATTACCGCTTGCTCGGCCTCCACATTTTGCGGCGGAACACGATCGACAAACATCTCGTTCATTTTATTCCTCCGTTACGTGTACCTTCATCGTTGCTTTGACATCCGGATGCAGTTTCACCGTCACGTTTGTATATCCTAACGCACGAATCGGATCAGGAAGTTCGATTTTGCGCTTATCCACTTTAATCTTCAACTTGCTCAACGCTTCCGCAATTTGCTTAGAAGTGATGGCACCGAACAAACGTCCGCCGTCTCCTGCCTTTGCCTTCAGCTCAATCGTCGTTTCATTTAATGTCGCTGCAAGCTTTTCGGCGTCTTCCTTTTCCTCTTCTTTGCGTTTCAATTCCGATTTATGCTGCTGCTCCAGCGTCTTCAGGTTGCCCTCCGTCGCCGGACGCGCCAGTCCTTGCTTGATAAGAAAGTTCTGTGCGTATCCTTCGGAGACCTCTTTGACTTGTCCTTTTTTGCCTTGTCCTTTTACATCCTGCAACAAAATGACTTTCATTCGAACAACCCCTCTTCCGCGTCGATTTCTTCCAGCACGCGCTTGAGCTTATCCTGCGCCTCTTCGAGTGTGCCTTGCATTTGCACGGCAGCATTCGTCAGATGTCCCCCGCCGCCCAGCCGTTCCATAACGACTTGCACGTTCATCTGACCTAGAGAGCGCGCGCTGATTCCGATAATGCCGTCCGGACGTTCGCTAATGACGAACGAGGCCAACACATCGGTCATATTTAACAGCGTATCAGCTACCTGCGCAATGAGCAACTGTGAAAATTTGCGTCCCGGTTCCGTCACCGCGATAGCGATATTGCCGTATAGCATTTCCGCATGGCGAATAATTTCCGCCTTCTGAATGAATTCTTCTAAATCTTCTTTCAATATCTTCTGAATTAGCAGCGGATCAGCTCCTTGCCGACGCAGGAAGCTTGCCGCATCGAACGTCCGTGACCCGGTCCGCAACGTAAAGTGCTTCGTATCCACTGTAATGCCCGCCAATAAGGACGTCGCTTCCAACGTGCTCAAGCTTAGGCGGTTATTAATGTACTGCAGCAGCTCGGTGACGAGCTCGGCTGTAGATGACGCATAGGGCTCCAAATAGACGAGCACCGCATCATTGATGAACTCCTCGCCGCGGCGATGGTGATCGATTATGACGATGCGCTCCGATTGCAGGAGCCGTGGTTCTTCCACCATCGACGCCTTGTGCGTATCGACAACGACGACCAAGCTATCCTCCGTAATCATCTCTATCGCCTCGCTTCGTGAAATGAAGCGGGACCATAAGATTTCATCCTTCTCCAAGTATGCGACCATTCTGTCGATCGACGGATTACTCTCCTCCAGTACGATATAAGCCTCCACATTCAGCGAGCGGCAAGCATTAAGCACGCCGATCGCCGACCCGATGGAATCCGTATCCGGGTTCTTATGCCCCATAATGAATACGGCATCGCTTTGTTGAATGAAATCACGCAGCGCGTGGGCAATGACGCGGGCACGCACCCGCGTGCGCTTCTCCACAGCGTTCGACTTACCGCCATAGAAGGACAGACGCTGCCCTAGACGGACGGCTACCTGATCCCCGCCACGGCCGAGCGCGATGTCGAGGCTCGATTGCGCAAGCTGGCCAAGCTCCGTCATCTTGTCTGCACCGGCCGCAATCCCCATGCTAAGCGTTACAGGCAGCTTGTTATCAAGCGTCGTCTCCCTTACTTCATCGAGGATGACGAAGCGCGTCTGTTCAAGCGCCTTCAACGTCTGCACGTCCATCACCATAAAGTGACGTTCCGAGGATAGTCGCTTGATCAGAATGCCATGTTCGCTTGCCCATGCAGTAATCTGGCCAGTAACACGCGCCAACAGAGCGGCACGTTGTTGATCATTCAGACCTTGAGTCGATTCTTCCAAATTGTCCATAATGACGATGCCAACCGCGATCCGTTCCTCTTCGTATCGCTTGCGCAAAGTCCATATGTCCGTAATATCCGTGAAATAGACGACCCGCTCCTCTGGCACGATGTCCGCATGCAGGATCCTACCGCCGATAAACAGCTCTACCGAACGTTCCTTCTCCTTCCCGATATGGAGCTGAGGAAAGGCTTCGGACAGATCTTCCCCCACTAGGGAGGGTAGAGCTGCTAGCTGCGCCAAATAAGGATTATGCCACTCAATAACCCGTTCATCACTATATAACAAAATGCCGTAAGGCAAATCAACAACTGCTTCTTCTCCTGCTCGTTTCACCCTTAACCCTAGCGTTGTCAAATATGACTCCATCTCATGACGGAATTTGCGCTCCGCCGCAAGTGACGCAATCGCAAGCACAACAATGGCGACAAACGCCAGTATGCCAACAATCCAATTGTAGAAAGTCACGACGATGGTTAAGGCTGACAGCAAGACAAACGTCCAGCTCGTATACTTCGTATACCAGCGATGGAACAATAGTTTAGGCATACCTTCTCACCCTATACTCTTGGTTTGGAAATGGATTGCCGTATAGGAAACGCCAAATCCACAATTCCAATAATACGTAATATCGCATGAAGCACTGGCAGGAATATGACCGCTATTGTCATAACGATAGGTATTCCCTTATTCCACCGCCTTGCATTCGCCAAGAAGAAGAGAAAAGAAATCCCTTGAAGCATAAACGCCATCTGAAGCAGAGGCGCCAAGTTTAATAAAATGAGCGTTAAGAAGCTGTCCGACGATTTCGTCACAACCAAATCCAAAATAATCGTAATCAAGTAATACCAGAGCAGCGATCTCGGCAGCATCCATTGATGAAGCGGCTTCAGCTTCTGCACACCGGCGCCTTGGGCCGTTAACAGCGGTCTGCTGATCGCATACGTAATCGTACCCATATAAAGCGCGCTGATGATAAGCATGAACGGAATCATTTGACTGAGCAGCAGAACGAACTGCTCTTTCGTATCGGACGTCATCCCCGTAGGGAACAGTGCAGTCTGTTCAAGTCCCAACAGGGACTCGTTCATGATCGTCATAATATAATCGTAAAAGTTGAAATTAAGCGCCCATTTGGCTAAAGCCAGCACAACCAAGGACTGAATGAGAAACGTGACCGTTCCTGCAAAATAAACGTTCAGTGCAGGCTTCCTCTTTTTAAACATATGCCCAAATACAATACCCGGAATCATGAAATAGAGAGCCGTAAGCACGGCAATTGACCCTAAGTTGCCCAACAAGAAAAATATGATGACCAGCACCGGCACCACAAATAATGCGAACCTGCGCGTCGATTGCGTCGCGTAGAGCATTACAAACGGAACCGCCATAAAGCTCATCGTCAACACCTGTATCGGCTGAAAGATAGATAGTAGCAACACGAGCGCGACAATCGCCCATGTAATCGATGACCAGCGGTTTTTCAAAAATGTTCACCTCTTGCGCAAAAATTGTTTCCTTATTCCATTCGATGCTTATAAAACCCGTGGCGGTTTAGGGCGGATCAGCAGTTTGGTTTTTCTATTTTTTACCTTAACCTCTAAAAAACCGTCATCTTTCATTATACCATAATTATTTCACGTCCATAGCTTTGGTAACGAACTGCTCACAGTATTCGATGATCTGACTCCGGCGCACAATACCGATGAATCGGTTCATATCGTCTACGACCGGAACGAAGTTCTGCATCTTGGCGAGATTGATTAAATCCTCCATATTTGAATCAATGCGAACACTTTTATTGCGCATATTGAGCGAGACTTCCTTAAGCATAAACTTTGAAGCGTTCTCAAATGTGACTTCGCCATTTGAATTTTTCATATGCCATAGTAAATCTCCTTCAGTCACGGTGCCGACATATTCCCCGCCTTCGTTCAAAATGGGCACCGCGGTATAACGATGATATTCCATCCGTTCAAGCGTCTGGCGCAGCGTTACGTTCAAGGTTAAGCAGACGACTTCATGTTTCGGTGTTAAGAAAAAAGCGATATTCATCCGTGTGGTCTCCTCCTCAATCAAGCAGGGGCCGTATTTACCCATAACTCCCTAAGACTAAATTAACACATTTCCCGGATCAAAAACAAAAAGTCAGCCGTAAATACGGCTGACTTGCTATTCATCAATCTTCACGCATAGGACGCGGCGCCATTAACTCTGCTTTTGGAGTACTTGCATCCAACCAATTGTTAAGCAGCTTCTGCACATATTCCAAATCTTCGTCATCCACCATGTAGTACCAGACGTTATCCATCATTTTACCATCGCCGTGCAGCATGTAACTGCTAATTTGCGGTGGATCATCTTGCGTGAACATCGTCTTGGCCAAATCAATCATATATTTTGGACGCATATCCGTTGTAAAATTATCACCCATAATTTCAATAAGCTCCGGAATGCGTGCGATTTTATCCATTTCGATAGCCCGTTCCATAACCGAATTCAAAAAGATGCGGTGCCGCATAGTCCGATTCATATCAGAATCCTCACGGTAACGAACGAAGTACAACGCTTCTTGCCCATTATAAATCGGCTTGTTGGCTTCAATTCTGAACTTCTCGTGATTCGGGTCCTTGTTGACGATATCCTTCGTTATCGGCAGCTTCACGCCGTCCAACGCATCAACGACGTCCTTTAGCCCGTTAAAATTAATTGTCGCGTAATGGTCCACTTTGTGATTAAGCAGGTTATCTACCGACTCCATACTCATTTTGGCACCGCCATAGGCGTATGCGTGATTTAATTTCGTTTTAAACCCTTTTCCGATAATTTCCGTGTACGCATCCCGCGGAATCGAGAGCAGCAGCACCTTATTATCTTGCGGCCGGACAACAGAATAAATGATCGTATCGGAGCGGCCTATCTCCTTATCCCGCTGGTCCACCCCGAGCAGCAGCACCGAGAACGGTTCCGTTACTTTGCGGATAACTTCTTCTTTTCCCTCAATCGGCTTATAAGACTTATCTAACGTTTCCTCCACATGGCCCGACAAGAACATATCAAAGGCCAAGACAGCGATTTGCTTACGGAAGAAAAATCCGCTAAAACCTATAATAGCTATGACTGCAAACGCTATTCCCCATTTTTTATATTTTTTCATTCAAAACCACTTCTTCCTAATGATGTGTTATACGGTTCCCATCAAACCATAATCGTTGTTTATGCATATTTTGTTCCCATATTTGAACATAATGAATAACAGGCGGACTTTGGGTATGCAGCACCTCGGAATCGCTGTTCTTAGAGCTGCCAGCATACAAAAAGAAGTAAGCACTCACACGGACTATAATACTCCCCTAGAAACCTTCGGCCTTCCAAGTCTGGCACATGTTCCATGATCCAACAGACGTGCTCCTGTCCTCCTTCAGCAATCATCCCGCTTGCTTGCGCTTTATCTCGTATGGCGGGAAAACGGATCGGAATTAGGATGAGCATGCGTGACCGATTTTATCTGTCTTTTTCGGTCCTTGAAATTAAGCCCTTTTCTGTGAGTTCGATGTTGTTGTGATGTTTATGCAAGAAACAATATTTTTATTTTACATGCAATCGATCGAAAAATAAAATAAAGATTCGTCACATTTATGGAAATAAAGCAGCAGGAAAGGAAGAAGCCGCCTATGAAGGCGGCTTTCGTAACGAATAGATAGGCGTTAAAAACTGTATAGATACGTAATAAATATGGATTCAATAATGACTTTTTATGCTGCGTTACATCGTTAATTGACTTATGTCGCTGTGTTGGTCATAGTATCCCTATCGTTTAAGGCGGATTATGATTCCTTGCGCACATTCCGAACAATATGACCGAGAATATATTCCATTATTTAACAATCAATTCACATGGAAAGCTAGTCAAACCAACTTCTGAACCAACGTGCCGCATCCAGCGTTAATGGAATAATACCAAAGCCATGATTGCCAATCGCAATGACCCCGTAAGCGTATTGGCCAATACCGATGGCCCCTATCCCCCATGTTCCGATGCCAATGGCTCCCACAGCCACTTTCGCAGATATTGCTACCGCCCCTAACGCGAAGGCACTTCCAATCGATACTGCTCCTACAGACATAACTCCACTTAATGCGACGGCACCGAGCGCCATCAACCAGCCAACCGTAAACACTCCAAGCGATAGCAGGCCGATGCTAAAAATGCCCCCCGCAACTAGTCCAATCGCAATATCTCCAAACGCAATCAGGCCGACGGCCGTCTTCAATTTTTCTCCGGGTCTGCCCCCATTGGTTCGTATGCTGATAATAGGCAGGCTCGGAGAAGGCCATTGATAATCAATTCCCCGCCCGCCTCGCAACGTTGTAAACAATCGGTTATTCCACCACATGAAGCATCCCCCATCATGAGTTACTGCTTCTCATTGTAGCACCATCTCTTCACTGTGAAATCGGTCCCTGAACGGAATCGTGGCCTCGGTCTCTGGACTGACCTGAAAAAAATAAAATGTGAAAAACGAAAAACCCTACAACTGAATGTAGGGTTTCTGTAATAAAGACCAACCCAGTTATCCCGGCTTGTCCTATTATTCCGTTGTGTATGGCAGCAATGCTACTTGACGAGAGCGTTTGATCGCTATTGTCAATGCACGTTGATACTTCGCGCTTGTGCCAGTTACACGACGTGGCAAAATTTTGCCGCGCTCGCTAACGAATTTCTTCAACAACTCAATGTCTTTATAGTCAATGTGAGTGATTTTATTCACTGTGAAGTAGCACACTTTACGGCGCTTGTTACGGCCTTTACGACCGCCAAACTTACGTTCTGGACGTTCGCCGCCTTCGCTTCTGAAGCTCATTCTATTCAACTCCTTGTCGTTAAAATTCCGTTCCAGGCAACTTTACGAATCAATTCGTAATCGGTCCCTTAGAATGGCAAATCGTCATCTGAAATATCGATCGGTTTGCCGTCGTCAGAGAAAGGATCCGCTGCTTGCCCGCGAGAATAGTTCGAACCGCCACCGCGCGGCTGCGAGTTGTTGCTTGGCGCAGGCGCACCGCCACCATAACCCCCACCCATATCGTCGCGCGTTCCACCGCTGTCGCGGTTGGATTCCAAGAAACGCACATTATCTGCAACAATTTCCGTCACGTATACACGTTTACCTTCATTGTTGTCATAGTTACGTACCTGGATGCGTCCTTCTACTGCTGTCAGCCGACCTTTACGCAAGTAGTTTGCACATGTCTCTGCCAACTGCCGCCAAGTGACGACTGGAATGAAATCCGCTTCACGTTCACCACTCTGACTCGAGAACGGCCGATCGACCGCCAACGTAAATTGCGTTACCGCAACTCCAGATGGTGTGTAGCGCAATTCAGGGTCACGCGTCAGACGACCAATCAAAATCACGCGATTCAACATGATATCCCCTCCTTCGACGTTTCCTTACGAACTAACGATGGTTGGCAATTAAGCCACGTCGCTTACTACGAGATGGCGGATAACTTCGTCAGAGATCTTCAATTGACGCTCCAACTCCGCTACTACTGCAGGTTCTGCAGTAAAGTTCACGAGAACATAGATACCGTCACGGAACTTCTTAATCTCATACGCAAGACGGCGTTTACCCATCACGTCGTGTTTCGTAATTTCACCGCCGTTAGAGATGACGCCCTGGAATTTATCGACTATAGCTTGAACAGCTTCTTGCTCGATGTCCGGACGAATGATGTACATCAATTCGTATTTGCGCATTTCACGTTCACCTCCTCTTGGACTTCAGGCCCCTGATCAAGTCAGGAGCAAGGAGCGAGAAAACTCGCACTAAAATAATATACCAAAATGAACCGCATGACGCAAGTCTAAATCAGATTTAGTCCCCCCTTGTCTCATCCATTAGACAAATTACAGTCCACATGACGTTCTCCATGGGAAACCCAAGTTCACCACACAAAAAAAGTTTGATTTATTTGTACATTTCCCCACTCATGAAGATCAATCCACCCGAGTACACTAAAGACGATATCGATCCACATATCATTAATGTATAGGAGGTCTTCAATATGGGCGAAAAAACCGAATTCGAGCCAGGCGATAAAGCACCGAACGATGCTGTCTATATGGAAGTGGGTGAAGTGAGCTTCCATACGGAAATTCAAGATCCAAAGCAGATCAGACTCAAAAAAGGCGAGCCATTTCCTGAGACCACAAACAAAGACCGCAAATGGAAGAAAAAATCGCATGCGCTGACGCACTGATTGTATATTTCCATTTTTACATTAATTTTTGTGCAACACGATGTATATAAAAGATGAGTTCGGCCATAATAACAACTGACGGTGCGAAGCGAGGTGGGTTCCGTTGAATGATGGAGCGAAGAAACCAAGTGGAGACATCAACTCTTTACGACACAAGAGAAGCGAGGGGTTGTGCTAAAGACTATTCAGTCTGACACACGAGTTTCCTGTATGGCGTAAACCATATGCGATAGCCTAAGCCATCTAAAGAAGTGAAGTGTAGAAGTCATATAAAGCACCGTCAACGAGGAAGGGACTTTGCGTACGCAAAGTCCCTTCATTCTTTATGTACCGGTATATACAAAAAACTCCGAAGCATATCGCTCCGGAGACTCATTTGCAATAAAATGGCGGAAAGGGTGGGATTCGAACCCACGCACGCCTTGCGACGCCTAGCTGATTTCGAGTCAGCCCCCTTGGGCCTCTTGGGTACCTTTCCATAGCAAAATTATTTTACCATAGGCTCCACTGAATTGCAATATCCCTTTCTGTTTTTCCCTTACTCTTCCGCTTGGGCCGATTTCAGCACTTTTTTCATGTTTTTTTCGAACTTGGCACGCGGAACGAGCACGCTGTGCTTGCAGCCGACGCACTTAATCCGAATGTCCATCCCCATGCGGATAATTTCCATCTCATTTGTGCCGCACGGATGAGGCTTTTTCATCTGCACAATGTCACCCAAGGCAAAGGTTTTACGCTCCATGGTCGACTCCCCCCTGTTCCACTCGCTGATACGTTACGAGGCGCGGATACGGTATTTCAATACCATGATCTTCAAGCGCCTTCTTCATTTCTGCATTCATTTGCCGGGATACGCCCGCCTGCGTGTACGGTCTGCATTCTGCGATAATACGAATCGTCACTTCAGATGCCGCTAACATTTGCACCCCTAATACTTGCGGTACGGTGACGACATTCTCATTGCGTTCTGGCAGCGTTTCTAATGCCTTCGACATGACATCAATCGCTTCTTCCACATTCTCCTCATAAGCAATGGAAATATCGACAACAGCAATGGAATTGTTAAGCGAAAAATTCGTTACTTCTGTAATGATTCCATTCGGAATAATATGAACCTCTCCCGTCCAGCTATGAATGCGAGTGGAGCGCAATCCAATCATCTCGACCGTTCCTTGGAACTGGCCTACTTTGATTACATCCCCTACCGCAAACTGGTCCTCAAAAATAATGAAGAATCCAGTCATCACATCCTTCACCAGACTCTGTGCCCCGAAACCGACGGCAAGGCCTACGACCCCCGCCCCAGCCAGCAGCGGTGCTAAGTTCACATTGAATTCGGATAGAATCAATAAGATCATAATGAAATTCATAACTAACGAAGTTACATTCTTCAATAACTTCCCTACCGTAAGGAGACGCCTCGGGTTCATTCCCATTCTATTCTTCTCACGCTTGATTACCGTATGGTTAATCATCCGGTACACCACTCGAATTACGATGCGCGTAATGAGCACAATAAGTGCGATTTTGATCGCTTTGACCAAAATCATTTCCCAAGTTCCGCTATCGGTCAGCCAATCAATAATCCCATGCTGCCATTTTTCGAACAAGGATAACGTATTTTCGATATTATCTTCCACTGTTGGTGGGGTAGCCGGTTCTGCCCATAACATTGACTTCACTCCCTAATAACTACGTAATGCTTATGATTATATATTCTGCTCCTTGCTTACAAAAGATTCCTTTTATTTCAATATGCTCTGTTGCAACTAACGACTTCACCTGTTCTAGATCATCGGAATGAAATTGGATCGATAGTGCACAGCCAGCGGTAATTTCTTTCGGTGTCGGACAGGTATCAATGTCCAAGCCGACATATTCCATCAGCATTTCGGCCCGCAATGCTTGCTGCGTGGAATCAAATGCCATTACTAATTCTTCATTCGCATGACCGTTTTCCATATCTCACCCTTCTTCCATCGAGGATACATTTTCCTAGCACAGAAGTATAAAAATTCTCTTTCATCCATATACTAGTTACTACCATTAGTAGAAACGGAGGCTGCACGATGTCTTATCCCTTATTCAACGACCCAGCTCCTATCGAATGTCATCCTTGCAAAGTCGCTCATGACTCACCTGATGCGCTGCCTTTATTGATTCGTTCCTGTCAGGAGCATTTGACATTACGGGCCCCATATCGCTCGGTAACCGTCGTATGTATCGGAACGGACCGCTCCACCGGAGACTGCTTAGGTCCATTAGTAGGCACGCACCTTGTTAAGCAGTCTTCTCCCTATTATCAGGTGCTCGGCACGCTTAATCAACCGGTTCATGCTATGAATTTGCAGGAAACGATAGAATCATTGCAAGCGGCAGACCCCCATTCGTTTATCGTTGCCGTAGATGCCTGTCTTGGCCAGAGCAGCAGCGTCGGGGCCGTCCAGATTCAACAAGGTCCAGTGCGCCCTGGTGCAGGGGTAAACAAACAATTGCCCCCGGTCGGCGATATGCATATTACTGGAATCGTCAACGTCGGAGGCTTTATGGAATATTTTGTATTACAAAACACACGGCTCCACCTTGTGATGAGCATGGCAGAAATAATTGCAAAGACCGTTCATCAATCCGTTACAAGTACGGGTAGATTAAATTGAAATACTTCCGCCTCATCCTTGTCCAAGCTAGTTGGCGATTGCTCGTCGCTGGGCTTCAGCTACTTCAATCGCTTGCTTTTCCTCCGGAGATAGAGAATACGGGGAATGCCCCTTCTCAAGCGGCTTCGCATATACATAGGAGTGTTCGCGTCCATGTATCCCTGTTATTACGATGCCATCCTGCTCATCGTCAATCCATGCAATCGAGAAGCTCAAATCGCTCCCATGCTCCGCAAAGGCGTTATAACGCTGAATGCCAACATGGGATTTCATCTTTTTCAATGACTTGCGAACTTGCTTCAAATCCATATCGTGCAATTCGTTGGCATGCTGAAGCTTAGCAACATCCTCATGCATGCTGGACAAGACCATGTCCAAATGTTCAACCCCACTCTCGCCCATAATAGCTGAGTATTGACGACGAAGCTTGCGCAGCTTCGCCCCTTGGACAAGAACAATAATAACAAGCATCAATGACAAACCTGCTGTACATAAAACGATCCACGGCAACCACTCGTTGACTTCATTCATCATAGGTCTCAGTTCTCTCCTGCCTCTAACTTATCCCTTACAAAATCCACTGTACGGCTTCCAACAAACGATCCACATCATCCTCAGACGTATTCCAACCTGCACTAATGCGAACCGCTCCTTGCCCAAGCGTGCCGGCTACCCCATGCGCCAACGGTGTACAGTGATAACCCGCTCTTACGGCAATCCCGAATTCTCGATCTAGACGATGGGCGATCGCAGCACTATCTGCCTGTTCTGACACAAAGGACACAATTCCGGTACGCGGGCGCCCCAGTTCCGGTCCCAACACTCGTATTCCATCCAAGGACAGCAACGTTTCCATAATACGCTGTGATAAGTTCCATTCCTTAGTATAAATTTTTTCAACGGACTCATTCAGAACATACTTTACTCCAGCTTCCAATCCAGCAATTCCCGCCGTGTTCGGTGTTCCTGCTTCATATCGATCAGGCCGGGTTAATGGCTGAGTCACCTCTTCCGAGTGACTTCCCGTTCCCCCTTGAATCAAGGGCTCAATATCTATATCTGGATGAAGATACAAGCCACCGGTCCCCTGAGGGCCGAGCAGCCCCTTGTGTCCTGGGAACGCCAGCATATCTATTCCCATTTGTTCCACCTGGATCGGCAGCAGTCCAGCAGATTGCGCCGCATCGACCAACAATTTCGCCCCATAAAGGTGGCAAATAACGGAAATTTCTTCTACAGGAATGATGGACCCAAACAGGTTTGAGCTATGGTTGCAGATGACTAGCCTCGTGCGGGCAGTCATCGCCTGTTCCAATTGCTTTACATGTAAGTGCCCCTGTGTATCTGTATCCACATAAGTAACCTGAACCCCGTGCTTTCGTCTCAACACTTCGAGAGGCCTTCTGACCGAGTTGTGTTCAACCGCTGTTGCCACAACATGATCCCCTGGCCGAACGTAGCCATGTATCGCCATATTGAGTGCCATCGTCGTATTGTACGTGAAGGCAATATCGATGGGATTAGATACATGGAACAGCTCTGCCAGCGCCATTCTTGCCCGCAGCAGACGTTTGCCTGCGCGATTAGCCATTACATGTCCACCGCGCCCCGGATTTGCTCCTTCTTCTAGCATGGAGGCTTGCACCGCTTCCGCAACGGCTTGGGGTTTAGGCCATGAAGTTGCCGCATGATCGAAATAAATTATAGGGGAATGCGGCATATGAATTCCTCCTTCTAGAGGTTGTTCAAAAAGTTCCCTTTTGATCACGAAGCATCACAAGATATGATTCGGCATCGAATCTTGCATTCACTCTCGAAGTTCTTATGCTTCCGCAGTATGTTTCCCTTGAAAACATTTAAGGTGTTCATGTAGTCTTGCCTACACTACGCTCCCCCTTACAAGTTTTGCGGAGCAAAACTCGCTTCGGAAGCATACGCTTCAAGTTCTTGCAACCTTATCGGTGCTGAAAAGGGTCCTTTTTGAACTCTCATTTCTAGCTTACAGATGCATTTTAATATCTATAACTTTATCGCAAATGGTTACGTGTATATAGTACAATTTTGTAACCTTTTAGCTGTTACACAAAAAAAACTAGCATTCCTAGTTTAATCCTTCCTGCATCGGATGACAACTAACAATACTAGTGTATTTTCAATCATTTTTTATTCTTTTTAGAGGTTGTTCAGAAAGGCCCCAGAGGCTTTTTGAACTCTCACCTTTTAGTTGGAAGATAACGTCTGCAGCATCTCTAATAAACGTTCTAAATCTTGTTTGCTAAAATAAGCAATTTCAATTTTTCCTTTATCTTTGTTTTGCTTTATTTTAACGGTTGTGCGAAACCGTTCTCTTAAGTTTTCTTCTAACTCATCCAAGTATGGATCCTTACGCGCTGTTTTCGCCTTATCAGCCGTTTTTCCCTTTTTGTGAAGCTGCTGAATCGCTTCTTCCAGCTGTCGCACACTCCACTCTTGGCTTATGGCGGACTTAGCCAATTGCTTTACCTTCACTGGATCTTTCACTCCAACGATAGCGCGGGCATGTCCCATCGATAGTGTTCCACGTGAAACATATTCTTTTACTTCTTCTGGAAGTTGTAGCAGGCGCAGGAAATTGGCAATATGAGAGCGCGACTTCCCTACTTTTACAGACAACTCTTCTTGTGTTAATGCAAATTGGTCCATCAATGCTTGATACGCAAGCGCAAGTTCAATTGCATTCAAGTTTTCACGTTGCAAGTTCTCGATCAGGGCAATCTCCATCACTTGCTGATCCGAGAAATTACGAACGACTGCTGGAATCGTTGCTTGTCCTAGCAGTTGAGAAGCACGGAAACGACGCTCACCTGCAATGATTTCATATCCTTTTAATACACTGCGTACAATGATTGGCTGAATGACACCATGCTGCTTTATCGACTCGGCCAACTCTTGTATCGATTGCTCATCGAAATTTTTTCGCGGTTGATAAGGATTGGGACGCAGTTGCTGCAGTGATACTTCGACCACCTTATCATCATCGTTCACGGACAGCGACGGAATAAGTGCGTCCAATCCACGTCCTAAGCGCTTACTCATACGAAATCACTTCCTTCGCAAGTTCCAAATATACTTCCGCCCCTTTAGATTTAGGGTCATAGGTCATTATGGATTGACCATGCGACGGTGCTTCGCTTAAACGAATGTTTCGTGGAATGATCGTCTGATACACTTTTTGCTGGAAGTATTTTTTCACTTCTTCAATGACTTGAATTCCTAGATTCGTACGGGCATCGAGCATGGTCAACAGTACACCTTCAATTTGCAATGAGGTGTTCAAATGTTTCTGTACCAAGCGTACGGTATTCAACAATTGGCTTAAACCTTCCAATGCGTAATATTCACATTGGATCGGAATAATGACCGAGTGTGAAGCCGTCAACGAGTTAATCGTTAAAATTCCTAATGAAGGTGGACAATCTATCAAAATGTAATCATAAAGATGAGCGACGAGCTGCAATGATTTTTTAAGACGAACTTCACGAGAAATCGTCGGTACTAACTCGATCTCTGCACCAGCCAATTGGATCGTTGCTGGAATAATATGCAGACCTTCCACCATAGTCGGAATGGTTGCATCTTTCGGATGCACATCGTTAATAATGACGTCATAGATGCAATTCGCCACATCTGCTTTGTTGATACCAACCCCGCTGGTCGTATTCCCTTGCGGGTCAATATCTACAAGTAATACCCGCTTCCCCAACAGTGCCAAACCTGCACCCAAATTTACCGTCGTCGTTGTTTTGCCGACGCCGCCCTTCTGGTTGGTAATGGCAATGACTTTAGCCATTCCTCTTCACCTCAATGTTGTTTCTTCGCGATTCTAGTTGCATTACTATATTGTTTCGTAAAACAGAAAAAGAGCGGCCCTCTTGCCTGCTGCCGCACTTTAATTAGCACTACGCATGACAACCAAATCGTGGCTTTGTTCTTACTTGGGCAACACCTTATTAAAGAAAATCAACGATACGTGTAACAGGTGAATCTAGTTGAGGTTGTTCAAAAACCCTTTTGATCTTCCAAAGTTGTCATTCGACATCGAATCTTGCATTCACTCTTGAAGAGCTTTGCTTCCGATCTAGTTTTCTTGCGAAAACTTGTGCTTCTCGGTGCCGAAAAGTGATCTTTTTGAACACGATCTATGTTGTATGTTATCGTTTATCGTTTTGGTATTTTAATGACAATCTCATAATGATCTTCATGATCATGTTCATCTGTCTTTATCTGTAGCCCCGATCCTGACACCATCTCAATCGATTGGCGAATCGTATTGAGCGCTAAACGAACATCCTTCGTAAAGGAAACCCGCTTTGATTTTTTGGACTTATGGACTTCTTTATAAAAAGCAACCCTTGCTTCCGTCTGCTTCACATTCAGTTCTTTTGCAATAATCTCTTCCAGAAGCTTCAATTGAATCTCTTCCGAATCAAGCCCAAGCAACGCCCTTGCGTGGCGTTCCGTAATTTTACGTCCCATTAAAGCTTGTTTGACTCCATCCGGCAAATGCAAGAGACGAATCTTATTGGCGATGGTGGATTGGCTTTTGCCCAACCGCTGCGCCAAGCTCTCCTGCGTTAACTCATGTAAATCAATTAATTTCTGATACGCAATCGCTTCTTCTATTGCTGTAAGTCCTTCACGCTGCAAATTCTCGATTAAGGCAATGGATGCCGCCTGGGAGTCATTAATTTCTCGGACGATACCCGGAATTGTATCCAAACCTAACTTTTTCACAGCACGCCAACGACGCTCACCGGCGATAATTTCGAATTTCCCATTACGCTGCCGGACGACGATGGGTTGAATTACACCATGTGTTTTAATGGTCTGACATAATTCATCAATTTTATCATCATCAAAAATTGTGCGTGGTTGATAAGGACTGGTGACAATCTCGTCCACCGGAAGTTGTTTCACCTCATCCAGCGATTGACGCTCCGCAAAACCGAATAACCGAGACAGTTGTTCTTTCATTTCCGTATAATACCACCTAACTTCAAAATAATGCCAGGCACATGAAGAAGCGGTAGTGCTCTGCTCCACTCTCATTGCGTTAGTCCTTCACTATACGTAAGCGCAATTATGGACATGAAATGGTTCTTCCCTAAGCGCTTCCTATAGTAAACCAGGACAAAGATGCTGTCATGTAACAACGACGTAATCACCCATTATCATTCACGATGTCGTGAATGCATTAGAGTTGCAATGAGTTCTACAAATCTTTTCTTCGACAGAATGAATGCTTTTCCGCTATATATGTATTCTCCAAGCTCCTGCCTTTTTCCTGCCTTTTGGGAACATGAGTAAAAAAATAATGTTTCACGTGGAACATTTCCCCAAATCATCAAAAGCTTGCTTCTCTATCCTATCACAAATAGCGAGTTTATTTCATATATTTCTGACAAAAAGAGACGGGACTGCCAACTTTATTTATTCATGCATTGTTTGTGCATATGAATACATGTAAATTTATACATGAACTTCTATGTAAAAAGGTAGAGTACTCGCCACTCTACCTCCATAATTTAACATTCAAGTTTACTACTTAATAATTACGGTTATGGCTTGATTTTGCGTATTTCCGGCGGCATCTGCCAGTCTCAGCCACACGGTATGCTTGCCTTTTTTCAGACCGGCCTTGTCCAAGGAGACATAAAACGCCTTGTTTTCTTCATTGACATGCACCGGCTTCCATTCGCCTTGGTTAGACAAGCTCCATTGCACGGTAACGAGCGGCTTGCTCTCATCATATCCCGCTTCACCAAGCATCGGGCGGGCAGCATAATCGAGCGCCAGCATCAAGTCTTGAAGCTTGCCGTTTAACACGCCCTTAGCTGCTTTTTTCTGATCGACGACGGCTTGTGGAGCCTTGCGGTCAATGAGAATGATTTGGTCATCATCCATGCCTTGGCGTTGTTCCACAAAAGATTTAACCTTTATATTGTATAAACCGTCAGGTACCTTGTTGCCTACACCATTCATGCCGCCCCAAGACATATCAAATAAACCAGCAGCATGCTGCTTTTCATTCTTGATAATGTATTGTCTGCCTCTTGCCTTCTCCGTGTCGTCAATCCGTTCAGCCGTCATGACAACTCTGTCAGAAGGAACGGTAATGTAATAATGAAACTGTATCGCTTTGCTAAAATCACCGTTTGGCGTCAACAATTGCCCATCAGCGAACACCCCCGTCACAAGCGGATAATCATTCGCGCCGGCAATCAATTGGAACGGAATTTCAATCTGCCCCGTTCCGCTCGTAAGAAGCAAAAGTCCTGTCAGCAATCCGTTTTCTTGCAATTCACCGACATTCCATTTTACGGGCACCGATACCGTCTCTCCTGCACAAGCCGTAACCGATGCCGGGAATTCCATGCTTAACTCAGATGTCATATTTTCCCGTTCTGCTTTAATCTCGTATGTTTGCGTCTCCTCGGAACGGTTCGTAATCGTGAACGATTGTTCGCGTGACGTCTTATTTTGATCTGCTTCTGTCATCAAGCCAAAGGAAAGCGCAGCCGGCTGTACGAATACGTCAGTGTTTAAAGCCTGCTCAAGGTTCAGCAGCCCGGCCCCTTGGGCGCTCCGTGGATAAGGATTTCCATTCACGTCTATTAATGATTCGGCATGCGCGACGAGCGCCGACTTAATCATGGCAGGCGTCCAATCAGGATGCGCCTCAAATAGAATAGCTGCAGCCGCAGCCACCTGAGGGGAAGCCATGCTTGTTCCGCTCATCCTGCCGTATCCTTCGTCTTTCAAGTCAAGCGGCAAGGAACTGCGAATGTCGATGCCCGGAGCAACCAAATCCGGCTTCATAAGCCATGTGCCGATAGCTGGACCGCGGGAGCTCATATCGGACACGCGAGCTCGCTTCTCCGATTTCCAATTCCAATCCGCTTGTCCAGACGTCCGCAATTGTTCGACGCCTTGCGCTGAAAGACTGGCCGCTGGAATCGATTTGGATTCATCTCCGCCCGTTATTCCAAGTTCCAATTCCCACTCTTGCTTCCCGTCCTTGTACAGCAGCAGGCCGCTTGCCCCGGATTTGACTGCAGCTTCATACCAATCGCTCGGCCATTCCTCCCCCGCATTAACGACCAGCAGTTTGCCTTTATGAGACTGCTTCGCCAATTGCTCGGCCGTAACCTTGTTCAGGAAGGTCGGTTCTACCGTACCATTGTTAGGGAATGCCCGCACATCTTTGGCTGGAATAAGCCGCACCGTTCTATCCTCGTGCTGCAGCAGCGGCATCTCTTGTGTCAAGGTCGCCGCCCCTACCGTAATGATCTCGTCCATTCCGCCAGGAGCCGTAATGTTCCATGATTCAGTGCCGTCATTGCCAGCAGATGTCACGACGACGATCCCCTGCTTGACCGCATCGGCAATTGCGATAGACAATGGTTCGCCCGGAGCGTTAATATCAGCACGCATCGACAAATTGATAACTTTCGCTCCATCCTTCACAGCTTGCTTCAACGCAGCGACGACCGGTGTCGTGTTATCACGAATTTTGGTCCCGATAGCGCGATACACAAGCAAGGAAGCGCCAGAGGCTTGTTGAGCTACGATGCCGGCGACATGTGTGCCGTGGCCCTTCTCATCCTGCGGATTCGCATCATTTTCCACAAAGTCATAGGCGCCGGATATCCGATCTTTAAGTAATGGATGATTGACGTCTGCTCCCGAGTCAATGATCGCAACCTTAACCCCTTTTCCCGTATAGGGGATGCTGGATGACGTTGGAAAGGAGCCATTTCCTTGCTTATCCGTTTGTTCCGCCTTCGCTATTTTTCCTTGAGACCCTCCCGCAGCCGAAGCCGTACCCGCATGGAAGAGCGGCGCAAATAAGCAAGCGGCCATAGCGAACGCACAAGTCACTGCAATCATGCGATGCCGCCAAGATGATGTGGACATTACTTGATTCCCTCTTTCTAAGTTGTTCTAAGATGTGTTTGGTACTGTTTATAAAGGTTGTTCTAACGTACTTTTAGCACTATTTTTTCCGATCACGCATTTATAGTAACTTAATCTTTTGACGCACAATTAAATAATTTGTTACTTTTTTTAGAAAATACAACAAAAATATATAAAAAAAGAGCCGATTGCTCGACTCTTCTACCATTTCAAACTATAAAATTATACTATCGGGGACTTTAACGGAGTTCCGGGCTTCCGCGGGTATGCCTTAGGTGTAGGCCCTGTCTTCTTCACGATTACAATGTGGCGTTCCGCTTGCTCAATGGGCAGCTTCAATGCACAATCAGACACGAACTGTGCCTGCAGCACCTGTAGACTACGCTTCGCTTCCACCAATTCCTCCTGCGGATTCGTTCCCTTCATGGCAGCGAATGTACCGCCTGGTCTGACGAAAGGCAAGCAGAACTCGTTCAATACATTCAACCTTGCTACCGCACGCGCCGTAGCCAAATCATAACGATCGCGATGCTCTGGCTTGCGCGCCACCTCTTCCGCCCGCCCGTGAATGCAGGTGACGCCGATTAGTCCTAGTTCCTGCGACAAATGGTTTAAAAATTGGACTCGTTTATTAAGCGAATCCACAATCGTCAACTGGATATGCGGAAACATGATTTTTAACGGAATCCCGGGAAATCCCGCTCCGGATCCGATGTCGGCCATCGACTGAACGTCGGCCATCGGAACATGGAAGCCGAGCGTCAAGCAATCATAGAAATGCTTCTCATACACAAGAGCCCGCTCCGTAATGCCCGTCAAGTTCATTCGTTCATTCCAATCCGCCAAAATGCGGTGATACATATCAAACTGTTCCCACTGTGTGTCCGAGACTGACCATCCGTGCTCGGATAACCAGCCTGCAAACTGTTCTTGTACGGCATCCATCATCTGAATCTCCTATACAGCAATATGTGCACAATTTATGTGCCGTACAGCCGCTAGCTAAGCCGACTGCGATTATTCCTCGTCGCTCTGAGACTGCTTAATTGCCGTTACACGGTTATAATGCTCCAAATAAACGAGCAGGATGGAAATATCTGCAGGCGATACCCCAGATATGCGGGTAGCCTGGCCGATAGAGAGCGGTCGGATCTTCGCCAGCTTCTGCTTCGCTTCCGAAGCGATTCCGTGCACGTCATGATAATCGATATCATGTGGAATCAGCTTCTTCTCCATCTTGCGCAGCCGTTCCACTTGCAGAAGCTGCTTCTCAATATATCCAGAATATTTGATCTGGATCTCGACCTGCTCCTTCATCTCTTCATCCAATTCCAGCGTGGACGGATAGAGCTGCTCCACATGAGCGTAGGTCACTTCAGGACGACGCAACAGCGTCATTACATCACAGCCGTTTACCAGCGGGGCCGATCCTACTTCGGCGAGCATCGCCTGCACCGCTTCATCCGGCTTCACCTTCGTCGTCTTCAGACGATCCAGCTCCTGCTCCACCAATTCCACCTTGCGCTTGAACGATGTATAGCGCTCCTCGGTAATAAGTCCGATATCATAACCAATTGGCGTGAGCCGCAGATCAGCATTATCATGACGCAACAGCAGACGATACTCAGCACGTGAAGTGAGCAGACGATATGGCTCGTTCGTTCCCTTCGTGACCAAATCATCAATCAGAACGCCAATATAAGCTTGCGAGCGGTCCAAAATGACAGGAGGCTGCTCCTGTACTTTACGAGCGGCGTTAATACCCGCCATTACTCCCTGCGCAGCCGCTTCCTCATAACCGGATGTTCCGTTAATCTGTCCTGCTGTGAACAAGCCCTCGACCTTCTTCGACTCCAGCGTAGGCCAGAGCTGCGTTGGAACGACCGCGTCATATTCAATCGCATACCCAGTCCGCATCATTTCTACGTTTTCCAGGCCGGGAACCGAACGCAAAATCTTTAACTGCACATCTTCCGGCATACTTGTCGATAATCCTTGCACGTAATATTCAGCCGTATTCTTCCCTTCCGGCTCCAGAAACACTTGATGCTTCGGTTTATCGGCAAAACGTACTATTTTGTCTTCTATAGACGGACAATAACGCGGTCCCGTTCCTTCAATAACCCCAGAGAACATCGGGGCGCGGTGCAAATTCTCGTTAATGATCCGGTGCGTGTCTTCCGATGTGTACGTTAGCCAGCACGGCAGCTGTTCATTGTCCGAGGACTTGGTCTCATAGGAGAAAAATTTCGGATTCTCATCTCCAGGTTGGATCTCTGTTTTGGAAAAATCGATCGAATGCTTATGGACGCGCGGCGGCGTTCCCGTCTTGAAGCGCACTAGCTCAAAGCCATGCTTGCGTAAGCTCTCCGACAGCTTCAACGAAGGCTGCTGGTTATTCGGGCCGCTCTCATACATTAACTCGCCCATAATGATTTTTCCGCGCAAATAAGTTCCTGTCGTCAGCACAATGGCTTTCGCAAGATACTGGGCGCCCGTCTTTGTCTCAACGCCTACGCATTTGCCGTCTTCTACGATAAGCTCCTCCACCATGCCTTGACGCAGTGTCAAGTTTGGTGTCGATTCTATCGTTTCCTTCATCGTTTGCTGGTACAAAAATTTATCCGCCTGCGCGCGCAATGCGTGGACGGCCGGTCCTTTACCGGTATTCAGCATCCGCATTTGGATGAATGTCTTATCAATGTTGCGCCCCATTTCACCACCGAGCGCGTCAATTTCGCGTACGACGTGCCCTTTGGCTGGTCCGCCGATCGACGGGTTGCACGGCATGAAAGCAACCATATCTAAATTAATCGTTAACAGCAGCGTATTGCAGCCTATGCGTGCGGCCGCCAACGCGGCTTCACAGCCTGCATGACCGGCACCGATAACGATGGCGTCATATTGTCCTGCTACAAATGACATGCGTCTCCCTCCTTTATCCTGCACACTTGCTCTGTTACCATTAGAGGTTGTTCAAAAAGTCCACTCTTGATCACGTACCTTTTCTGAACTCGCACTAAAATTATTTGCCTAGACAGAATTGGGAGAAGATCTGATCAATTAACGAATCCCCTACGGCATCGCCAATAATTTCTCCAAGCAGCTCCCACGCAGTGCGTACATCAATTTGAATCATATCGATAGGAATGCCTTGTTCAGAGGCCCCAACCGCATCATGAAGCGACTGCAGCGTCTTTTTCAACAGAGAGATGTGTCGAACGTTGCTGACATACGTCATGTCGTTTGACTCGATGCTGCCACTGAAAAAGAGAGCGGAGATCGACTTCTCCAGGGAGTCCATCCCCTCTTGCTCTTTGACAGACATCGTTACGATACTGCCCTCTCCAAACACGGCTTTCAATTCATCTTCCTCTAACCGTTTAGGCAGATCCATTTTATTCACAATTACAATCACTTGTCTACCCACAATTTGCTGCATCCACTCCCGTTCATCCGGATGAAGAGGTTCATTGTGGTTCACGACGAACAGAACAAGGTCGGCTTCCTGCAGCGCGCTTCTAGACCGCTCCACCCCGAGGCGTTCGACAATGTCTGAAGTTTCGCGAATGCCTGCCGTATCGAGTAGACGAAGCGGAATTCCATTTATCGTCACGAATTCCTCGATAACGTCGCGGGTCGTGCCAGGAATATCCGTCACAATCGCTTTATTATCTTGAGCGAGGGCGTTCAGCAGCGATGATTTTCCCACATTCGGTCTCCCGATGATGGCGGTCACGATGCCCTCCCTTAATATTTTCCCTTCTGAGGCCGTCTTTAACAACTTTTCAATTTCCGATATTACTTGTCCACACCGCTCTTGAATGAAAAGGCTCGTCAATTCCTCCACATCATGCTCCGGATAATCGATATTGACCTCTATGTGGGCAAGCGTCTCGATTAAAATATGCCGCAGCTGTTTGATGCGTGTGGACAACTGTCCCTCCGCTTGCTTCATCGCTACGGAGAAGGCGCGGTCCGACTTGGAGCGAATCAAATCCATGACTGCTTCAGCTTGGGACAGGTCAATACGCCCGTTCAGGAATGCGCGCTTCGTAAATTCCCCTGGCTCCGCAACGCGAATTTGCTGTTGCAGAAGCAGGTCCATCACCTTGCGCACCGAGATAACGCCGCCATGCGCATTAATCTCCACCACATCCTCGGCCGTGAACGAACGTGGCCCTTTCATGACGGTCACCAGCACCTCTTCCACTTTTTCACCGTTATCAGGGTCAACGATGTGACCGTAGTGAATCGTGTGGCTGTCCGCCTCCGTCAGCTTCGTCTTCGAGCGAAAAATGCGCTCCACCTCGGTAAGCGCCCCTTCCCCGCTTACACGTATAATGGAAATGCCACCTTCGCCAAGCGGAGTTGACACCGCCGCAATCGTTTCATACATCATGCTATGATACCCTCCTTACATGAGCCATCCATGTTCTATATATCAAGTTATAACCCGTTTATCTGCCTTTCAGCAGATTATTTTTCACCTTTTCTTTCTCTTAAGGAATGTTTGGTTTCGCTTTATCGATTTACAGAACTTAACCATTTCTTTATTGGTTAAAAAAATGCAATGATTACTCCTGAATCAGGCGCAACCATTGCATCTTGAGTCTGTCTTTACGCATTTATAAATATGGATTCATAATGGCAATCGTGTTTATTTCAACGTAATGACGACGCGGCGGTTAGGATCTTCGCCTTTGCTAAAGGTCTTCACCTTCTGGTGATCCTGCAGCTTCGCATGAATGATCTTGCGTTCCTGCGGTGTCATTGGTTCCAATACAACCTCTTGCCGTGTGCGAATCACTTTGCTCGCCAGACGGTCGGCAAGCGATTCAAGCGTCTTCTTCCGGCGCTCGCGAAATTGCTCTGCATCAAGGATAATACGGAGATGATGCTTGGAATAACGGTTGGCAACCAGGTTCGTTAAATATTGCAACGAATCCAAGGTTTGACCCCGGCGCCCAATAATAAGCCCCAAATCCGAGCCGCATATATCCAAAGTAACGGTATCTTTGCGTTTATGTACCGTAACTTCTACTTCAAGCCCCATCGAGCGCGCCACATCGGTAATGAACTGTTTCGCTTCCTCAATCGGGTCTTTCCCGTCGATAGAGGAATCCGAAGATACATTGAATGTGCCCTCTTCTCTTGACGACAAGCTAGCTGCGCTCTCTTCCACCTTTACTGCCGCGACATGAACCGGCTTAGCAAACGATGTCGATTCTGACTTTGGTTCAGGGTGCGGCGATGCTGAAGCATCCGCACGGAGCGTGAGTTCCACTTTCGCAGGACGCACTCCGATAAGACCGAACAGTCCGCGCGATGGCTTGACCAACACGCGAACCGCTACTCGATCTGCCGTAACGTTCCATTGTTCCAATCCGTTTTGTACTGCATCTTCGATCGTTTTTCCTGATACAATCAGCGTCTTCATTTCGCCGGTTGAACCTCCTTATCTTTGGAACGATAAAGGAAATAGTTCTGTACAATGGTAAACGTGTTGCTAAATACCCAGTACAATGGGAGCGCAGCTGGAAAGTTGAGCGACATGACAAAAATCAGTACAGGGAAAATCAGCATCATGAACTGCATCGATGACTGCATCGGATTTTGGCTAGCCATCATCTTCGACTGCACGAACGTCGTCAGAGCAGCAATAATCGGGAGCACATAATATGGGTCAGGTTGTCCCAACTTCAGCCATAAAAATGTATGCTCGCGAATTGCCGAGTTCATATAGATAGAGTTATACAATGCGATAAACACCGGCATTTGAATAAATACCGGTAAACAACCGGCAAGCGGATTGACATTGTGCTGCTGGAACAGCTTCATCGTCTCTTCCTGCTGCTTTTGCGGATTGTCTTTATGCTTCTTCTTTATTTCAGCGAGCTGAGGCTGCAGCTTCTGCATTTCCTTCGAGCTGCGCATTTGTTTAATCGTAAGCGGTAAAATACAAGCACGCACGATAACGGTCAGGAGCAGGATAGCAAACCCGTATTCTCCTTGAAACCACCCTGCAAACGTATCCAACGCCAACGAAAAATAATAGACCACATTACGCTCCCAGAAGTTTCCCTGCAGCAAGTCTTCAGTCTTCAGCGTAGTAGTCGATGACGTACATCCAGTCAGTACAACTAGTAACAGAACAGATACCGCCACTAAGAGCCATTTGCGGTTCGAAAACAACTTCTTCAGCGACAATAACGACAATAGCATAACCCCTCTCTTCAACCATCCGATTCCAAAGTAAATATATCATATTTCCAGCGTCAAAGGAAACGGTTCGATCACGTACCGCCACACCATTTATTTCAGTACGGAAGCTTTGCGGAGCACATGATGAACACTTTTGGACAGCTGCTCATAATTCATCGTCGTCGCCCCTTTGCGCACGATAAAAATCAAATCGACATGATCAACCACGCGGTCGGATTGAAGTCTGACAATTTCTTTAATCATTCGGCGCATGCGGTTGCGCATGACGGCATTGCCAATCTTTTTGCTCGCCGACACCCCAACGCGAAATCTGTCCACTTGAGGGCGGTTAAAAACATAAAGAACCAGCTGGTGATTCGCGAATGAGCGACCGTAGCGGTATACCCGGGTAAAATCTGCGCGGTCCCTAAGCCGATACTTTTTCTGCACGTCCATTCTCCTATCTTTCCTCTGACAAGCAATCACCTGTATGTACCACCGCAATGATGCCGACAAAATACATTAACAAAGTATGCGCTTCTGTCAAAAGGAATAAACGTTACCCTTATTTCCTTAAAGTAAGTGTTCAAAAGGAGCCTCTTGAACAACCTCTTTAGTAAAATAAGAAAAAAAGACCACCGCAGTGGTCTTGCATTCACGCCTATTATGCGCTCAATTCTTTTCTGCCTTTTTGGCGACGAGCAGCTAACACCTTGCGGCCGTTTTTCGTGCTCATTCTTTTACGGAAACCGTGAACTTTCTTGCGTTTGCTCACGTTTGGTTTAAATGTCGGTTTCAACGTACTGCACCTCCTCAAATGATATATGTCATGGTGAACCAATCCATTTTTTCATTATATCTCTTTTCGGTCTGATTGCGCAAAATTCCTTTATATAGTTAATCAGAATCCCGATGAAAAGTCAATATTTATCCATCATCTGGTGGTGTCTTTCCACTTGCTCATTTTTGCATCACTCTTTTATGTTCCATCGGATTCATAAGCATCGTCTTCCTATCCACAGTCCGAGTCTATTCATTTCTCCGTTTTTAGTTACACACATGTGCAAAACATTTTGAAAATCGACAATTTACCATTCTATCTTGTGTATAACAATTCGAACGATCTTGTCCACAGCTGTCGAAAGACAACATGTTATGAACAATATGTAGTGGTGTATATAATTTTTATACACAAGTTATTGAATTTGTGGATAAAAAACGGGCTGTCGTTGAAAAATAAGGGCTCATCTGCTATGATTATATTGCTTTTCGGTTGTGAATAGTGATTGTGGATATATAATTATCAACAACCTGTGGATAAAGTTGTGAACAATTCAGTTTTTGTTGTTATAAATTGTCCGACACACTCTGCGTATTGTGGATAAATAATAGCACGAAACGGTATACTTCGACATTTTTTATGTCCGTTTCACGTAAGCGATGAAGCGGAATATTGTCATGTCATGTCAGCATAGACCCCGACAAAACGCCCTTATAAAGAGGGCTTTCTGCGCCTTGGAGAGCCTTCTTTGCGTCTTGTCGGGGCAATTGTCCTTTTTTGATGAATACTCATCGAATTCTATTCATCGCTTAGAAACACACGTCCATTTTACAAGGGCTGAGCCGTACGTAAGGCGTTTAACGCCGGTAAGCGCGTCATGTGACGACGCAGCAGGTTTGAAGGAGTGAAGCAATCTGTGGAGCGCCAAGCGAATGAACATTGGCAGGAAATATTGTCCGTCATCCAGACCAAGCTAAGCAAGCCAAGCTTCGATACTTGGTTTAAGGCCACAAAATCGGTCAAGTTTACGGACACGCAACTACTCATCACCGCGCCGACCACTTTTGCGGTCGAATGGCTGGAAAGCCGCTATACGAAGCTGGTTAGCTCGACGATCATGGAAATGACGGGCAAACAAGTGGACGTCAAGTTCATAATCGAAGAAGCGGCCCAAGCAGAGCCGGAAATCGTGCAGCCACAGACTCCGCTAATTAGCAAAGCGGTCCATGATGAACAGGCTCCGAACATGCTTAATCCGAAATATACGTTCGACACGTTCGTTATCGGATCGAACAACCGCTTTGCGCATGCCGCCTCGCTAGCCGTTGCGGAAGCACCAGCCAAAGCGTACAACCCTTTATTTTTATACGGAGGCGTCGGGCTGGGCAAGACTCACTTGATGCATGCGATCGGACATTATATTTTAGAGCATAACCCGGCGTGCCGCGTCGTTTATACGACTTCAGAGAAGTTCATGAACGAATTCATTAACGCAATCCGCGATAATCGCGGGGAGAGCTTCCGTAACAAGTACCGCAACATCGACATCTTGCTTATTGACGACATTCAGTTTTTGGCGGGGAAGGAACAGACGCAAGAAGAGTTCTTCCATACGTTCAATGCGCTGCACAACGAAAATAAACAAATCGTCATTTCAAGCGATCGTCCGCCGAAGGAAATCGAGACGCTTGAGGAACGGCTGCGCTCCCGCTTTGAATGGGGACTCATTACTGATATACAGCCGCCCGATTTGGAAACAAGGATCGCCATCTTGCGCAAGAAGGCGAAAGCAGAGAATTTGGACATCCCGAACGAAGCGATGGGCTATATCGCCAATCAAATCAATACGAATATCCGTGAGTTGGAAGGGGCGTTAACGCGGGTTGTTGCCTTTTCGACGATGACGAATCAAGATATAACGACTCATCTGGCAGCCGAAGCTTTGAAGGACATCATTCCATCGAGCCGGCCGAAAATGATTACGATACAAGATATACAGCACAAGGTGGGCGAGTTCTACGGCATGAAGCTGGAGGATTTCAAAGCGCGCAAGCGGACGAAGGCCGTTGCGTTCCCACGTCAAATTGCTATGTACTTATCTCGCGAGCTGACCGATTATTCGCTGCCTAAGATAGGAGAAGCGTTCGGAGGGCGTGACCATACAACAGTCATCCACGCTCATGATAAGATTACCCAAAATATTCAGCAAGATCAGGAGTTATATAAAGTGATTCAAAGTCTAATCGATAAAATTAAAAACCCGACCTTGTGAACAATATAAAAAGCCTATGCACAAACTATACACATGTGGATAGGCTTTACTTTATGCCCTTTTGAGACACTTATCCACATATTCAGGGCCCCTACTATTACTACTATATTTTAAAAGATTATATAGATCATCATAAAGAGCAGCATGACAAGATTCAACGCTAAAGCGTTAAGGAGTGAGCACATGAAACTGTCGATATTGAAAAATGAACTGAATGAGGCGATACAAAACGTATCCAAGGCGATTTCCAGCCGGACTACAATTCCCATTTTGAGCGGGATTAAAATGGACGTTACGTTTCAAGGCGTAACGCTTACTGCAAGCGATACCGACATTTCCATCCAAAGCTTTATTCCGGTGGAAGATGATCGTCAAACGATCGTCCAAGTCGAACGTCCAGGCAGTGTTGTTTTGCCGGCTAAATTCTTTGTTGAGATCATCAAAAAGTTACCTTCCCAGGATGTGGAAATCGAAGTAAAAGACCATTTCCAAACTTTTCTGCGTTCGGGAACGACAGATATTCAAATGGTCGGTCTTGATCCAGAAGAATTTCCGGTTTTGCCAAGCATTGAAGAGAATCAAGTCATTACCGTAAATGGTGATTTGTTGAAGACAATGATTAAGCAGACCGTATTTGCAATTTCATCTAACGAAACCACTCCGATATTAACCGGGGTGCTGTGGTATTTGAACGAAGGGAATTTGAAGTTCGTAGCAACGGACCGTCACCGTCTGGCCAGCCGCGTGGCAGATATTCAGGTGGATCCGGAGCTGAGATTTAACAATGTCGTCATTTCCGGCAAAACGCTCAATGAGCTGAGCAAAATCATCCCTGATCAAAATAAGATGGTCGATATTGTTGTCGCCGACAATCAAGTACTATTCAAAATTGATCGTGTCTTATTCTATTCACGTATTTTGGACGGGACGTATCCTGATACTTCTAAGATTATTCCGCAGCAATACAAAACAGAACTCGTCTTGGACACGAAAAAATTGACAGATGCGATCGACCGTGCTTATTTGCTTTCTCGTGAAGAAAAGACAAATATTGTGCGCCTGCAGACGAAAGAGGACGGAACGATTGAAATTTCATCCAGCTCGTCCGAGCTAGGCCGCGTTCAGGAGCAGCTTGAAGTGAAAGAGTTCAACGGGGAACCGCTGCGTATTGCGTTTAACTCTAAATATATGCTGGATGTGTTAAAAGTTGTTGAATGTGAACATATTTTCATCGGATTTACGGGAGCCATGAGTCCGATTATTATTAAACCAACCGAGCATGTGAACAGCTTGCACCTGATTTTGCCATATCGTACGACGAACTGATCGTGCACGGCAGTTTACATGTGATGCGCCTTACGGTACAGTCAGAGTATACGCAAGGCGGTACGGCAACAAGGAGGAAGCGACATGAACGACATTAAGGTTTCAACGGAATATATTACGCTTGGTCAATTTCTGAAGCTAGCGAACTGTGCGTCGACGGGAGGCCATGCCAAGGTGATGTTGGCGGAAGCTATGGTCAAAGTGAATAGCGAAGACGAAGCGCGGCGAGGACGCAAGCTGTATGCTGGAGATGTCGTCAGCGTGGAAGGATGCGGAACGTTCCGCATCGTGCCCGCTCAGGGGGAGTAGCGGGTGTTCGTTAAAAGCGTTGCATTGAAGCAGTATCGCAATTATGAGGCTCTTGAAATGGACACGAGCAACCGGGTCAATATTTTTATCGGGAACAATGCCCAAGGCAAGACGAACTTGCTGGAATCAATCTTTGTACTCGCCTTGACCAAGTCCCATCGGACATCGAAGGACAAGGAACTTATTGGCTGGGAAGCGGAGCAAGCTCAGCTTAAAGCTGTAGTAGATCGGAAATATGGTACCGTACAGCTGGAGCTTAATATTTCCCGTCAAGGCAAAAAGGCGAAGCTGAACGGGCTTGAACAGAAAAAATTAAGCGGGTTTATTGGTGCATTGAATGTCGTCATGTTCGCTCCAGAAGATTTAGAAATTGTTAAGGGCGCTCCCGGCATACGCCGCCGGTTTTTGGACATGGAAATCGCTCAGGTGCAGCCAAGCTATCTGTATCATTTGCAGCAGTATCAGAAGGTGCTTGTGCAGCGCAACAATCTGTTGAAGCAGATGTGGAGCAGTCCGAGCTCACAGGCAAACACCATGCTGGAAATCTTCAACGAGCAGTTGGCGGATAACGGTGTTAAAGTTGTCAAGAAGAGGAAACAATATTTAAAGAAGCTGCAAACGTGGGCAGAACAGATTCATGCGGGAATTACGAACGAACGTGAAGCGCTCACGGTAGAATATGCGCCTTCGTTTACAGTGTCTGACGAAGATGACGCTGTCTTATTTGAGCAATTTATGATAAAGTTAACACAAATGAAAGACCAGGAGGTGCGGCGCGGCATGACACTTGTCGGGCCGCACCGGGACGATCTAGCCTTTTTTATTAACGGCAAAGAAGTGCAAACGTACGGATCTCAGGGGCAGCAGCGGACGACGGCATTGTCGTTGAAGCTTGCTGAAATTGAGCTCATGCATGAAGAAATAGGGGAATATCCCGTACTGTTGCTCGATGATGTATTGTCCGAGCTGGATTCGTTTCGGCAAACGCAGCTGATTGAAACCTTTCAGAGTAAAGTACAGACGTTCATCACGACAACGGGCATTGAAGGCATTAACACAAGCAAGCTGCAAGATGCAAATATGTTCCACGTGGAAAACGGGCAAGTTAAGCGTTAAGGGGTGAGCGGGATGTATATTCATTTGGGCGGAGAGAGGGTTATTCGGTCCTCAGAACTGGTCGCTATTTTTGATGTGTCGATAGAAAAATCATCCAAGCTATCCAAACAGTTCGTGGCAAACGCGCACAAGGTGAGAAATGTGGAGACAATAGGCGAGGAAGCTGCGAAATCCATCGTCGTGACGAAGGGAAAAGTATTTTACTCTCCGATATCATCGACGACATTGAAGAAACGTGCGCATCATTTAGTGCGAGTGGAAGAAGCATAGGCGGAACTGAAATTTATGAAGTAGGTGAAGGGCATGTCTTTGAATCAGAATACTTATGATGAGAGCCAGATTCAGGTATTGGAAGGCTTGGAAGCCGTACGCAAACGGCCAGGGATGTATATCGGTTCAACCAGTGCCAAAGGGCTTCATCATTTGGTATGGGAAGTGGTCGACAATAGTATTGATGAGGCGTTGGCCGGTTACTGTACGAAGATTCAAGTGATCATCCATGAAGATAACAGCATCACGGTCATTGACAACGGACGCGGGATTCCAGTAGGGGTACAAGAGAAATTGAAGCGTCCTGCGGTAGAGGTCGTTATGACTGTCTTGCACGCAGGAGGAAAATTCGGCGGAGACGGCTACAAAGTATCCGGCGGCCTGCATGGCGTCGGGGTATCGGTCGTCAACGCATTGTCAGAAGTGCTGTTGGTTACCGTAAAGCGGGACGGCTATATCCACCAACAGGAATATCGCCGCGGTGCGCCGCAGGCAGACTTGGAAATTATCGGTGAGACGACGGATACGGGAACGACCGTTAAGTTCAAACCGGATCGGGAAGTGTTTACGGAAACGACCGAATACGAATACGATATTCTTCTTTCCCGGATTCGCGAGCTTGCCTTCTTGAATAAAGGCATCGAAATGGTCCTTAGTGACGAACGGACTGGACAATCGCAAACGTTTAGATACGAAGGCGGAATCATGGAATTCGTCGATTATTTGAACCGTAACCGTGAAAAAATGCACGAGCCTCCGATTTACGTAGAGGGCGCAAAAGATAACATTACGTGCGAAATCGCACTTCAGTATAACGATAGCTATACCGAGAACATTTATTCATTTGCCAACAATATCCATACGCATGAAGGTGGTACGCACGAATCCGGATTCAAAAGCGCGCTTACTCGAATCATTAACGATTATGCTCGCAAGACGAACTTGGTGAAGGATAGCACCTCCAACTTGAGCGGCGATGACGTGCGGGAAGGATTGACCGCCATCATTTCGGTCAAAATTCCAGAACCGCAATTTGAAGGACAGACGAAAACAAAGCTCGGCAATAGTGAAGTACGCGGCATCGTAGAGTCCGTCTTCTCTGAGAAATTTATGGAGTTCTTGAATGAGAATCCAGCGGTTTCACGCAAAGTAGTGGAAAAAGGCTTGCAAGCCTCCCGTGCTCGCGAAGCGGCACGTCGTGCCCGCGAATTGACGCGCCGGAAGAGTGCGCTCGAGGTTAGCTCTTTGCCAGGGAAACTGGCGGACTGCTCCTCCAAGGATGCTGCACAATGTGAGCTCTTTATCGTCGAAGGTGACTCCGCGGGGGGCTCGGCGAAGCAAGGGCGAGATCGTCATTTCCAAGCGATTTTGCCACTGAAGGGTAAAATTTTGAACGTCGAAAAGTCCCGGCTGGATAGAATACTATCCAATGCAGAAATTCGAGCGATTATTACCGCTTTAGGTACGAGCATTGGGGAAGACTTCGACTTGTCGAAGGCACGCTATCACAAAATCATTATTATGACGGATGCTGATGTGGACGGCGCCCATATTCGAACGCTGATGTTGACATTCTTCTATCGTTACATGCGCAAACTCATCGAAGCTGGTTTCGTGTATATTGCGCAGCCGCCGCTCTATAAGATTGAGCGCAACAAGGTTGTGCGTTATGCCGATAGCGATAAGCAGAAGGATGAGATTATCGCGGAATTTGGCGAAGGCGTGAAAGTCAACGTGCAGCGGTACAAAGGTCTCGGGGAAATGAACGCGGAGCAATTGTGGGAGACGACGATGGATCCGGAAAGCCGTAAAATGCTTCAAGTCACATTCGATGACGCCAAAATGGCGGATGAAGTATTCGATACGCTCATGGGGGACAATGTCGAACCGCGCCGCGATTTCATTCAGCGTCACGCGAAGTTTGTTAAGAACTTAGATATTTAACGCGAGCCAACGTGCCTTGCCTAATTGTTCGGAGTATTTCAATGCCCCAGTTCTAAGGACTGGGGCATTGGTGTATGAATATCTTTCCGGGGCTACCTTGAGGGATTGCGGCTTGAAGGTTACTTCTGGCCAAAGCGTCCATACGCTTTGGCATTGCGGCAAATTCGCCGATAAGCACGCGGATCAAAGGTGCGGTACACATAGATAGCAGGGTTGGTGTTCACTTCAAGTATCCATGGATGCATGCTTTTGTCGAGCGCGATATCTATTCCCAGCTCTTTAAGTCCCTTATAGGTTCGGCTTAATTCCCGACCGGTAGATACACCTAATTGTTCGAGCTCACGACCTAATCTGCGGATGGAGGCATCATTCAGGCGGGAATGGAGCAGCTTGGACAGAGTCTCCATTTTACCGCCATTGCTCACATTGGTCACAATTTTATGAGCTGCCGCTTTCCGGCCCAAGATGGACATCGATTCCCATTTGTTGTCCAGGTTTTTTTGCACCAAGACGCGCAAATCAAATTTTCGACCCCGGTGGGTCATCATATGAATGCCTTTCTGTACCAAATACATTCGTTTGCCGATTCGTGTTTTGATTGCTGCATGCAAGCTATCTAAGGAATTGAAAGTCTGGGTTGAGACGCCTTCCCTCAGCTCAAAGGATGTGCCAGAGTGCTGTTTTACACGCATGACGCCATTCCCATGGGTTCCCTTGTCCGGCTTTACGTACACCATCTTATGGCGGGTTAACATTTCTCCCAAGCGGTCGTAATTGAAGATCGCTGTCTCCGGAATGTATCGCTTTAACGATGAGCTTTGCAGATTGCGGGTCTTTTTCCATTTGCTGAACACGCGACGAATGGACAAAATGCATCACCCTTTACGGAGTATAGTCGCTTACGTCTTCTTGCTGGAACAATTTGCTCCCTCAATTAGACGATTTATACCAATGTATGGCGTTATGGTTGAAGAGGAATAGAACAAAAACCTATTTTTTGTGGAAAATGTTCGGGTTTTGGGCGGTTTCATGGAACGTTTAATTGTATCTCTTTTGTGAAAGTAATATAATGAAAATAGCGTAGTTATGGAATTGATGAATATGATTTTATCCGTATGACTTGATGAATGCAGGAAGATTTCATTTGACTTCACATGAATCGTGTGGCTATTCATCGACTTAAAACGGTTATCCTCCAATTGAAGAGGCATGCCGTTTTTTTGGGAAAAATGATATTCATCCGTGGAAACGGTTCGTCCCCGATATTGGGGCTTGGGAGCCGTTTTCGCTTGCTGAGCAAATTTTTGCTTTTTGCCATACAATGTGGACGCTGTTAAAGACGAAATATGAGGAGGTCCAACATGGCGGAAGAAAAACAATCGCAAATCAGGGATCGTGACATCGGAACCGAGATGCGGGAATCTTTCTTGGATTACGCGATGAGCATCATCGTAAGCCGTGCGTTGCCGGATGTGCGGGATGGCTTGAAGCCGGTACATCGTCGTATTTTGTATGCGATGTCAGAACTCGGCATGTCGCCGGACAAGCCCCATAAGAAATCGGCCAGAATCGTCGGCGAAGTCATTGGTAAGTACCATCCGCATGGTGATTCGGCGGTATACGAGACGATGGTGCGCATGGCGCAGGACTTCTCGCTCCGCTACATGTTGATAGATGGACACGGTAACTTCGGTTCTATCGACGGCGACTTCGCCGCGGCCATGAGATATACGGAAGCGCGCCTCTCCAAGATAGCGATGGAGCTGCTGCGCGATATTAACAAAGATACGATTGACTATGCCCCGAACTATGATGGGGAAGAGCAGGAACCGGTCGTTCTGCCTGCGCGATTCCCGAACCTGCTTGTCAATGGGGTATCGGGAATTGCGGTCGGGATGGCGACCAATATTCCTCCGCATAATTTGACGGAAGTCATTAACGGATTGCAGGCGCTTATCCGCAATCCGGAATTGACGCCGCTGGATTTGATGGAATATATTAAGGGGCCGGATTTCCCAACGTCAGGATTAATTATCGGACGTGAAGGCATTCGACAAGCTTACACGACTGGACGCGGTTCAATCACGATGCGCGCCAGAGCGACTATCGAAGAGAACAATAACAAGGCTCGCATTGTTGTGCACGAGCTGCCTTATCAGGTCAATAAGGCGCGTCTTGTCGAAAAGATTGCAGAGTTGGTGCGCGAGAAGCGTATCGACGGCATTACGGATTTGCGGGACGAATCGGACCGCAATGGGATGCGCATTGTTATTGAACTGCGCCGCGATGTGAATCCGAGCGTTGTGTTGAACAATCTGTATAAGCATACTGCCATGCAGTCTAATTTCGGCTGCAACATGCTGGCGCTCGTCAACCAAGAGCCGCGCGTGTTGAATCTGCATGACATGCTCTATTATTACTTGGAGCACCAGATTGTAGTCATCCGGCGCCGTACCGAATACGAACTGAAGAAAGCAGAGGCGCGTGCCCATATTCTTGAAGGCTTGCGTATCGCGCTTGACCATATCGATGAGATTATCGCGCTCATTCGCGGCTCTCAAAATGACGAACAAGCGCGCGAAGGCTTAATATCGCGCTTCGGACTCAGCTTCGATCAGGCTCAGGCGATTTTGGACATGCGTCTGCGCCGCCTAACTGGATTGGAACGCGAGAAGATCGAAGCCGAATATCAAGAGCTTCTTCTCAAAATTGCAGAGTATCGCGAAATTTTGGCGAACGAGCAGCTCGTCCTGACCATCATTAATGACGAGTTGGAAGAAGTGAAGCAGAAGTATGGTGACGATCGCCGCACGGAAATTACGATTGGCGAAGATAGCATCCTGGATGAAGACCTCATTCCGAGAGAGGATGTCATCATCACTATTACCCATAGCGGATATATCAAGCGTCTTCCAGCAACGACGTATCGCAGCCAGAAGCGGGGCGGGCGCGGGGTTGTGGGAATGGACACGAAAGATAACGACTTCGTCGAGCATTTATTCGTATCCAACTCTCACCACTACCTGATGTTCTTTACGGACAAAGGGAAAGTGTACCGCATCAAAGCATATGAAATTCCGGACTTGAGCCGGACCGCTCGAGGTACGCCGATTATCAACCTGATTCAAATCGAACAGGGAGAATCGATCAACGCCGTCATTCCGGTAGAGACATTCGACGATGATAACTACTTGTTCTTTGCAACCCGTCAAGGGATCGTGAAGAAGACGCCGTTGAATGACTATGCTAATATTCGCAAGGGCGGCCTAATCGCCATTAACCTGCGCGAGGATGATGATCTTATCGGTGTCCGTCTTACCGATGGCGAACAGGAGATCATTATGGGAACGATGAATGGAATGTCCATTCGCTTCCCTGAGAGTGATGTCCGTTCGATGGGTCGTTCGGCGACCGGCGTCAAAGGTATTACGCTAGTAGAGAAAGATGCCGTCATCGGTATGGATGTCGTTACAATCGATAACGAAGTCTTGATCGTCACTTCCAAAGGGTACGGCAAACGGACGCCAATGGCCGATTATCGTATTCAAAGCCGCGGCGGTAAAGGGATTAAGACGATTAACGTCACAGATAAGAACGGTCCGGTCGTAGGCTTGAAGGTCGTTCAAGATGAAGAAGACTTGATGATTATTACCGCATCCGGAACGATTATCCGTACGAGCATGTCTGGAATTTCCCAGATGGGCCGGTATACACAAGGCGTTAAATTGATTAATATTCGTGACGATGATTCCGTGTCTACGGTAAGCCGTTGCGATAAAAATGAAGAAGACGATGCTTCTCTTGATGAGAACGGCGAGTTGATCGAGGAACATAACACTCAAGTCGACCAGCTTGCTGATTCAGACGAAGATGGGGCAAGCGAACAGTAAAACTATGTTAGGGGCGTACATCAATAGGATGCGCCCCTTCTTATTAAGCAATTCACCTCAAACAAAATCGCAGGAGTGTGCAATGTCCATATGGTATTAACCCCTGTTTCTCAATTAAAGCCAGGCGATAGCTTGGAAGATGACGTACATACGATGCTCGGCGGCATTTTAATGCAAAAGGGCAGGATGTTGAGCGTCCGGGATTTGGACGTGCTCGATGCATTCTTAATTAAGTCGGTTGTCATTGTTAGCACTTCTCATACGGCTCAAGCCGAGTTCTCTGCCACAGCTGAGGTTGATTTTCCTGCGGCGCGAATAAGCGAGCCTACGGTGGAAACACCAAAAAGGAAGGACCATGTTAACAGCGCAGAAAATATCGGCTTCGTCGAAGCATGGATGCAAATGGTGAACTTGTTAAAAAACGTTTACCATACTTTAGGTACATCCAAAATTCCCATTCTTGAGCTGCGTCAGCAGATGGAATGGCTGCTAGCCCGTAGCAAGCATTACTCTCCTCTAACTTTTCATCCGCAAATCAAAGCCCAGTTGCATGGAGATGTGACGGAGTATTTGTATCATAAATCGGTCGCTGTGGCGCTGACCTCATATTTGCTGGGCCAGTGGAGTTCGTTCCCAGCCCAAGAAGGTATGCAGATTGCATTGGCTGGTTTGCTGCACGATATTGGCAAGGCCAAGGTAGACGAAGATATATGGAATAAAAGAGATTCGCTCACCGACAGAGAGAGAGTCGAGATAAGACGCCATACCCATTATGGCTATGAGCTGCTGCGCAATGTTCCGGCTTTGAACGATGGGGTCAAGCTTGCCGCCTTGCAGCATCATGAGCGAATGGACGGAAGCGGGTACCCATTAGGTATAAAAGGAGAACAAATCCATCCTTATGCCAGAATCGTCGCCATTGCCGACATGTTCCACGCGATGACGCAGAATCGCGTTTACCAGAAGGCGTCATCTCCTTATGTTGTTTTAGAGCAGTTAAAAGAAGAGTCGTTCGGAAAGTTAAATCCCGAAATGGTGCGGATCTTTAATCATAAGGTGACACAGCTGCATCAAGGGTCGTTCGTGAAATTAAGCGATGGACGCGTGGGACGGATTGTATTTACAGAGCATGGACATCCTACACGCCCATGGGTTTCTGTTGACGGTCAGATTGTTCAGCTTGTGCAGGAACGTCATATTTGGATTGATGAAGTAATTGGACAATAGTATGTTTCCTTGAAAATAGCTCAGGTGCTCATGTGGTCTCACCTACACTGCGAGCATCCTTTTTCGAGGGTTGCTTCCGATGTAGTTTTCTTGCGAAAACTTTTACTCCTCGGTACTGAAAGGTGACCTTTTTGAACACGCTCGATAAGAGTCTATTTCCGACTGCTTGAATTAAGGTGATAGAGCTACTCTATCAGCAAGGGGATAGGCTTTTACATAATCTTTAAAGAAACTTTAAAAAAGTACTTGCGTTCGTTTGTAGGCTATGGTATATTATAAAAGTCGCCGATGAGAAACGCGGTGAACGAAGCGAAAGAGGCAATGAGCCGAAGCGCTGGAATGAAGATTGTTCTTTGAAAACTGAACAACGAGTGAAACGTTTGTGTAATAGAGGTTAACAACCTCGTCAGCAATACATGAGCAAGTCAAACTAACTTTAACGGAGAGTTTGATCCTGGCTCAGGA